>NC_015730.1:322083-644166 GCF_000154785.2 Roseobacter litoralis Och 149
CTCGGAGACGATCATCTCTGCCGTGTTGCGCAATATCCCGAACTTCCTGACCGTATATGTGACCGACCCGGCCAACCCAAGCGGGCCAAAAATCCCGGCATTGCTGACCGAGATCAACGGCGATGGCACACTGGACTGGAGCCTGAACGAAGATCAGTGGCAAGGCGTTGAACTGCGCGGCGTGCCTGAGCATTTCTCGGGCGATATTCCAATTGCCGTCGACATTGTGACCCTTGAGGCGAATGGCTCAACCGGTGTGACGAACCTGTCGACCGCCACCATTAGCATTGATCCGGTCGCGGATGGCGGGAACCCCAGCGAGACGTTCCGTACGCTCGAAGATCAGGCGGTGCGCGTTGTTCTGGATGGCAATATCATCGACCAGACACCGGAATCCCCGGAAATCATCGAAGACGCCTATACCATTTTCAATGTTCAGGCCGATAGCGAAGGACGTCTGCCGCTGTTTTTTGATGGTGTGCCAAATCAGACGGGCACGACGCCGGCTGGGGGTCCGATCTATTCCAACCTGATTTCGCCTGATGCGTCTGGCACCTACAACATTACTGCCGCGCAGTCGCCAAACCTGCATGTCTTGCCCGGGCAGGACAGCAACGAGGCGGTCGTCTTTCAGGTCGAGGTGACGTATGTCGAATCCAGTGTTTTGCCCGGCACGCCCGGCCCTGCCGAGACGACAACCGGCATTGGCACCGTAACGATCAATGTCGAAGGCGTCGCAGATACGCCGGACGTCGATGTTCAGGACGCCGACCCTGCCGCGACACCCGGTGGGATCGACAAAACGACGATCAATGCGATCTATGATCCAAGTGGGACAACCGACGGTGTGCCTAATCAGGATCTCGCCTACGCCTACGCCGGGTTCGACGACACGCCGTTCCAACTGATCGAACGCCTCAGCGATGATGCGCTGCAGCTGGGATTCAATGATCCGGCCGTCACAAATACGTTTGAAGCGGCGGATCCGTTGACGGGCGCGCGTGATGAAATCCTCTTTACCGATGGCGATCCTGATGGGTCTGAGACGCTGTATTACATCTTCACAGATATTCCGCCCGAAATCCGTTTTGTCGGGGGCACGCCCATAGATGCCAGCGGCGAGACTTACCTCGTGACCGCAGCGGAACTGGCCACTGTGACCGTGGTGCCGAATGTGGCCGTGAGCGATCCGAGCTATTTCAACCTAACACTGAACGCCATCGTCACAGAAAACGACGTTGATCTGTCCAGCGTGCGCCAGATTGGTCCGGGTGTCGACGTGCAGGACGTTTTGAACGACATTGACGGGTTGACGGGGGGCAGCGTGACTTCCTCCGATTTCTCGATCATTGTCCTGCCCAGCGGGAATGCGGTCGGTGGTGGCAGTTGTCCGCCAGGTGACCCCCGGCAGTTGCCGATCCCCGAATTGACCTTTGTCGGGGATGCATTCGAAGACACCGGCAATGAGCTGAAAATCCAGCTCACCGAAGTCCCCGGACAGTGGGAGAGCATTGATGATCTGAGCGGTCAGCCACTGGGTGTGGATAGCTTGGGTGTGAGTGGTGATTTCGGCGTGGGCCTGACACTGCCACCGGGCGCGACGCTGACGTCCTCAACGCCGGGTGCAGTGCTGTTTGATCCGATCACCGGCCAGTACACAATCGATTTTGCCGCCCTTGGAACGGACAGCAGCAACCCGCTTTTGACTGCTGGGACAGTGACTTACACTCCACCACCGCAAGAATCGAGCCCAAGCAACCCGTTCCCCGTCGGTGATACATTCGGTACGGCTGACCCTTACGATAGCCTGCCCGACATTCAGACCACATCGGTTCTGAACAACTTCACCTGCAATAGTTTTTCGAGCCAACCCGGTACAATGCCTGTGTTTGTGCAGCCCGTCGTGGATGGCCCGACGATTGCCATCGGCGCACCGGCATCAGCCCTCGAAGACACCGCTTTCTCGGCTGATATTACCCTGTCCAGTGCAGATGAGGGCGAGCGTGCGACAGGCGATGTTGTCATCACTCTTGGGGGGGACCCGGACGCCAGATTATTTGACGCCAATGGTGAATTGACACCGGATGCAGGCACCGGGCCGGGGACGGGCAATCCGCCCACCTTTACTCTCAGCCCGAACGCCGTGGGCACACTTGAAGTCCGCGCTGCCGAGCATTTCAGCGGACCCTTGGAGATCACCGTAACTGCGTCCAGCGAGGACATTGACGGCAGCGTCGCGTCAAACACGACAACGCAGACGATTGATATCATCCCGGTCGCTGATGCACCCGAGTTCGTCTATAATCCGGATCATACAGCGACCGAAACCGGGTTGCCACTGGTGACGGATCCGACGGGTACTACGCCCATCGTAACCATCGTTGAGGACAAACCCATCAGCTTTGGCGAAATCTTTCAAACCGCGCAATCGCCGGATCAGGACGGATCGGAAACAGCCTCTGCCGTCATCGGGCCGTTGCCGGATTACGTGATCCTGTCCGGTGCCAGCGGCATCATCGACAATGGGGACGACACGTTCACCGTGCCGGTGTCCCAACTGAATGCGCTGACGATTTCACTGGTGGACGAACACGCGCGCACACCAGACAGCGAAGACGCAACCATTCTGCCCGAAATCCCAGTCTCCATCACGATCAACACGCTGGAACTGGCCAACTCGGATCAGAATCAGGGCACGACCGACTTTATCCTGCGGGTTCTGCCGGATGCGGATAAACCAACAGTGCAGGCCAGTATCTCCCCGACCGGGGGGGCTGAGGATGACGGGACGCAATATGATATCACCCTTTCCGCTACCTCGCCTGATGTACATGAAACGATCAGTTTTGAAGTCACTTTGCCTGCGGGCAGTGAGCTGTTCGTCGGCGGGACGCCAGTAACAGTACCGGCCAGCGGCATCGTCGTCATTCCGGGTATCCCGGATCCGAGCTTTAGCGGGCCGGGCATCGGGTTCATTCCAGCCGGTCAGGTGTCCTTTGTGCCACCTGCTGATTTCGCAGGGGATGTGTCGATTGATGTTGTGGCCATCACAACGGATGAGAGCACCACCTACAGCTACACGGACACCGAATTGTCGGATGTGGCAAACCTGAACCTCGCGATCACCGCGACGCCTGATCTGACGGTGACGGTGACGGACCCTGTGGTGACCTTGCCTGAAACAGATGCGCAGGTGACGTTTACGCCTTCGTCAAACGTTGCCCTAGATGTCACCGATACCGACGGGTCAGAGAGCATTGATTCCGTCACCTTCGAGATGTCAGGCGTGCCTGCTGGCACCACCTATTCCTTCGGTGCAGGCGATATCGCGGCGAGCGGGTCGCTTGTCTTTACCGGCACCGAGGCAGAATTTAACGCGTTGGTCATCACCTTCCCGACCGACTTTGCCACGAACGGCACGCCGCTTACGTCCACCGTGACAGCCACCACGAATGAAGGCGGCAACGTGAGCGAGAGCTTTGATCTCGATATCACTGGCGAGTTGGATGTCAATGTCAGTGTGACGAACACTGACCTTGCGCAGCAGGAAGGCGTGGATTTGCTGGTCGCGCTGGGGATTGACGCGCAGATCACGGATATTCAATCGACGCCATCCGAAACACTCGAAACGGTGGTAGTGACCTTTGATCAGCCGCTGCCTGCGGGCACATTGGCATCAGATGGCGCGCTCTCCGCGACCCGTTTCACGCTGACCTTCGCACGCGGCGCTTTGTCGCCTGCCGATTTTACGCTGGCGATTGCGGCGCTTTCCCTGACGGTGCCTGCCAGCTTTGCGGGCGATATCACGGGCACGGTTTCGGTCACGACCAATCATGGCACCGCACCGGATGTGCCCTTGGCAATCAATATTAATGCGCGCCCGGATATTGTCGCACCGGTCGATGTCACGCCGACGTTTGACCAGTCACAGGTCGTAACTTTTGCGGACCTACTGGCCAATGCAACGGATACATCGGCCATGACGGTGGAAAACATCACCTCACCCGACCCGTTGGTTCAGATCAGCGTCGTGGGGACAGATGTGACCATCACGGTGCCGCCGGGATACGTCGGCACACCTGTATTGGAATACGAAGTGGTCGATAGCGCCCCGGTTCCTGCACGCTCATCAGCAACGGCAAATCTGGATATTGATACGTTGCAAATGCAGGACAGCGGGTCCGTTGTTACGGGTCCGGACGGTGTTGTGCGCAGCCTGATGACGGATGTCACCGGTGATGCAACGCTCGGCGGGACCGTCGCAAAAGGCACGGACAATGATGATGCCGTGGATTGGCTGGCCACGCAGCGCGAATACGCCGGGATCACCGAGTTCCAGTTGATGGGTGGGTCTGACTTCATCGACCTCAGCGGGGCGGCGGGCGGCTTCACGATTGACGGTGGTGCGAGCAATGACATCCTGCAGGGATCCGACGGGCGTGATACGCTGCTTGGCGGTGCGGGCGATGACATCTTTGTGCTGGCCTCCGGCCCTGTCACAATCGCGGATGAGATCGGTGATTATGGCGCAGGCGATCAGATTGACCTGAGCGAAGTTGTGAATGGTGTAAACAGCGTCGGTGGCCGCGTGTCTTATGACAACACCACGGGCGTCTTGCAGGTCGATGGCAGCAATGCCTTCGAGGTTGCATCGACAGGTGGCGGTATCCCCGCGCAGGTCGAAGTGATCTTTGAAGACAGCGCGGGTGCCGCGCAAACGGCCATCGTCTAGCGCTCGCGCAGGGCCTCAAGGCGCGCTTTGCGCAGTGGCTTGAGCAGGTAATCCAGCACCGTCCGTTCCCCGGTCAGAATATCGACCGAGGCGATCATGCCGGTGCGGATTTCGTGGGTTTCACCGTTGCGCGACAGTGCATTCGAGTCCGTGCGCACGATGATGGGGAAATATGTCTCGCCGGTTGTTTCATCGCGCTCCGCATCGGCGCCAATGCGCACGACGCGACCTTCCAGCGCACCGTAGATGGTGAAGTCAAAGGACGTGAGTTTGACCTTGGCGGGCAGATCAAGTCGGATGAATGCGATGTCTTCGGGCCGCACGCGCGCTTCGACTTCGAGATTGTCATCGGCGGGCACAATGCGTGCGACCTCTTCACCCGGTGCGATAACGGACCCCAGCGTATTGACGTTCAGGACCGACACGATGCCCTCGACCGGCGCGCGCAGGCTGGTGCGGTTCAGGATATCAGAAGCGCGTTTCAGGGTTTCGTCCAGCACGCTGAGTTCATTCAACGTATCTGAGCGCTCGGTGTTGATCTCTGCGCGCCGGTTCAGGTTCAATTCCTTGACGCGTGCTTCAGCTTCGCCCAGTGCTGTGACGGCCTGACGGCTGCGGCTGAGGACGGAGTCGCGTTCCTGCCGTTTTCTGGTCCGCTCACGCTCAATCGGGATGATCTGGGCGCGCGGCACGACGCCGGAGGCTGTGCGCAACGCGATTTCCTCGTCGAGCAATTCGAGGCTTTCGTCGATGCGGGCCAATGCACTTCCAAGCTCTTCGATCTCCTGAGAGCGTTGTTCCACCTGCGAGACAAGAACCGTGCGCTGGGACAGATCAGCCGCCTGACGGCTGTCGAAAAGCGCCATTTCGCGCAGGGCGAGCGGGTGGTCGTCCGCCAGCCCAAGGTTGGAAAAATCCGGGGCGTCCTCGCCCAGCAATTCCGCTTCGAGCCGCAGGGCCTTGGTCAGCATTGCATCGCGACGCGCGGTGATTTCGCCAAGGGTCGACGCGGCCCCGATATCATCAATGCGGATCAACACCTGACCTTGTGTTACGGCATCGCCTTCGGAAATCAGAATGTCGCGCACGATGCCGCCCTCAAGGCTTTCTACATTGCGGGCACGACCTGAGGGGACGACAACGCCCTGCGCGCGGGCCATCACCTCAATGCGCGCCCAAGATGCCCAGGACACGGCCCCCACCAGCAAGCCAACAAGGACCAACAGAAAAACCAGCGTCAAGATCCCGCGACCAGCCGACCGGGGGCGGCGCGACGCCTCAAAATCCCATTCGGTGCCGCTCATGACGGCGCGCCTTTGCCAGCTTCTTTCAACGACGATAACACCTCATCGCGGGGTCCATAGCTGCGCAAGGTGCCGCTGGTCATGACGGCCACATGCGTGACAAGCCGCATCAGCGCCATGCGATGTGTCGAGACCACAAGGGTCATGGGTTTGCGTGCAAGTGCGCGTTCGACGCCGTCAATGAACAGCATCTCCGATTGCATATCCATTGCAGAAGTTGGTTCGTCCAGTATCAGCACGCGCGGCTGCGGCAGCAATGCGCGGGCCAGCGCGATCATCTGGCGTTGCCCGCCCGACAGATTGCGCCCGCGTTCGGTGATCTGCATGCCAAACCCATCCGGGTGGCTGGCGGCGATCCGATCTACGCCCGCGTCACGCGCGGCACGCAGGATATCCTCGTCTCGTGCACCGGGAACACCAAAGGCGATGTTCTCGGCAAGGGTGCCGGTGAAAAGCACCGCTTCCTGCGGGACCAGTTGCACAAAGCGGCGGAGCGTCTCGGGGGCAATTTGCCGGGTATTCAACCCATCCAGCAGGATCAGCCCATCCGTGGGTGGCCACAGCCCGGCCATCACCCGCGTCAACGACGTTTTGCCTGCTCCGATCGGTCCGATAATGCCAATGTGGCTGCCGGCGGGTACCTTGAGGGAGACGTTTTTCAAGGCCGGAACCACCGCGCCCTGATAGTTCAGCGAGACGTCTTTCAATTCTATCTCACCGGAACGATCGGTCGTGTTGATCGTGCGCCCCCGACCATCCGCATCAGAGCGTTGGTTCATGAGTTTGCCCAGAGACTGCAAGGTCGAGATCGCGAAGCTCCCCCGCACAAAAAGCCCCGTGACCGCCGCCGTGGGGGCCAATGCACGCCCTGACAAGATCATCGCGGCAATGACCGCACCCATGGTGATCTGCCCTTCCAGCGCGAGATAGACGCCGATCACCACGATCCCGATGGAGGAGGCCTGCGTGGCCAGCGCCGTCAGTGTCGTGGCGAGTGTCGCGAGGCGGCGGCTTTTGGCTTGGGTCATCGCGGCGTCCGCACTTTGCCGTTCCCAGCGTGATTGCATGCGATTGTGCCCGGCCACGGCCTTCAGGGTTTCGAGTTCTGACACAGCCTCCGAGGCCACGAGAGTTTTCGCCCCGCCGGTTGCGCGGTTGTGCTCTGACGCGCCGCGCAGAGGGCGCAGGATGATCAGGCCCATCAGCATGACAAACCCGAGCGCAAGGGCAGGGGGATAGGCCAGCGGCCCACCAATGTAATAGATCAGCGCGATAAAAAGCACCGCAAAGGCCAGATCAATCAGATGCGACAGCGTCTGGGATGAAAAGAAATCAGCAACCTGTTCGTAATCTTTGAGCGTGTTCATCAGGCTGCCGGATGGCGGCACATCTTCGTCCAGCCGCAGGTTTGAGACATGTCGGAACACGCTGGATGAAACCGAGGCATCGACCTTGCGCCCGATCCGGTCAATAATCCCGGAGCGCAGAAGCTTGAGCAGCGCATCAAAGCCAAGCGCCAATCCAACACCGGCAACAAGCGACCAAAGCGTGATGATGGCCGCATTGGGAAAGACGCGGTCATAGACATTCATGGTAAACAGCGGTACCGCGAGGGCTAGAAAATTGATCAGCACCGAGGCCAGCACGACCTGCATGTATTCCGGCCAAAACGGACGCAACGCCCCCCACAACCAATGGCCAGAGGACGTGGCCAGCTTGGTATCCCCCAACGTTTCGGCCTGACGCTGCAGCAGGATCACATGGCCGGCATAAACATCCAGCAGGGCCTTTTGTGTGATCTTCAACGTGTCTGACGCTTGTGAGGGGCGCAAAACCGAATAGGTTTCATCCTCGTTTCGGGCGGTCAAAACGCAAGCGTCACGTCCGCGTAACAGCAAGACAACGGGGTATTCTCCGGGATCAATATCACTCAACCGGCGCCGTTCAAGCCGCGCGCGCATGCCGTGCCGCTCAGCCGCGGATACGGCCAGTTCGGGTGACAGACGCCCATCGGCAGGCAGACCAAGGCCTCCGGTCAGGACTTCGACGGCGATGTCGGTTCCGCTGATGCGCATCGCTTCGACCACCGATGCCGCCAAGGGATCGACCGGACTTGCCTGCAGTGCCCAATCCAGATTGGATCGGGTGACTTTTGCAACTATTTCCTGTGCTTTTGCCTCTGCGCCGCTGCCTGTGGTGATACGCGCGACCCGCGATTTGGCTGGTTTATCAGGTGTGGAGATGTGAGCCCTCCGATCTGCGGTCACTCAGACTTTACGCTTTTGCGCCAATCGCTAAAGCCACGTGCGTCGTCCCGCAGTTTTACGGGTTCGGAGCTGACGCCGGGTGCCCCTTCGGCGCTGGCGGCATATGCATTGCTGTCTTCAGGCGGCTCAATTCCAAGCGATGGTAACAGGATCCCTGCAGCCGCCAGCAGACGGTATTTCAGGAATACTTCCAAAGCCCTAGCATTTCGTAAATTCACGTCTGCCTGAAAAAGCGCGTTTTGCGTGTTCAAAACGTCCAGCAACGAACGGTTGCCAACGTCAAATTCTTGCGTGTAGCTCTCCAACAACTCGCGCGAAAGGGTGGCCTGACGCTCAAGGATATCGGCGCGGCGCAGGGCTGACTGCAGGTTCGCCCAGGATTGGCGCACTTCACGTTCAACCAGACGGGTCTGTGTCAAAAGCCGGGCGCGTTGCTCTCCCACACGGCGCACTTGTTCTTCGCGCTCTCCGCGCTTGCGGTTGCCTTGAAATTCATACCGTAGAACAAGGCCAACGGATGCATCGCGCACTTCTCCTTCGAACCCGCGCATGTCATCGCCGTAGCGCGTAACAGCTTCCAGATCGAGGGTGGGTGCCTTGTTGGCGTTTGCCGTGCGCGACAAGGCCTCAGCGGCCCCGACGTCGGATTGGAAAAACAGGATTGTCGGGTTGCGACGCCATGCCGTGGCTAACGTTTCTTCGACCGTTGCGGGCAGGCGCGCGGCAGGACTTGGCACCGCGTTCAATCCATCAGGTGTGACGCCAACGGTTTCCAGAAACAGGGCGCGCGTGTCCATTTCGTTCAGTTCGAATTGAAGCAAGGTGTCTTCGGCGAGAAACAGGCGTTCTTCGGCCTGTTGCAGATCACCAATGCCCAGAATACCGTTGTCAAACCCGCTGCGAATTTGTGCGAGGATGTCGCGGTGATAGGTCAGGTTTTCGCGGGCCAGTTGTGTCACTCGTTGCGTGCGCAAAACGTCGCTGTAGACCCGAATGGCCTCAAGCGACAAAAACTCAGCGCGCTCAAGCACGCGATAGGCCGCCGCATCGATCCGGTAAGCTTGACGCTCAACCTCAGACCTTGTGGCTTTGCCATCGTAAAGCCGCTGGGTCACCCGGCCAGTGACTTCATAGCCGAAAATCGCATCATCAGAGGAGGTCAGATCATTTGTGCGCGTGCCATCGTTGATGCTGCCCTCGGCGCGGGATTCAAGTTCGACGCGCGGGGCAAAAAAGCTTCTCGCCTGATCAAGCTCGAATTCGATCGCCTGTTTGTTGGCTTCGGCGGCTTTGATCTCGGGGTTGGTCTCCAATACAAACAGGATCGCGTCTTCCAGCGTCAGCGACGATGCACTGTGGGAGACGCACAGCCCCAATGCAAAAGCCAGAATGCTGGTTTTCGTTTTCTTGCGTGCCTGTTTCGACAAAATCATACTTTGCAACTCACACTGTTTTTCTTCTGCTCTTTTACCACGCATCAAATAGTTTCCACTGGGAATTGTACAGAAGATGCCTCATTTTTGTTCTCTTGTTGTACAGAGTGTGACAGTGGGGTATCACTTTCATCAACCTTAGATTAGCTGTTTGGATCCAACGTGTTGTTCAGAATGCTCTTGGCGATTTGCCTTTTTATGCCCGTTTCGCTCTCCGCACAGGATATCGGGACGATCAATTTCGCCTTCGATTCTGCCGAACTTGATGCGGAGGCTCAGGCCAAGATCGTTGAGATCGCCGAGCGTTTAAAGGAAAACCCATCGTATAAACCCACTGTGCTGATTGGCTTTACGGATGCTGTCGGTGGTTTGGGCTACAATGACCGACTGGGACTGCGCCGCGCGAATGCGGTTTCCGCCGCGTTGCTGGAACAGGGTGTGAGTGTTGACAGAATTGGCGGGGTCTCAAGCCGCGGCGAACGTGAGTTGCTTGTGAGTGTCGCCGGACCTGAACGGCAGAACCGGCGCGTAACCGTGACGCTGGGCGAGATGCTTGCGGCCTGTAGAACATATCGCGAAATTCCGCTCACCGTGTCGTCGGTCGGTGCAGAATTGCAGACCGACCTTGAGACGCGCCTCTCGGAAGCCGAGAGCTTTTTTGCGCAACTCGCTGCAGCGCGCCGCAGCGGTGCCGCCTTCCAGATGGCCGGTGCCGCGCGTGAAGACTGCAACATCGCCGTCGGATATGACGCGTCCGCCCTTCGCAAGGTTGAGTATTCCCAAAGGTGTTTTTGCAGTTCGGCACGGATGCGCGTCGCTCTGAACTGATCCACTTGCGGGATAGCTCGAAAGGGGAACCATGATCTGGTCAGTTGCATCAAAGCTCGTCACCAACCTTGCCGATAGCGCAAAGAAAAAAGGCGCGGATGGCGACAATATCCTGAAAAAGACGTTTGGTCTTTCCAGTGAAGGCATCCCGATTGGCCGCGAAGATGAACCTGTCGGCTACGTGCGCTGGAAGGCGCAAAATAATGATGCGTCCTCGCAGGGGGTTCTGAAAGAGGGAACCGACGGCGAATTGCGCTGGCGTGAGTATCTGTGGACAGGGCCCGCAACGATAGACGAATGTGATTGGGGGGCTGTGCGCTGGCGCTTTTACAGCAACGGTCTTGTGTGTTTCGATGCGCGCATGTCCAACACGAGCGGCACACTGGATTATGGCGATATTCAGGGTCACCGGATTGAATTGCGCGAAAAGAACGGGCTGCTACTGGGCGTCTGGATTGCCGGTTTCTTTGTGCGCAGATCGCTCCCGCAGCGCGGGTTTGCCTCGTCATTTATTGATGAGCATGAACCCTTGAAAATACACTTTTCGGATATTGATGACAGCCATCTTGGAGCGTGGGTCTGTCTGTGATCTGATTGGTCTTCATTTTCAAATGAAACCGAAAGGTGTTGTTGCTTTATTCGGTCTGGTGAGAGAGTGAACCGTTGCCGATACTGCACCGGCTAACCCTCAAAGGAGTTGCTATGTCCGCGCAATATTTCGCCCCGAAAGGGGGGCATCCGGATCAGAATACCCTGCTGACGGACCGTGCCATTTTCACACCTGCCTACGCTGTGATCCCCAAGGGGACGATGCGGGACATTGTGACGAGCTTTCTGCCCTTTTGGACGGGCACCCGTCTGTGGGTTCTGGCGCGTCCGATGACCGGATTTGCGGAGACATTTTCCCATTACATCATGGAAGTATCGCCCGGTGGCGGGTCTGATCGCACTGAGACTGACCCGCAGGCGCAGGCGGTCCTTTTTGTGCTCGAAGGTCAGGCCACGCTGACGGTTGATGGAAATACACATGTTCTGGAGCCGGGGGGCTACGCCTATCTGCCCCCATCAAGCGACTGGACGCTGCACAACAAGGGGTCGGACCCGGTTGTGTTCCACTGGTTCCGCAAGGCCTATGAGGCTGTGCCGGGTCTTGAGCATCCTGACGTGATCGTCACAAACGAAAAAGACATCGCACCCACGGTCATGCCTGACACGGATGGTGCATGGGCCACGACGCGTTTCGTTGATCCGAGCGACATGCGCCACGACATGCATGTGACCGTTGTCAGCTTCAAGCCGGGCGGGGTGATCCCCTTCCTTGAAACCCATGTTATGGAGCATGGATTATATGTTCTGGAAGGCAAAGCCGTCTATCGGCTGAACAACGACTGGGTCGAGGTCGAAGCGGGCGATTACATGTGGCTGCGCGCCTTCTGCCCACAAGCATGTTATGCAGGCGGCCCCGGTAACTTCCGGTATTTGCTGTATAAAGACGTGAACCGGCACATGGGGCTGCGGCCTCTTCACCGCGATGGCGTCGCTTAAACCGCAGGCCCTGTAGTTCCATGTTCTGATGGCCGCTTCGGCGGCCATCTTTCGTGCAGGCTGTTCTGGGTTCACGCACGATGGATAGCGACAACAAATCGAGGATAAGCAAAAGGCCCGATCATCCGACCGGGCCTTTTGCGTTTTATCCGGCGCACTCCTATCGCACGGCACATTCGAGCGACGGGAAAGGCAGCGCTGTGCGTTTCAAATCAAACGCAACGTGCTTCAGTCGCTTTTTGGCAGGGACCCTGATCCGTGACCGGCCATGCCACCGGAGACTTCTTCTGTCGCTTCGCCCGTCAGTTCTTCGGGCAGTACCAGATTGAGTACGATTGCGATCAACGCGGCAGGCAATATGCCTGAGGTTGCCAAAACACGCATCGTATCAGGCAAATGCTGCAAGGCACCGGGTTCAAGCTGCAGGCCAAGCCCAAGGCTGAGCGCGATTGCAAAGATCACCATGTTGCGGCGGTTCCAGTTTACGTCAGACAGCATGGAAATCCCTGCAGCCACAACCATGCCGAACATCACGATCACACCACCGCCGAGGACTTCAATCGGGATGGACGAGATCACGGCACCGATTTTCGGGATCAGCCCACATAGGATCAAAAACAGTGCGCCGATCGTCACAACACCCCGGCTCATCACAC
Source organism: Roseobacter litoralis Och 149 (assembly GCF_000154785.2). Taxonomy (NCBI): domain Bacteria; kingdom Pseudomonadati; phylum Pseudomonadota; class Alphaproteobacteria; order Rhodobacterales; family Roseobacteraceae; genus Roseobacter; species Roseobacter litoralis. The sequence goes on from NC_015730.1 coordinate 334,849, forward strand.
CCGTCATCGCGATCAATCCCACATTCTGGCTGAAAGAGGTATTCGGCAAGGCGCCGAAAAAGCCTGAGATGGCTGTGCCCACACCGTCCGCATAGGTCGCGCCCTCGATCTCGCGGTCTGTCGCTTCGCGCCCGGCGCCGCCTTTGGTAATGCCGGAAACGTCGCCCACGGTCTCAACCGCTGAAACAAAGGACATCAAGCAAAAGCCGATCACGGCGGCAACCGTGAATTCCATCCCGAAATGCAGCGGGTTGGGCAGGGCAAAGGAGGCCGCACGCCCGACGTTGCTGAGGGACACTTCACCAAGCAGAAAGGCAAAGGCGTAGCCTGCCAGCAATCCGATCAGCACAGCCGATACTGACAGCATGCCGCGTGCAAAGAACTTCAGCCCGAGTGTGACGAAAATCACCAGAAGCGCCATGCTCCAGTTGATCAGCGATCCGTATTCGGGTGTCCCAATCGCCGGAACACCGCCCGCCGCGTATTGGACACCGACCTTGACCAGCGCCAGACCGATCATCGTCACAACCAAGCCGGTCACAAGCGGCGGCAGCGCAAAACGCAGCCTGCCGATGAACAGGCCGAGAAACGCGTGGAACAAACCGCCAGCCACAATACCACCCATCAGTACGGCAATGGCATCCACGCCTTTGCCAGCAACAAGCGGGATCATGATCGGAATGAACGCAAAGGACGTGCCCTGTACGATGGGCAGGCGCGCGCCGATGGGACCCAGACCGATGGTCTGAAACAGCGTCGCGATGCCCGCAAAAAACATTGACATCTGGATCATATAGATCATCTGCGGAAAATCCGGGCTGTTGGAGCCAAAGCCAAACCCCGCCGCCCCGCAAACGATAATCGCGGGTGTAACGTTTGAGACGAACATGGCCAGCACATGCTGAATGCCCAAGGGGACGGCTTTTACAAGCGGTGGCGTGTAATTGGGATCGCGCAGCTGTTCTGCCGTACCGATAGCTGTATCTGACATCAGTTAAGTATCCTCTGTTGGATGTTCCGGCCTGCTGGCCAGTTTTTATTTTGGTTTGTCGATCGTTAACGGGTGGTCGAACCAGTATTCTTCAAGGTTTGATCCCGGTCCGATGCGATCCACGACCGCAAAAAGACCGGGCGCATGCAGCGGCGTCAGCACGCCATGCCACGTGCCTTTATGGTAATTCACGCCCTGACCCGGCGCGGATAGGAAAGCACGTATGTTCTTTGGGTGTCCCTCGATGTCTTGCGCGACGACGACAACGAACGGGTTAAGCGCCATGGGGATGAACGCCTGACTGCCGTCCGGGTGTCGTTCCACCATCTCAAGCTTCAGCGGCAACTGGCCCGGCTCGGCCGAGAACAGGCTGATGCCAGCGCGACCTTGCGTGAAATCCATCAGGGCAAGATCATGAAAGCGGCCACAAAGCCCTTGGTTGATCATCTTGTCGGGTGTGCCTGTGGCCTCCAACACATCGCCAAAGGGCGCAAAATCCAGCGCGGTCAGCGGTTCGAGGTGCACGGTATCGCTCATGCGCCGAACTTCTCAAACAGGCGCAGCGCGGCGATGCGTTCGACCTGCGTGCAGGCTGCGTCAAGCTCTGTCGTGGGGTTGTTGTCCAGCCGTTTGTGAAATGCACTCAGGATGCTGGCTTTGGTGTTGTCCCGCACTGCGATGATGAACGGAAAGCCGAATTTCGCAGTATAGGTGTCGTTCAGCTTCGTGAATTCCGCGCGCTCGGCGTCCGTCAACTGGTCCAGACCGACGGAGGCTTGCTCGGCGGTGGATTCCGTCGTCAGACGTTTAGCGGCGGCAAGCTTGCCTGCCAGATCGGGGTGCGCGTTTAGAACGGCCAGCTTTTGGTCTGTGCTGGCGGCGCGAAAGACACGGGCCAGCGCCTGATGTATCCCATGGGCCGTGTCATGCGTAGGCCCCAGTTCAAACGCATGTGCGGCTTCGGCGATCCATGGGCTATGTTCGAAAACCCCGCCAAATTCAGCCACAAAGGTCTCCTTGTCCATGTCAGACGGGGCGGCCGTGTCGACTGGCGGATGTGTCTTGGCCCAATGCTCGGCAATCTCAAGCCTTGTGGCAAACCACACGCCATCGTGGGATTTGAAGTACTCAATCGCGCGTTTCAGCGCGGCGGCGCGACCGGGGCGCCCGATCAGGCGGCAATGCAACCCGATGGACAGCATCTTGGGCTGACCGGCCATACCTTCTTCGTAGAGCACATCAAAGCTGTCTTTGAGGTAGCTTTCAAACTGATCGCCAGTGCTGAAACCGGCCTGAATGGCAAAACGCATGTCGTTGCAGTCCAGCGTATAGGGCACGATCAGCTGGTCGCGTGCGCCCTCCCTGATCCAATAGGGCAGATCATCGGCATAGCTGTCCGCTACATAGTCAAACTGACCGGTCTGGGCGACCAGACGCACGGTGTTGTTTGAGCAGCGCCCGGTGTACCAGCCGCGCGGCGGTGTGCCGACAACTTCATGGTGCAGTTTGATGGCCGCCTCAATCTGCGCGCGCTCTTCTTCTTGGGGCATGTCTTTGTGCTCGACCCACTTTAGCCCATGGCTTGCAATCTCCCAGTCTGCGGCTTTCATCGCTGCGACCTGTTCGGGAGCCCGCGCAAGGGCTGTTGCCACACCGTAAACGGTCAGCGGCACGTCTTTCAGCAGGCGATGCACCCGCCAGAAACCTGCACGCGCGCCGTATTCATAGATCGATTCCATGTTCCAGTGCCGCTGACCGGGCCAAGGCTGCGCGCCGGTTATCTCTGACAGGAACGCCTCCGAGGCGGCATCGCCATGCAGGACGTTGTTCTCTCCACCTTCTTCGTAGTTCAGAACGATCTGCACGGCGATCTTTGCGCCGTTTGGCCATTTTGCATTCGGAGGGGTCTCGCCGTATCCGGACATATTTCGGGGATAACGCTTCACAGTCATATCCTTTTTGTGTGATCAACGTATAAATCAAAACAATCCAATCCTTTTTCAAAAAAAATGCGAAGCAGCCTCTTGTGAAGGTTTCTTTGCTGATTGAAGTGAACTCTGCATATAAATCAGTCAAAGCAATGCGAGGAAAGTATGACCGGTTATTTGACGACACATGTGCTCGATACAGCACGCGGCTGCCCTGCCAAGGGCATCAGGATCGAACTGTTCCGGTTGCAGGGGGATTCGCGACAGCATCTTGTCTCGCTGGTTACGAATGATGACGGGCGGACAGATCAGCAGATTTTGCCAGAGGATGCGTTTGAACCCGGCACCTATGAACTCGTTTTTCATGCGGGTGAGTATCTCGATGCAATCGGTGTCGCGCCCGAGACCCCCCGTTTTCTGGATGTCATTCCGATCCGTTTCGGGATGTCAGAGGCCACGCATTACCATGTGCCGCTGTTGCTGTCGCCTTTCGGGTATTCCACCTATCGCGGCAGCTGAAACGTCATGCGAAAGACCTGAAGAATCCGCCGCTGTCTGAAATCAGATATTTCGTCAGACGCTATAGGTCGGATCAGAGCCGTCGCGCACGGATGCGGCGATGCGTTCAATCACGAAATCCATGAACAGACGTGTTTTTGGGTCCTGCCCCTTTCTGTGTGTGAAAAGGCAGGCCATCTGGCTGGGTTCGGGCGGGGTTTTCGCCGCCACTGGCACCAGCCGCCCGGCCTTGAGGTGGTCACTGATTTCAAACACAGGCTTGAGCGTAATGCCGTGCCCGGCCAGCGCCCAGTCTGTCAGAACATCCCCGTCATCAGATTCGTACCGCCCCGTGACACGGTATTTTTTCAAACCCTCCTCCGTCCTGAGCCGCCACTGAAACTCTGTCGCGCCGGGAAACCGCAAGTTGAGGCATTCGTGCCGGTCCGCAACCAGTTCATCACCAGACGTTGGGTTGCCGCGCGCCGCGATATAACTGGGGGCCGCACAAAGAATGCGCGGCACATCCGCGATTTTTCGGATGCGCAGGGTGCTGTCCGCAGGCTGGCCGAGGAAAAACGCGAGATCCAGCCCTTCGGTGGTCAGATCAACCTTGCGGTCGGTCAGGCGCAAACGGATGCTGACCTCCGGGTAGGCCGCCAGAAACGCAGGCACCTGCGGCGCGATCAGGCGTCGCCCCAAACCAAGCGGTGCCGCAACATAAAGCGCGCCCTTGGGGTTTTCGGTGATATCAACGACTTGTGCTTCGGCATTTTCGACCGAGCTGAGAATTTCGCAGGCCCCGCCATAAAACGCCTTGCCCTGTTCGGTCGGGGTCAGGCTGCGTGTGGTGCGCTGAAACAAACGCACGCTGAGGTGGTCCTCAAGTTGCGAGATGCGCGATGACGTCACTGCGGGCGAAATACGCAGATCGCGCCCGGCGGCGGACATACTGCCTAATTCGTAGACACGGACAAAGGTGCGAATGTTATCCAGATACGACATTGTTTTGTTTTTTTTGATGCTCTTTGGTCTTTTGTGTCAATAGCAGAATAATCGAGCACCGCATAGACTGGGTGCATCTCGTCAACACAGGAGAGAAACCATGTACGATCTGGCAATCATTTGGGACTGGATCGCCTTTTCGGTCCGGTGGCTGCATGTCATCACCGCGATGGCGTGGATCGGTGCATCGTTTTATTTCATCGCGCTTGATCTGGGGTTGCGCAAGGCGGCGCAGATGCCTGCCGGATGCCACGGTGAGGAATGGCAGGTGCATGGTGGCGGGTTTTACCACATTCAAAAGTACCTCGTCGCGCCTGAAAACATGCCGGAACACCTGATCTGGCATAAATGGCAGAGTTACTTCACCTGGATTTCCGGTGCCGCCCTCCTGATGATCGTCTATTGGGTCGGGGGGGAGCTTTACCTGCTGGACCCGACAAAGGCTGAGCTGTCCTTGTGGCAGGGTATCGCGATTTCCGGCGGCTCACTGGCGATTGGCTGGCTGTGTTATGACTTTTTGTGTCGCTCCAAGCTGGGCGAGAGGCCAACCGTGTTGATGCTGCTGTTGTTTGTCATCCTTGTGGTGATGTCATGGGGCTACAATCAGATATTCACCGGGCGTGCCGCGCTGTTGCATCTGGGGGCTTTCACCGCAACGATCATGACCGCGAATGTGTTTTTCATCATCATGCCCAACCAGCGGATCGTGGTCAAAGACCTCAAGGAGGGGCGCATACCGGATGCGAAATACGGAAAGATTGCCAAATTGCGCTCCACGCATAACAACTACCTGACGCTGCCTGTGATCTTTTTGATGCTCAGCAACCATTACCCGCTGTCCTTTGGCACGCAATATGCGTGGATCATCGCCAGTCTGATCTTTTTGACCGGGGTTACGATCCGGCATTATTTCAACACGATGCACGCCACCGGCAAGGGGCCGCATTGGACATGGGCCGTCACCGTCCTGTTGATGATGGTCATCGCCTGGCTCTCTACAGTGCCTGGTCACGAAACATGGGAAGAAGCAGAAGCGCGTCCGCTGACCGCCTATGAGCAGCGGTTTGCCTCGGCTGAAGGTTTTGAGGCGGCTTATGACACAGTCGTTGGCAATTGTTCCATGTGCCACGCGCGCGAACCCGTTTGGGGGCGCATGCAATGGGCGCCCAAAGGCGTTTATCTGGAAACCGAAGCGGATGTGGCACGCCATGCCGGTCAGATTTACCTGCAGGCCGGGATCAGCCACGCGATGCCGCCACCGAATGCCTTGCAGATGGATGCCGAAGCGCGCGAAACGCTTGTGGCTTGGGTACGCGCGGCGCGCAGCCAGTAGTCGTTTTCCCGGATGTGCGCTCGTGCGAACAGCTGATCTTTCTGCGGTCTGGGGCCCTAAGAGCGGGTGAGACGACACGCTTTTCCCTTGTAAACCTGACGAAACGCCATCCAAAGTAACCGACCTCTGCCGTCGCAGATGTGTACTGCCGTGCAGGTTGTATTTTGATTTTTCACCATTTCGGCTTAAGGTTGAGCATCTTTTAGATATTTTTATTCATATTTTCAGAGGTGCATTATGCTTTCTATTTCCGATGATTTTGCCGATGGTGCGAAGAGAATTACGAGTTTGGGGGCCGGTAACCCGATGACGCCAACGCGCATCGTTGTGCATTACACTGCCGGTTCCAGCCTGTCAGGGGCCGTTAACGCGCTCAAATCCCGCGGTCTTTCCTATAATGTGCTGGTCGATCTGGATGGCAGCCTGCATCAGGCGCGTGCGTTCAACCGGCGTGCAGGTCACGCGGGGCGCAGTAATTTCAAAGCGACATCCGGCCTAAAGAACCAATCGTCCCTGAATGGGTCAACCATTGCGATCAGTCTCGTCAATCTGGGCTTTCATGAACATTTTTCCGGGGGGCACTGGTGGTATGCCAGATCCAGCGGCAAGCTGCGCGGGCCAAAAGTGGTGGATGTCGAGGCCAACAAGATGTCGTCGATCTATAATCCGGGGCTGGTGATGCATTGGGTGCCTTACACGGACGCGCAGGTGGCGTCTTGTGAGGCGCTGATCGAGGCGCTGGTGGCCAAATACCCGAGCATCACCGAAATCGTCGGCCATGATGATGTGTCGATCAACGCCAAACTTGATCCCGGCCCCGCCTTGCCGACCCAAGCGTGGCGCGAAAAGTTCAACATGCAGGGCGACCTCGGGCTTGAGGCGGCGGTGAATTCTCCCGATGGGACGCTGAATATGCGCGACCGGCCCGCGTACCTTGGCGGGCGCGTGGTCAAGGTGCTGTCGCAGGGGGACAAGGTTCATATCCGCTCTGTTGCATATTCGAGCGGGCGCAGCAGTGCGGCGCTGATCAATTCATCCGGGCGGGCACTGACCGGTTGGGCGTCCATTGATGTGGAGGGCGACAATAAACACCATGGGTTCGTGTACATGGGCTATCTGACGAAAACGCCTTTGCACGCTGACTATGCGCGCAAGCTTCTGGAAGGCGCCGCTGTTTTCTAAAGACGCCCTTCAAAAGATGTAGGATGATGTACTGCTGAACAGCACATGTTGCGTATGGGAGGAATGCCTCAAAGCGCGCGGCTTTTCAGCAGGTCGCTCAAGATCGGATTGGGAAAGCGGCGCGTGATCGTGACCGCGTAAAAGGTCTCACCAATATCGGGCAGCTGGCCCACTTCGATCAGCCGACCGCTGTTCAGCTCATCCTGCACGACAATCGGCGGCAGAACTGCGAGGCCAACGCCCTCGCGCGCGAGCAGCCGCATCATGGCCATATCGTCGACCTCTGCGGCGATCTGGGGTCTGATGCCCAAACGTTCCGTCCACGCATCGAACCCGATCCGAATACCGGTGTCTGCAATGGGCAGAATGACCGGCTCTGTGCTCAGCAGTTCGGGCAGGCTGCGGTTCCCGGTCAGCCGCGCGGGCGTGCCCACAAGGCTGACGGGCTGTTCGGACAAACGGTGCGATACGAATGGGGTCACCGCATCGCGCGCCGGGGGCTGGTTGATCAGCACGATATCTAGGTTCAACGCCTCAAGCGCGCGCAACAGATCGGCGCTGGTGCCAGAGCGCAGGATGATATCCACATCCGACCGGTCCAGAATTGGGCGCAGAAACTCCATCTGAAAATTGCGCGACAGGGTTGCGAGGGACCCGATGCGGATCGCCTGCCGCTCGCGTCCTTGTTCCTCCAGCGTGCCCACCAATTCGCGTCCGGCCGAAAAAATCGCATCCGCATGATCCAGCGCGATCCGGCCCGCTTCGGTCAGGATCAACTGGCGCCCCCGCCGTTCAAACAGCGCATGGCCAAGCTGCGCCTCAAGCTGCTTGATCTGGATGGAAACGGCGGATTGCGACAGGTTGAGCCGTTCTGCCGTGCGGGTCAGATTGCCGTCATGGGCCACCGCCCAGAAGTATCGCAAGTGGTGATAATTGAATTCAGACATATGCATTTATAAAACAGAACGAAATAGAATAAACAATGAATTTTATTTATATCAGTCATCAGACTACCTCTTGACCTGAGCATCCGCCCGCGAGAAGGAGTCTTCGCTTTGTTACACGCTGTCCTGCCGTTTCTGGCACCCCTTGCCCTGATCTTTGCCGCCGTCCTCGCCTTTCGTGGACAGCAGTTACGACCTGTTCAGACGTTGCGCGGTGTTGAGGCTGCGTCGCTCGCCGCTTTGGCCGTTGCGGTTGTTTCCGGTGTGTTACTTATCCTGAATGGTCCGATAACCAGCGGGCTTATTGGTCTTTCGGGTCTGGGCTTTTCCATCCGGCTTGATGCGGTGAGCGCGGTCATGCTGCTGCTTGTCACCTTTGTGGGCTGGGTCGTGGTGCGTTTTGCCGCGACCTACATGGATGGCGAGCCGCTGCAAGGGCCATTTACCGGCTGGCTCTGTGCCACCTTGGGGGCTGTGATGCTCCTGGTGATTGCGGGCAATATCGTGCAGCTGACGCTCGCGTGGGTTGCAACGAGCATCTTCCTGCACAAGCTGCTGCTGCATTATCCCGACCGGGTTGCTGCACAGCGGGCCGCACGCAAGAAATGGGTCACTGCGCGGGCTGGGGATGTGGCACTGCTGGTCGCGGCTGTTCTGCTCTATCGTCAGTATGGCACCGGTGACATCGCGGATATCCTCGCAGCCGCCAGAGCGGGGGAGGGGCTGGACACCGCCGTCTACATCGCAGGTGCGCTGATGCTGGCGGCGATCCTCAAATCGGCACAGTTTCCCATGCATGGCTGGCTGACCGAAGTCATGGAAACCCCAACCCCAGTGTCGGCGCTGCTGCATGCAGGTGTGATCAATGCAGGGGGATTTTTGCTGATCCGGTTTGCGGATGTGATGATCCTGTCGCCAGCCGTTCTGGCGGTCCTGATCATCATCGGTGGCTTTACCGCGCTGTTCGGCGGTCTAGTGATGCTGACGCAGTCGGCGGTCAAGACGTCACTGGCGTGGTCCACCGTGGCGCAGATGGGGTTCATGATGCTGCAATGCGGTCTGGCGCTGTTCCCGCTCGCGCTGCTGCATATTGTGGCCCACTCGCTTTATAAGGCGCATGCCTTTCTGGCCTCTGGCATGGCGGTGGATGGGGTTGCCTCCATTCGTCGTCCCGGGCCTGTCGCCATCCCGAATGGCAAGGCGGTCGGGCGTGCCTTTGTGATTGCGCTGGCGATCTATGCGGTCGTCGGGTTCATCTTTGGTGTCGCCGGAAAGTCGCCGCAGGCCATCGTGCTGGGGGCCATCCTGATTTTCGGCGTGGCTTACCTGTTGGCGCAGGGGCTGGCGGATGCCGCCCCAAAGGTTCTGACACAGCGCACCGCCGCCTATTCGGTCGCCGCCGCATTCGGGTATTTCGCGCTACAAACCGCGGCGGAGTGGCTGATGTTTGGCACATTGCCCGCCACACCGGCACCGGGCCCGCTGGAATGGGCGCTGATCGTTCTGGCCCTGCTCAGCTTTGGCATCGTTGCGATTGCGCAGGCGATGTTCCCGCTCTGGGCCTATCACCCTGCCGCCGCCGGATTACGGGTGCATCTGTCCAACGGGCTTTATGCCAATGCCGTCTTCGACAAGCTGCTGCGCAGCTGGTCAACCAAACGTGCTTCCTGAACGCAGCAAAGGATCAAGATCATGAATACCAATTCCGAACTTTCGCTTGAAAACCTCAATGCTGCCGGTGATGCCGCCGCGCGTGCGATCCCGCCGCTCTGGCCACTCGCGTCCTCTGTCGCGGTCAACCCCTACCTCGGTCAGACCGCTGAAACGCTGGCGCAGGCAGGGGCGCGGCTGGGCCGTGTCGGGGGCGTGTCGGTCACGATGCCGCGCGCGTGGTATGCCGCGCGGATCGCGGATGGCACGATTACAGATGCGGACCTGTCGGCGGCTCTGGCCGTGAACCCGACAGCGGCGGCTGATCCGGAAGCCCTGAAAGCACGTGCCGAACAGCCCGAGAGCGCGCAGAAACCTTTGCCAACGCTGGCTGACCTTGCCGCCGAAGCATCCGGCATCGACTGGCCCGGCATCCTCGCGGATCGCATTGGTCTCTGGGCGGCGGGGTATTTTGATCAGGGTCAGGCGCTTTGGGCTGCGCCGCACAGGCGCGGGGCCTATGATGCATGGCGCCAATACGCGACCCATGACCTGACGCCCGAAATCGCCGGGCTGAGCGGTTTTGCGCAATTTGTCAGCGAAACGCCCGATACGGCGGATCAGGCAAGCACGCGGGCGGCAAACCGTTTGGGTCTGAGCGATGCCGCGCTTGAGACCTACCTGCATCAGCTGTTGTTCACGCTGGGCGGTTGGGGGCAAGTAGCGCGCTACCGGCTGTGGCAGGCAGAGCTTGCCGGCAAGAGCGATGCGACAATCACGGATATGCTGACGATCCGGCTGCTCTGGGAAGAAGCGCTTTTCACCCAATACGAAGAAGAGATCGGTGCCGAGTGGCAAAAGGTCGTGGCTGCACATGCCGCTCCCGTCTTGTCGGATGCGGATTTGCAGGTGAACGCGGTGCTGCAAGAGGCGTGGGAGCGGGCAGGTCAAAGAGATCTGGCCGAGACGTTTTCCATGCCCGCGCCCAAGGCTGACGACACGCGCCCTGCGCTGCAGGCAGCCTTTTGCATCGACGTGCGTTCAGAGGTCTTCAGGCGCGCGCTCGAAAGCCTGACGCCTGAAATCAAGACCCTTGGCTTTGCGGGTTTCTTTGGTTTGACGCCCGCGCATAAGGGTTTTGCCTCGGATGTGGATGAGTTGCGCCTGCCGGTTCTGCTCAACCCCGGTCTGACGTCCACGTCGCAGGGCGATGATGCAGAGGCGGATCAGACGGCCCGTTTCAAGGCCCGCGCCAGCCGGGCATGGGGCCGGTTCAAACTGGCGGCGGTTTCCTCTTTCGCCTTTGTGGAGGCGACGGGACCAATCTATGCGGGCAAACTGGTGCGCGATGCGCTCAACATGGCCCCGAATGACGTGCCGGGCGGGCCGATGCCCCGGCTGGACCCGTCGGTTGATCTGGCCGCGCAAACGGATGCGGCGGAAACCATTCTGCGGGCCATGTCGTTTACCGACAACTTTGCGCGTCTCGTCGTTCTGGCGGGACATGGGGCCAATGTGGTCAATAACCCTTTTGCAAGCGGGCTGCATTGCGGGGCCTGTGGCGGGTATTCGGGTGAGGTGAACGCGCGTCTGCTGGCCGGTTTGCTGAACAATGTGGACGTGCGCAGCGGGTTGGTTGAACGTGGGATTACGATCCCCGAAGATACGATCTTTGTCGGCGCGTTGCATGACACGACCACCGATGCGGTCACGCTTTATGAGGCGGATCATCCGTCAAAGGCGCATGCCGCTGACCTCAAACAGGCCAAGGCGTGGTTCCTGTCCGCAGGGTCCGTCACCCGCGCGGAACGTGCGCTGCGCTTGCCGCGGGCGGATGGGACTGACGATATCGCCCTGCGTTCCAGAGACTGGGCGGAAACCCGGCCGGAATGGGCCTTGGCCGGATGCAAGGCCTTTGTCGCGGCCCCGCGCCAGCGGACAGCGGGCAGGAGCCTTGAGGGGCGGGCGTTTCTGCATGACTACGATTGGCAGCAGGACAAGGGGTTCGGCGTGCTGGAATTGATCATGACCGCCCCCGTCGTTGTCGCCAGCTGGATCAGCCTGCAATATTATGGCTCGACCGTGTCGCCCGATGTGTTCGGCTCCGGCAACAAGCTTTTGCACAATGTCACAGGCGGCATCGGCGTCGTTGAGGGCAACGGCGGGACGCTGCGCACGGGCCTGCCATGGCAATCCGTGCATGAGGGTGAAGATTTCGCCCATGAGCCTTTGCGCCTGTCGGTTTGCATCGAAGCGCCGCGCGAAGCGATGAGTGATATTCTCAAGCGTCATGACGGGGTGCGGGCCTTGTTTGACAACCGCTGGCTGCATTTGTTCGCGCTGGATGAAAATGGCCAGATGGCGTGGCGCTATGAGGGCGACCTTGAATGGTCGCAGATGCCAGTCGCTTCTGAGGCCATGCCCGAAACCGAGGTGGCTGCGTAAAGCCATTGACTTTGCCGCGCGGTCCGTATCGGGCTGCGTGGCCAAAGGATGCAACTGCGCGGCTGTCTTAGCCGGTCAGATCCTGCAGCACACGCGTCATCATTGCATCGCATTGATCAAGTTGCGCAAGGTCGAGACCCTCATCCGCTTTATGCCCGTCGCGCGCCATATCGCCCGGCCCAATCACCAGCGTGTTCAATCCAAGTTCGGCGAAAAAACCGGCCTCGGTGCCAAAGGCAACCTTGGTCGTCTCTCCCCCTTGGGTTATCTTGCGGGCCCAATCAATCGCCGGGGCATCCGGTGCAACGCACAATCCCGGATAGCTGGTGCGCTGCTTTATCGTCACTGCGCCGCCCGGGGCGAAGGCTTGTGTGCTGCGCGTGGCGGCGGCGTTGATCTCGGCCAGAATGTCGCCGGGTGATGCATCGGCAAGATGCCGGAATTCCATGCTCAGCGTCACAAGGTCTGGCACGATGTTCAGCGCTTGCCCGCCGGAAATCTGCCCGACATGGATCGTGGAATAGGGGATGTCATAGGCATCGTCTTTGACTCCCTCGGCCAGTCTGGCCTGAAGTGCTTGCAATTCGGTCACGAAATGGGACGCCACATGGATCGCATTGACGAATTGCGGGGCCAGCGCGCTGTGACCTGCCTGCCCGTGGCATGTGATGTCCAACGCTGATTTGCCCTTGTGCCCGATGGCGATCTGCATGGCGGTCGGCTCGCCGACGATTACGACATCGGGTCTCGCGATAAGGGGCTTCAGCTCTGGCAGCATCTCGCGCAGCCCGACGCAGCCGATCTCTTCATCATAGGACAAAACGAGGCTGAGCGGGGCTTTCAGGCATCTCGACTGTGCATGTTCCGCCATGGCGAGGGCAGAGGCCAGAAACCCCTTCATATCCGTCGCCCCGCGCCCAAAAACGCGCCCCCCCTCTTGCGTGAGCTTGAAGGCTGGGCGGGTCCAGTTTTGCCCCTCGACAGGCACAACATCGGTATGACCTGACAGGCAGATGCCCCCGTCGATCCGAGGTCCGATCCGCGCAAAAAGCCCTGCCTTGTCGCGCGCCGGTGACCAGATCCGCGTCACCTCAAAGCCGCACCCGCTCAGCAGCGCCTCGGCCCAGTCGATCAGATCGAGGTTGCTGTCACGGCTGACCGTCGGAAAGGCCACCAATCTGTCGAGCAACGCCAGAGTGCGGGTGGGGTGCGGCATGAAGGCTCCGGTTTAATCTCGTGCTAGCTCGGTTATTTCACGGCGAAAGGGAAGGGCATCCCCGATGTCGTCCCCGTCGAGTTCGCGCGCATATCTGTGACCTGCGTAAGTGGCCCACGCGATAGGGCCGGGCGCGTTGGCATCGCCGATCAGCTTCACCGACTTTATGCCCGCATCCGCCCACTCATCCTCGCGGGACTTGAGGTCCAGATAAACGCCGTTGTTCTCGTGTTTTGAGGCGACCATCACGACGGCTTCGCAGGCGTAATTGCGGATCGTATCCGTGTAAACGCAGTTGGCTTTGACATGATCCTGCGCAATTTCAGCAACACCATGGTTGAGGATGATTTCCACGCCCAGACCAGCCAGTTTCTTGTGGATCGCATGTTGTTCAAGCGTATTCACCGTCCAGTCCGACAGATAGGCAGAGGGCGTGACGATCGTGACATCGCAGCCCTCCTGAACCAATAGTTCAGCCAGAACGCCGCCCATGTAATAGTGATCATCATCATAGATCACGACCTTGCCGGCGGGTTTTGTGCCCCCCATGATGTCGTCGGGTGTATAGAGCGGCATCTTGGCATCCAGCGGCATCGGGACCACGTGCTGTCGGCTCACCCCATCGCGACGCCACTGCGCCCCCGTTGCGATACAGACGTTTTCAAACCCGAATTCGAGGATGCTGCCCGCGTCCAGTTCGCTGTCAAAATAGGTTTCGACGTTGGGTTTCTGGCTGATCTGGTATTCGCGATAATCCACGACGCGGCCCCATGCGCTCAGCCCCGGTAATTGCCGCTCGCGGGTGACGCGGCCGCCTAAAACGGTGCTTGCTTCGGCAAGGGCCACTTCATATCCGCGTTCAGACAGGGCGCGTGCGGCCTCCAGACCCGCCGGGCCAGACCCCACGATCAGTACGTTTTCGCTGGCGCCTTTGGCGTTCATCTGTTCAGGGTGCCAGCCTTTGCGCCATTCTTCCATGAAGGTGGGGTTCTGCGTGCAGCGGCTGATCGACATGGTCATATCCCCCGTTATGCAGATGTTGCAGCCAATGCACTCGCGGATATCCTCGATCCGCCCTTCTTCGATCTTTTTGGGTAGGAAGGGGTCGGCGATGGATGGGCGTGCGCAGCCGATGAAGTCAAGCGTGCCCGAACGGATCATCTTGGCCATTACGTCGGGCGAGGTAAACCGCCCCACGCCTACAATCGGCTTGTCCGTTAACTCGTGAATGCCGCGAACCAGTTGCTCTTGTGCTGCTTCTTCTTTGAACCGTGAGGGGCCGGAGCAATCCTCCCAAGTGCCCTGAGCCAGATCCCAAAGGTCCGGCAGATCGCGGTTCATCTCGATAAAGTCGCGCACCTCGGCGTTTGAAAACCCCAGATCACCGATTGTCTCATCCAGCGAGACACGCAGCGTGATGCCCATCGTGTCCCCGACGGCCTCCTTTATCTCGGTAATGACCTCATTGACGAACCTTGCGCGGTTCTCAAGGCTGCCGCCATATTCGTCGCTGCGTTGATTGGTGGCGCGGCTCAGAAAGTGCTGGAAAATGCCAAAGCCATGCGCGCCATAAAGGCAGATCAGATCAAACCCTGCCGCCTTGGATCGCTTGGCCGCGTTCACGAACCACCGCCGCAGATCGCGAATGTCGGATTTGTCCAGCGCACGCGCCTGAACCGGGTCATTGGTAAAGGTGCGGATCGGCATGGCAGACACGGCCAGCGGGACCTCTTTGGTATAAAGGTTCGGACCATTTATCCCTGAATAGGCAAGCTGGATACCCGCCAAGGCACCGTATTCCTTCATCTTTTCCGACATTTTGCGCAGCTGCGGGATGTCTTTATCTTCCCAGAGGCGCAATTCGATGAACGGCGTGATTTCGGAGGTGTGGTGCATTTCGCATTGCTCGGTAAACACAACGCCCCATCCACCCTGCGATTTGATGCCCCGCATGGCGGCGGCAGCTGACGGGTCACGATACCCCCCGCCATTGCAATGGGGCACCTGATAAAACCGGTTCTTCGCGGTGACGGGCCCGATCTGCATCGGCTCAAACAGAATATCGTAGCGTGGATCGCGCACTCTTATCTCCTACAGCTGCCTTTGCGGCAGTCTACCCGGCTCCCTGTGACCTCAACAGTCGGGCTTGCAAAAGCGTTGATTAGGACGGCCCTAAGGCTTGGTGCTTCAAAGGTCCCGGATCAGGTTTAATCCGGGTACATGCCCGTCTTTATGCTCGTTCCTGCAGTGTTCGATAAAGGTGCGGATGACATTGACGCTTTCCGCCTCGGATGAGGTCAACAGTCCCAGCTTCATCGGGCGCATGTCGCCTTCCAGGGGGATGAAACGCAGCGGTTTACCGTCGGGGGACAGATCATTCAGAGGGCGCACATTCACGATCGAAAACCCGAAACCGTTTGCAACAAGGCTGCGCATCACGGCCATATCGCGGGTCCTTTCAGCGATCTGCGGCTTCAGGCCGGTGGCACCAAAGAACGACAGAAAGTATTCGGAACTGAAGGGCAGGTCGAGCAGCACCATCGGGAAGCCCAGCAAATCGGTGACGCTGATGCTGGCTCGTCCTGCCAGAGGGTGATCTTCGCATAAAATCGCGTAAGGGGGCAGTGTCGCAATCGGTTGAAATTTCAGATCACTCGGCAAATCAAGATCATACGTCAGGGCAACGTCAATTTCACTGCGCCTGAGCATCGAGAAGATCTGCGCCTGATCCAGTTCATGCTGTGTTACGCGGACGTCTGGATAGAGCTTTTCGAAACTTGCCCTGAGGGCGGGGACCACCACCTGCGCAAACGTCAAAAGCCCGCCAATTGACAAAGGGCCCTGCACGTTGCCGGAAATATCTGCGGCCAGATCAACCAGACCTTCAGCGTTTTGCAACACCAGCTTGGCTTGTTTGAGCATCTCGCGGCCCGCGAGGGTCGGCGACAGCCCTTGCGCATGCTGACGCACGAACAGCGGCAGGCCGAATTCCTTTTCCAGCTGATTGATCGCCGCAGAAATTGACGGCGAGGACACGTTCACCTTTTCGGCCGCCAGTGCAATGCTGCCCATCTCGCCGACCGCGACGAAGTATTCCAACTGACGTAGGGTGAACCTTAGCATGTGTTTTGCCGTTCGATCTGGGTCACGCTTTGTTTTTATCCATCCGGGGAGTCATGCCGCGTTACATACCCTATGCATGCACCGAAAGATCAGGTTCAGGCCAGAGCGTTTCATCGCGCGGGCTGAAAAATGTGCCACTGGTAGGGTTGCAGGGTCAGTTCAAAGGCAAAACAGGCGCTGGGTCGTCTTTCGCCAAAGGCGTAACCGTCAGGCGTCGCCCGGAACGCCATATGAGGGCGCCTCGCGCGGATCGAGGGCGCGTTGGACGTAAGCCTCCAGTTGCGGTTTGTAGACGTCCCACGCGGTCGCGACGTTTTCAATCGGGCACTCGGTCGTCCAGTCGCAGCGCAAATCCGCAACGGGCCAGCTGACTTTGTCGACAATCATCATCCCCGCTGAATGAACCGGTCCGGCTTCTCCGCCCGCTGCAAGCGCCGCGCGCAGGGCTGAGATCAAACGATCACCGATATGGCCTTCGCTGCGCAAAAAACCGTCCAGCATCGCCTGTGGGACACCATCATTGTCCAACAGGTTCCCGCCAGAGGCTGCGTTTTGCGCCGTCGCCTGTGTCCAGATGCCCAGTGAGTTCGGACCGGAATGAATGGCGGTGCGCCCTGCGGCGTCAACGGCCAGCACCTGACGATATTCAATGTGCTTGCCCCGTGCGCGCACCTGTTCGATTGCCTGCGCCGCGTCCAGACCCTGCGCCATCAGATCCAGCGCCAGCGGCCCCAGACTGGGGTCGGTGATGTTTTGTGAGGCAACCGCGCCAATTCCGGCACGGGCATAGGAACAGCGGGCGGCAACGGCTGGTGAGGAGGAGGAGATTGCAACGCCGAACATGGCCGTGTCAGCGCAGCGGGCGACAATGGAAAAGGTCATTCCGGGATCACCGCCGTGCCATCAATCTCAACCAGCCATTCGGGGCGGGCAAGCGCCTGCACCACAAGACCCGTTGAGACAGGATGCACGCCTTTGATGTATGCGCCCATGGTGCGATAGACGGCCTCGCGGTGGCGCACATCGGTGATGTAGACGACAACCTTGACCAGATGCTCCATCCCGCCGCCTGCTTCTTCAATGAGTTGTTTGATGTTCTGCATGACCTTATGGGTCTGTGCGACTGGGTCATGGCTGTCAAGATTGACCGCGTCATCCAGATTTTGCGGGCATTGGCCGCGCAGCCAGACGGTTTTGCCGCCCTGCGTGACCACGGCCTGACACAGGTCATTATCGAGGTTCTGCTCTGGATAGGTGTCGGATGTGTTGAATTTCCGGATACGGGTATGCGCCATTCTCATTTCCCTTTGTGCCAGTCGTAGCCGCGCGCGCGGCCAGATTGCGCCGGAGCGTGCCGCAAATCACGGGCAGAGTCATGGGCTTTTGCGCCAACACAACGCACGGTCTCCCTCACTGGTGGTTAGCCTGTGGCTAAGGGCGCGCCTGAGACGTGGTACTTTAGGTTCAGCCTAAGCAGTGCTGAATGATTTACTGTTTTCGCAGGCCAGATGTGCGGCCTAGGTTGCCTGATCAAGACCTGCACCGTCGAAACCTGTGAAAGGATCAAACCATGCCTGCTGAAAAAACAGATACGTTGGTTGTCGGTGCCGGTCAGGCCGGTATCGCCATGAGCGAGCATCTGAGCGCGCATGGTATTGCGCATGTTGTGCTGGAGCGCGACCGGATCGCGGAGCGTTGGCGCACGTCGCGCTGGGATTCGCTGGTCGCCAATGGTCCGGCCTGGCACGACCGCTTTCCGAACCGTGATTATGATGACCCCGATCATGATGCTTTTATCCCTAAGGAGGCTGTTGCCGACTACTTCGTCGATTACGTAGGCCAGATCAACGCGCCGGTGCGCTGCGGGGTCGAGGTGGAACAGGTCACGCGGCGCAGGGCGGGTGGCGGTTTCGATGTCAAAACAACCGGTGGTGACTTTGAGGTCCAGCATATCGTTGCGGCAACCGGCGCGTTTCAAGATCCTGTCACGCCCGCTCTGGTGCCGCCTGCTGATGGCCTTATGCAAATTCATTCCAACGCCTACCGCAACCCCGCGCAATTGCCAAAAGGGGCGGTGATGGTCGTCGGGGCCGGGTCATCCGGTGCGCAGATCGCCGAAGAACTGATGAATGCAGGCAGGCAGGTCTATCTGTCGGTCGGCCCACATGACCGCCCGCCACGCGCCTACCGGGGGCGTGATTTCTGCTGGTGGCTGGGTGTTCTGGGAAAATGGGACATGCAAACCCCCGGACCGGGGACCGAACATGTGACCATTGCCGTCAGCGGTGCAAATGGCGGGCGGACCGTTGATTTCAGGCGGTTTGCTGCGCAGGGCATGCAGCTTGTGGGCCGAACGCAGGCGTTCCGGGAGGGCCAGTTGCATTTTGCGGATGACCTGCGCGCGAACATCGCGAAGGGGGATGCAAATCACCGATCTTTGTTAGATGAGGCGGACGCCTATATCGAGCGTTTGGGCCTCGATCTGCCGCCGGACCCGGAGGAGCGCAAGCGCTGGCCCGACCCCGCCTGTCTGACGCAGCCGATCCGCACGCTTGATCTGGCTGAGGCGGGGGTGACGTCGATCATCTGGGCCACCGGGTTTTCCTGCGACTACAGTTGGCTGCAGGTCGATACCTTTGATGCAAACGGCAAGCCGATCCACGCGCGCGGTGTTTCAAAAGAGTCGGGGATCTATTTCCTCGGACTGCCATGGCAGTCGCGGCGCGGCTCCTCGTTTATCTGGGGCGTGTGGCATGATGCGAAATTTGTGGCGGATCACATTGCTACGCAGCATAGCTATCTGACCTATCGCCCATCGCAGCAGTCACAAAGCGAAGACACCGTGAACAAGGTCGCCACTGGCTGAGTGGCGCCGGATCAATACGCGCATGCGCTGATCCGGCCCAATCGTTTATGGGGCATTCGCGCGTTCGAATCCTTGCAGAACGTTGACCGCATTGACGCCGATCTCATCGACGTCATAGCCCCCTTCCATGATGAAATGGGTTGGCAGCCCTGCACTGGCGATATCGGCACCCATGGTCAGGAAATCATCACTTTTCAGTTTGAAAAAACTGATCGGGTCGGTTTCGAACGTATCAACGCCAAGTGAAATAATCAGCACGTCGGGTTTATATTCAGCGATGCGCGCAAGCCCTTTGTGCAAGGCTGCCTGCCAGACATCAAACGGTGTATCGGGTGGCATTGGGAAGTTGAGGTTAAAGCCTGTCCCGGCACCGCTGCCTGTCTCTTCGGCGTGCCCAAGGTGATAGGGGAAGGTCTCCAGCGGGTCGCCATGCAACGAGATAAAAAACACATCGCTGCGGTCATAGAAGATATCCTGCGTGCCGTTCCCGTGGTGAAAATCAACATCGAGGATCGCAACGCGTTTGGCCCCTTGATCAAGGAAATGCTGCGCGCTGATCGCGGCGTTGTTGAAGAAGCAATAGCCGCCATACATATCCGCCGTCGCGTGATGGCCCGGTGGACGGCAAAGCGAAAAGACAGCCCCCGCACCGGCACGAATACGGGCCGCCCCTGTCAGTGCGACCTGCGCACTGGCGTAGGCGGCCTCCCATGTGCCTTCCGTCAGGCTCGTTTCACCGGCAAGCGCGTAGTAGCCCAACTGGCCTTCGACATGGTTTGGCCGGATATGTGACATGCGCCGCCCGACCCATGTTGTGGGGATCGCCTCACCGTTAAACCCCGCCTCTTTCCAGCGCGCGGGGGCCGTTTTCAGAAAGGCGACGAACTCGGTATCATGGATGGCAAGGATCGGGTCCATGCCGAAATCATCGGGATCGCTGACCGGGCCCAGATCGGTTTCGCGGACGCGATCCAGCACGTATTCGGCGCGGCTGGGCCGCTCGAAAGGTTCGACCAGCTCACCGCCGCAGAGCTCCGTCTTGGCGTCGCGGAGCTTGTGTTTTTCCGTATAGATGGTTTCCATCGGGGGTCTTTCTCAGGCATTGGTGGCACCGGGCGGTGCAGCCTGCAGCGCCCGGTGCCAGTGTCCCTATTTCTTGAGGTTGGTCCAGATGCGGTCATAGACGGCCTGAACTTCCTGCGTGCATGTTTCGACAAACACGCCCTCAATACCCGCCGGTGGGTTGCCTTCGGGTTCCAGCGCCAAGGTTGGATCGTGAAAGGCCTCGCTGCCTTCGATCGCATCACGATAGCGGGCGTAGTTCGTCACGGCGGCGATGTTTTCAGGTTCCAGCAGGAAATCCATGAACAATATCGCATTTTCCGGGTTTGGTGCGTCTTTGAGCAAGACGACGCTGTCCATCCAATTCACCCAACCCTGTTTGGGAAAGGCATATTGAAGGCTCGCGCGCGCCTCACGGGCTTTGGCGCCAAAACCGTTAAAAATCATGCCCGCAGCCACATCGCCGGCCTCCAGCACTTCCTTGGCGGTATCGGAGTTGAAAGAGGCCCAATGTGGTTTTGCCGCCTGTAGCATTGCATCCAGCGCCTTGAGCTGTTCACGGTCGGTTGAACACTGCGGGATGCCCATATGTACAGCGGCGAGTGCGAGAACTTCGCCCTGACTGTCGATCATATTGATCTTGCCCTGCAATTCCGCGGGCGGGTTAAAGATAATGTCGGTGGTGTTTATCTCACCGGAATAAGCCGCCGTATCCACCGAAAAGCTGGTCGTGCCCCCTTGATAGGGGATCGAATGGCGCAGGCCGGGATCATAGGCGGGGTCGCGGAACTCGGCTTTGATGTTGGCCATATTTTTGCGCGCACCCTCGGGGATCTCACCCGCCATGCCTTCCGCAATCAGGATAGAGACCATGTAATCTGTCGGAACCACTACGTCATAGCTGCCCAAGGCCCCGGCTTTCAGCGTGGCCAGCATCGCTTCGTTGGAGTCGTAGGTGTCCATGACCACTTCGACATCGTGTTCTGCCGCGAATTTGTCGAGCAATTCCTGCGGGATATACTCAAACCAATGATAGATGGAGAGCTTTCCCTCGGCCTGTGCGCCGCCCGTTGCCAAAATGAGTGCCGCGATGGCGGCTGTTGGTCTGAGTAGTGGTTTCATTGGTTTTCCCCGTTGGTTTATTTCTTGTCGCCGGATTTACTGACGAAATATGAGATCGTGACCATCACGATCGAGAATGCCAACAACATGGTCGAAATGGCCATGATATTGGGTTTGATGCCCTGTTTGACCGCCCCGAAAATCGCCGTCGGCAACGTTTCCACGCCCGCGCCTTTTACGAAATTCGTGATGATGAAATCATCCAGCGAAATGATGAAGGCGAGCAGAAACCCCGAAATGATACCGGGCATCATCAGCGGAAGCAGGATCTTGGTGAACGCCTGCCGCTTGGTGGCATAAAGGTCCATGGCGGCTTGTTCATATGTGTCCTCGATACCCTGCATGCGCGCGGCAATGGGCAGATAGGCAAAGGGAATGCAAAAGGCGATATGTGCCAGCAGAATGGTCAAAAGACCCCGGTCAAAGCCAATGGAGTTGAAGAAAATCAGCGTCGCAACGGCGGTGACGATCTCCGGCACCATCAGCGGCAATGAAATCAGCCCCAGCGACACAAGGCGCAGTCGAAAACGCCCGCCCCGGATCATGGCCGTTGCCGCAAAGGTCGCGATCGTCGTGGACACCGTGGCGGCGATGATGGCGATGACAAAGCTGTTGCGTGCCGCGACTTTGAACTTGGCACTTTCCGGTCCGACAAAGACGTCTTTGTACCATCTGAGGGAAAACCCTTCCCAGACCACGATGGATGCGGATGCGTTGAAGCTGTAGATCATGACCACCATCAGCGGCACATAGAGGATCAGCAGGCACAGCACTGTGATCTGGGCGAAGCCGGGATAGGCTTTGACGTCGAATTTGCGTGCGGCCATGGCTTAACCGCTCCCGCGATTGGCGCGTGCCTGCTGGCGCGCGTAAAAGAGCAGGATCAGCAACACGAGGGTCAGCAGGATCATGGAGGCCGCCGCCCCAAAGGGCCAGTTGCCTGCGTTGCCCTTGAACTGCTCTTCGATCAGTGAGCCGATCATGAAATTCTTGGCCCCGCCCAGCAGGTCGGGGGCGAGAAACGCGCCCAAAGAGGGTACGAACACCAGAATGCAGCCCGCGATGACGCCCGGTTTGATCGAAGGCAGAATGATCCGCCGCAGCGTCGTCCATTTGGAGGCATAAAGATCCGATGCCGCCTCGCTGAGGGAAAAGTTGTAGCGTTCAACGGCGGCGTAGATCGGCAGGACCATGAAGGGCAGGTAGGAATAGAACAGACCGATCTGCACTGCGAAATTGGTGTTGATCATCTGCAGGGGGCTGTCGATCAGGCCGCTCCACATCAGGGTGTTGTTGATCGGCCCTTCCTCGCGCAGCATGAACCGCATGGAGACCGTGCGGATCAAAAGGTTGACCCAATAGGGAATGGTGATCAGGAACACCCAGAGCGGGCGCACATTTGCAGGGCGCGTGGCGATGAAATAGGCGGTCGGAAAGCCGATCAGCAGGCTGAGGATGGTCGCCAGCCCGGCCTGCCATATAGAGCGCCAGAAGATTGTGATATATGTCCATTCGATGGCGCAGGGTTCATCATCGAAAAGGCCCCGGTCGCAGAAAAACTGTTCGTAAGCTGCGAACGAGAACTCCCAGATGACGCCACCGCGAAACTCCTTGGTCAGGAAAGAATAGACCAGCATCAGCGATACAGGCAGCAGGACAAGCACGATCAGCGTGACCCAGGCGGGCATCAAAAGCCACGTGCGTGCTTCCTTGTAAGTATCGCCCTGTGTGCCGCCGCTGGCAGTGCCGCCCGCCATCAGTTCGCCAGCAACCGGGCAGAGCCGAATTCGACATCGACGAAAACCTCCGCGCCGGGTTCAAAGGTCATCGTCCTGCCTGTTTCGGAGTTCTGCGTGCGCACGGCCAACTGCATCCCGCCCTGCAGATGCACAATGGTCTGCACATCTGTTCCGGCATAGATATTTTCAACGACTTGTCCCTGAAAGTTCTCTGTTTCAACTTTGGTGCTGCGCAGCTTTATCCGTTCAGGGCGGATGGACATATGCACCCTGTCGCCGACGTTTATACCCTCCACCGCGTCGCAGGTCAGGGTGAGGCCATTTGAAAACGCACAAAGCACACGGGTCGCGTCGCGCGATTTGATCGTAACCTCGATCAGGTTGGTCTCCCCGATGAAATCAGCGACAAACCGGTTTGCGGGCTTTTCATAAATGTCGCGGGCATCGCCGAGTTGCTGTAATTCGCCTGCGGACATCACCGCGATCCGGTCCGACATCGTCAACGCCTCGTCCTGATCATGGGTCACAAAGATGAACGTGATGCCTGTCTCGCGTTGCAAATGCTTTAGCTCCAGCTGCATCGCTTTGCGCAGTTTCAGATCGAGGGCCGACAGTGGCTCATCCAGCAACAAGACCTTTGGTTGCGGGGCCAGCGCGCGGGCCAGCGCCACACGTTGCTGCTGGCCGCCAGACAGTTGCGAAGGCTTGCGATTGGCGAATTGCGATAACTGCACAAGTTCCAGAATTTCGCCCGCCCGCGCGCGTGCCTGCGCCTTGGGTTTACCCAGCATCTCCAGCCCGAAACTCACGTTTTCCATCACGTCCATATGCGGAAAAAGCGCGTAATTCTGAAAGACCGTGTTGACCGGGCGCTTGTTGGGCGGCAAATCCTCAATCTCTTCGCCATAGAGGAATATCTCGCCTTCGGTCACGTCTTCGAAACCGGCGATCATCCGCAGAAGCGTTGTTTTCCCACAGCCGGACGGGCCAAGCAGCGTGAAAAATTCATTATCTCTGATCGACAGTGAGATCGTTTTGAGAGCGGTGAAATCACCATAGCGCTTTACGGCATTTCGCACATCAATCGCGTTTGGAACCTCTTGAGACACCGGCTCTCCCCAAAGTCGTCAGAATTTAACAAAACATATTGAGCGGTCTTGTACCACGTAAGCATTCTCTGCCTCAGCCTGTATTAGGCACAGCCTAAGGGGATCGTTCTTTTTCTACATTAATCAGACCATTTTTTGATCAACCCGCACAGACAGGGGGCAGTCGCGCAAGTCTTTCTACCTGTGGTTTAGGCGTCTTCCGGGGGTCGGGGCTGCAGACCGTGCAACACCGCTCAGGATCATAGCACAGCGATCCGTGATTTTGTCATTGATGGTCGCAAACGTTGCGATTTTCTGCTTTGTTTCAACGCAAAGCGATAAAAAAGCAAACGACAACTCGGAGAGAAAAACATGAAGCTACTGAATTCCACCGCCCTGGCCACCGCATTATTCGCCACCAGCGTTGCTGCCGAGGGCGAGTTGGTTCTGTATCACTGGTTTGAGTATATGCCGCAGGAATTGCTGGAAAAGTTCACCGCTGAAACCGGCGTAAACGTCACCATGGATACATATGATTCAAACGAAGCCATGCTGGCGTCGCTCAAGGCCGGTGGTATGGGCACCTATGACCTCGCCGTGCCGGGCGACTATATGGTTGAGATCATGGCGGGCGAAGGTTTGCTGGACACGATTGCGGAAGGTGAACTGTCCAACAAGGGCAATATCGCAGCGGAATGGGCGGACCCCAGCTTTGACCCCGGACGCAAGCATTCAATCCCCTATCAATGGGGTTCTACCGCTTTTGCCGTTGATACCGACGCGTTCAGCGGGGCCATCAACACGACGGATATTCTGTTTAACCCGCCTGCCGAACTGTCGGGAAAAATCAACATGCTGGATAGTCAGGGTGAAGTTCTGGCCATGGCGTCCCTGCATATGGGCATCCCGCAGTGTTCAACGGATCGTGCGCAACTCAGCGCTTTGAACGATATGCTACAGGAGGCCAAAACGCATTGGGCGTCTTTCAACTCTGACACCGCCAAAGAGGTTCTTGTGTCCGGTGATGTGGATGTTGGCATGATCTATGACGGCTTCAGCGCCAAGGCCCGTGCGGAAAAAGCGTCGATCACATATGCTTTCCCGGCCGAAGGGTACGTTGTCTGGATGGACAATGTGGTTTTGTTGAACGACGCGCCAAACCGGGACAACGCCATCAAATTCATGGATTTCCTGCTGGAACCCGAAAACATCGCGGTAGTGTCGAATTATGCCCGCTATGGCAATGGCGTGACGGGCACCGGTGAATTCCTTGACCCGGAACTGGCGACTTTGCCTGAATCAAACCCGCCAGCAGATGCGGGTGCGGGTGCCTTTATTCAGGTTTGCGATGAGGCGACACAGGCGGTGTACGATCAGATTTGGGTCAATCTGAAAAAGTAGTCCGGCGATAGCATGGATCCGGCGGGTTTACGCACCGCCGGATCCCGGAGCCAAAGACGATGGCCTCTGCCACGCACAGATGTCCCGCGGCGCAGGCTGGCGCAAAAATCTCTCCCACAGGTAAAAGCCACCGGATCAGGCCATGAAACTATCCAGATAGATCAACCCGTCTTGCAGGGCGAGATACCCGGCAACCTCGTTTGTGTGGTCCACTTCAGTGTCCGCAGACCGCTCTTCCTGCACAAACATCGAGACGCCGTTTGCGTCGATCTCGCTCAGGCGCAGCGTGGCCGTATCAACGCCGTCTGTCGTTTGCATGTCTGCAATAAAGACGGGCGTGTCGGTAAAGGGTTGCGTGAATACAAAGCTGTCGGCGCGTTCATCAAGCTGATCGCCTGTGCGCACGGCTTCCAACCCGCCGCTGCCGCCGGTTTCAATGGCGATCCAGGAGACGGTCTCGGCGACATGGGCGCCGCCGGCTTCTTCCTCTTCGATCTGAACCTCGAACCCTTGGTCGGTGACGCTGCGGATGCGCGTGGCAAGGGCTGCAGCGTCGTTCACCGTGGTGGTCTCCGCAAAGACAATGGCATCGTCCAGCGTTTCCCCAAAGGCGACAGCGGCGAACCCAACGCCAACAGACGCCGTTGATGCGACGATGGTCTGGCCGCTGTTTAGGGTGTGTGAGCCTTCGGCGATGGCCAGCCATCCGATATCCTCGACGCCATGGACCCCATCCAGATAATCCCATTCGTCGATCTGGAACTCGAAACCGTTGTCGGTGACATTTCGCACACGCGTGGTCAATTCTTGCGCGTCGTTACTTGTGACGGGACCCAGCACCACGACTGCGTTTTCGATTTGCGTGTCAAACGCCACGCTATGCCATTGATCTGGTCCCGTTTGACCTACCGAAGCGACCCCACCTTGTCCGATAGCATCCGTCAGCAGCGGTTCGTCCAACCCGTTGATGGTCACTGTCACGGAGGCGCTGGATATGGCGCCATCCGCATCCGTGACGGAATAAACAAACTGATCTGTCGCGGTCTGCCCTGTACTCAATGCATCGAATGCACCGTTCTGATCATAGGTGAGGGTCTGGTCGGTATCCCATTTGACGCGCGCGCCCGAAGCAAGCGTGACCGTCTGACCGATGGTAACTGGCTGACCCTCGATGCCGGACAAAGACAACACATCACCGTCTGCATCCACATCATTCGCCAGAACATCCAGCGACAGCGCCACGTCCTCGGTCACGGTTGCGGTATCGTTCTGCGCCACCGGTGCGGTGTTTGGCTGGTCATTGACAAAGATCAGGCCACCTTTGAGCGCCACGACACCAAGGGTTTCATCCGTATGGCCAATTTCGGTGTCTTGAGATTGCTCTTCCTCGACAAAGAGAGAGACGCCCGTGGCGTCAACAGCGGCGAGGCGCGTGGTTGATGTGTCTGCGCCATCAGTGGATTGCATGTCGGCCAGCACCACCGGCGCGGTCACAAAGTTGGCGTTGAAATCATAGCGCGACGCTGTCTCGTTCACCTCATCCGGGGTGATGAACGCTTCGAAAATCGCGTTTTGACCGGTTTCAATCGCGATCCACGACACGGTTTCATCCACATGCGCGCCGCCTGCTTCTTCTTCGGTGATCTGCGTCTGAAAGCCCTGATCGGTGACGTTGCGGATGCGGGTGGTCACGGCACTGGCCTCATTGAGTGATGTAACCTCAGCCAAAACCACGGCGTTGCTCAGCGTTTCACCAAA
Organism: Roseobacter litoralis Och 149; assembly: GCF_000154785.2. Lineage (NCBI taxonomy): Bacteria > Pseudomonadati > Pseudomonadota > Alphaproteobacteria > Rhodobacterales > Roseobacteraceae > Roseobacter > Roseobacter litoralis. The sequence goes on from NC_015730.1 coordinate 362,200, forward strand.
GCTGAGCGTTTCAAGGCCGGTGCCAACGGATGCGGTCGCGGCAACAATCGTCTCGCCGCTGCTGAGCGTATGGGATCCCTCGGACACGGCCAGCCAGCCGATACTCTCGCTTGTGTGGACTCCATCCAGATAATCCCATTCGTCGATCTGGAACTCGAAACCTGTGTCCGTGACATTGCGCACCCGTGTGCTGAGCGGGGCATCGTCAAAGTCACTTGCCGGGCCCATCACGACGACAGCGTCTGCAATTGCCGTTGCAAAGCTGACCGTGTGCCATTGACCAGGGCCGGCTTGCGACACGGTGGCCACGCCACTTTGCCCGACGGGTGCCGCCGAAGGGCTATCATCCACGCCGTTCACCGTGATCGTCACAGTAGCCGTGTTCGATTGGTCACTGTCATCGGTTGCGGTATAGGTGAAACTGTCGGTAGCTGATTGCCCCTCGTTAAGGGCATCGAACGCGCCGTTGGGGTCATAATCGAACGTCCCATTCGGATCGACCGTCAGCAATGCGCCGGAGGCGAGGGCAATCTGACTGCCGACATTCGCGGCTTCGTTGTTCACGGTGGCGACGCTGAGCGGGTCGCCATCGCCATCGGTGTCATTGGCCAGAATACTGGCCGCTGCAAGCGGGCTGGCCTCATCGGTTGCAAAGGCATCGTCGCTCGCAACGGGTGCCGCATTGCTTCCCAGCCCATCCAGAATGTTCTGAAAGCTGAAGGTCTGATCATCAAAGCTGAGGAATTCAACAGTGTTTTCTACAAGGTTCATCGCGACATTGATCACAGAAAGGAACGTGCCGCTGATGCTGAAGGAATAGTTTGAAAACAGACCGAGAAAATCGACCGTGTCGGTGCCGGAGCCGCCGTAATAGGTGTCATCCCCAAGGCTGTCGTTAAAGGTGTCGTTGCCACCATTGCCCCTGAAAACATTCGAGGCATCATTGCCAAAAAACGTATCCGATCCCGAACCGCCAATGGCGTTCTCGATGATCGTGCCTTCAGCGAGCGTCAGATTGCCCGTCAGACCGCCGATGTTGGAGATAGACGGTGCCGTCGCGAACTGGCTGGTGGGGGTCAGGTTGATCAGTTGGTTTGCGGAATATCCACTGAAATCAAGCGTGTCGATGCCGGCTGCATCCACAATCGTCGAGGCGGTTCTGTTTGCATAGGTTGCAAACTCAGCCCAGATATTCGACGTGTTGGCGGAGATATTGGTGTTGAACCCATAGACCGTATCGCCCAGAAACGCGTTGCTGATGCCAAAATTCGTGCCGCCAGAGCTCTGATCGCCGTACATGTCCTGCAAGGCGATCCAATCCACGGCCATGGGTGTCTGGAGAAAGGCAAAGCTGGCCGGGATCGTGGTGTTTTCGTTCTGGCTGAAATACGACATCATCGTCGCCTGCCAGCTGTCATTGTCAAAATCGGCATCACTCGGAAATGAACCGCTGCCATTGTAGAGACCCTGATGACCCAAGCCCAATGCATGGCCGACTTCGTGGAAAATCGTCTGCAGCGTGTAGTCGTTGTAGGTCGATGTACCCCCGGACCAGTCTTGTCCAATGTTGATCCATGAATATTGCACGCCTGCTGAAAACCCTGTTGAGTTCGCATAGGCACGACCTGCGTCGGTATCCTTGAAGAAAATATCCGTGAAATCGGCGTTCGAGGAACTCGTCTCAACGAATGAGATACCGAGCACCTCGCCAAAGACATCCATGACATCGCGGACCAGATCAGCACGCGGCGCGGTCAGCCCATTTGTGTCCGTGCCAGCGCGGTTCACGTTTGAAAAACCGCTTACATTATAATGCAGTACACCGCTTTTTGGATTGAGGCCCGAATCCGTCAGGTTGAATTGTCGTGGGACGGTGCCAAAGGCTGTCCAGAAATCTGTCGTCAGAAAACCAGCCAGATCGCTGAGCTGTGAGGGGGCGGACAAGTTGACTGCCCCAAGCTCGTTGTCCGGATCATTCGCGACGATGGCTCTGGTGAGAACGAGGTCTTCGGGGGGCATGCCGCCGCAGCCGATACAACAGCACCCGGTCAGGTGGTTGATCTCGACAAAAGGGATATCGTCTTGCGTTTCATCAGCGCCAAAAAGACCGGGTGTGAAAGAAACGATGGGTTTGGCACCACCTGAAAGGTTGTCCGCGGCTGTGGTGTTCGCATCCGAAAGAGACTGCGCCAGCCGGGAGGTCTGGCCATACGTGCCCAGACTGTTTTCAAAGGCCAGAACGCTTTGGCCCGAGCCACTGGTTGTTTTGATATTTCCACTCATGAAAGGGCCACCGATTGGTCACTCATCTTACGGTCCATTCTAATTGATATTAAAGTTTAAATACTTCGTATCGTCCCGAAATTTGTAAAAGAAAACGGACGATTACTGCAATGTTTCAATTGGCCGCTATCGTTTTCGGCAGTGTTTCGCGGCTTTTGGTCATACTTTAATTAAATGAGGCGGGTTGGTGCGTGTCCAAATCGACGTAAAGTGGTGGGATAATGAATGTTCTGTAAAAGCCGTATTTCGCGCGCAAACCTGTTGGTTTTTCTTTTTTGCTGAACGTCTCCTTTTTGCGGGTCAAGGCCTCAGATTTGAGCATGTGAACACATTTTTTTGAGGCGTCCATTAACCATAGTACAGAGCGAATAAGGTTAATCTTTTGTTAATGCCCGCATGCAGCAAGAAACCAATGCAGGTGCTATTTCGCGACGGTGAACGGCCCGGATCATGCGTGCATGCACGCTTTTCTTTTGAGGCGCTGATAGGGTGCTACCACAGTAACAGTGCGCGCCGGAAAGACTCGCATCAAAGGTCTGTCGAGTTGAGCGGAGTATTGCCAGTCATAAATAGTCAAATAAAAACAGTGGTATGAATATCTACTAAATATTTAGTTTGACAGAATTGTGCAGATAACAGTAGCGTGATCCCGCTGGCACAGGCTGGCGACTTTAAAAAATTTGGGAGGAGAAAAGATGCGCAAGTATCTGCTCTCCGCGACCGCGGCTATGGCCGTCATCGCGGGGTCTGGGACTGCTTTTGCCGATACGGCTGCAGCTCAGAAATGGATTGATCAGGAATTCCAGCCATCGACCCTGAGTAAAGAAGAACAGCTCGCTGAAATGGAGTGGTTCATTCAGGCGGCGGAACCCTTTGACGGAATGGAAATCAACGTCTTGTCCGAGGGTATCCCGACCCATGGATACGAATCCGAGGTGCTGACGAAAGCCTTCGAAGAGATCACCGGGATCAAGGTAAACCATCAGATCCTCGGTGAGGGCGAAGTCGTGCAGGCGGTGCAAACCCAGATGCAGACCCGCCGCAACCTCTATGACGGGTATGTCAACGATTCCGATTTGATCGGGACGCACTCACGTTTGCAACTGGCCTACAATCTGACCGAACAGATGGCTGGCGAATGGTCCGACACCACGTCGCCGACGCTGGACCTTGATGACTTCATGGGGATTCAGTTCACGACGGGTCCCGATGGGAACCTCTACCAGCTGCCGGATCAGCAGTTCGCGAACCTCTACTGGTTCCGCAAGGACTGGTTTGACCGCGAAGATCTCAAGGCGGCGTTCAAGGAAAAATACGGCTATGAACTAGGCGTGCCGGTCAATTGGTCCGCCTATGAAGACATCGCGGAGTTCTTTTCCAACGACGTCAAGGAAATCGACGGCGTGACGATCTACGGCCATATGGACTATGGCAAACGTGCACCTGATCTGGGCTGGCGGATGACTGACGCGTGGCTTTCCATGGCCGGTGCCGGTTCGGTTGGTGAACCCAATGGCGTCCCGATTGATGAATGGGGCATCCGGATGGAAGCGGGTTCCTGCAACCCGGTTGGCGCATCTGTAACCCGTGGGGGCGCGGCGAACGGCCCGGCGGCTGTCTATGCGATCCGCAAATGGGACGAATGGCTGCGTAACTATGCCCCTCCGGGTGCGGCGAGCTATGACTTCTACCAGTCGTTGCCAGCGCTCGCGCAGGGTAACGTCGCACAGCAGATCTTCTGGTACACGGCCTTTACCGCAGACATGGTGAAACCGCAGTCTGAAGGCAACAATACCGTCGATGCAGACGGCAACCCACTGTGGCGGATGGCACCCAGCCCGCATGGTCCCTATTGGACCGAAGGGCAAAAGGTCGGCTATCAGGATGTGGGATCGTGGACCTTCCTGAAATCAACACCCACTGATCGTGCGCAAGCGGCATGGCTTTATGCTCAGTTTGTCACCTCCAAGACCGTTGACGTCAAGAAATCCCACGTGGGTCTGACCTTTATCCGCGACAGCACGGTGAATCACGAAAGCTTCACCGAACGCGCGCCTAAACTGGGCGGTCTGGTGGAGTTCTACCGCTCGCCCGACCGTGTGGCATGGTCACCAACCGGCATCAACGTGCCTGACTATCCCAAGCTGGCGCAAATCTGGTGGCAGCAGATCGGTGACGTGAACTCCGGTGCGTTTACGCCGCAGGAAGCGATGAACCGTCTGGCCGAAGAGATGGACATCACCATGGCACGCATGCAGCAGGCGGATGAAGCTGCGAATGTCTATGGTGGCTGTGGTCCGCGCCTCAACGAAGAACGCGATGCCGAGTTCTGGTTTGCCAATGGCGGTGCCAAGCCCAAGCTGGACAACGAAAAGCCGCAAGGCGAGACCGTCAACTATGACGACCTCGTTGCGCGCTGGAACCAGTAAGCCAACCTGCGGCCCGGCAGTCGTGTCGGGCCACTGAACACAGCCGGAGCATCCGATGCGATGCTCCGGTTTCAAGGACCGAGGGCGCAAGGTACAAGATGAGCATCGAACTGATAGACGCCACCAAGGTGGTCCGGGGGATCACCCATATCAAACCCACATCACTGGTTTTGCACACAGGGCACTTCAACGTGCTCTTGGGGCAGACAGGAGCAGGCAAGACATCCCTGATCAAATTGATGGCGGGCCTTGATCCGCTGGCGTCCGGCAAAATTATGATGGATGGGCAGGACGTATCGAAACTCTCGACACAAAAGCGCAACATCGGCCTCGTGCATCAGTTTTTCGTAAACTACCCCCATATGACCGTTTACGATAATATCGCCTCGCCGCTGAAAGTGGCCGGGATGGCCAAGTCAGAGATCGCAGGACGGGTGGAGGAGGCGGCAGACATTTTGCAACTGCGCCCGATGCTACACCGCCGCCCGCAGGAATTGAGCGGCGGGCAACAGCAGCGCTGCGCCCTTGCGCGCGCCATTGCCAAAGAAAGTCGCGCGGTGTTTCTGGATGAGCCGCTGGCCAATCTGGATTACAAACTGCGCGAAGAACTGCGCGAGCAATTGCCGGAGCTTTTCGCCGGGCGCGGAACGGTTGTGGTTTATGCCACGTCAGAACCCGAAGAGGCGTTGATGTTGGGAGGGCAAACGGCCCTCATGGATGACGGTTTGGTTACTCAATTCGGCACGACCGCCGAGATTTATCGCAAACCCGCGACGCTGACGGCGGCACGGGTGTTTTCCGACCCGCCGATCAATGCCGCACAGATCACCAAGACGGGCGGCATGGCATCGCTGGACACTGGCGTGACATGGCCACTGTCAGGTCCTGTCGCTGATCTGGCGGATGGCAGCTATACGGTTGCTGTGCGGCCCCACCATGTCACCCCGTTTTCAGCCTCGCAAAATGAGGTGGAACTGAACGGCGTGGTGCAGGTGACCGAGCTTTCGGGGTCGGAATCCAGCGCGCATTTCCAAATGGGGAATGAGGGTTGGGTGTCATTGGCACATGGCGTGCATCCCTATCAAATCGGCGAGGAGCATCGCTTTTTCATGGACATCAGCAAAGCCTTTTACTTTGCCCCGGACGGGAGCCTCGTTGCCTGATGGCTAAGATCACGCTTTCAAACCTGCGCCATTCCTATTTCCCAAATCCGTCGGGACCTGAGGACTATGCGCTTAAAGCAATCGACCTCGATTGGCAGGACGGGGGCGCCTATGCGCTTTTGGGGCCATCAGGGTGCGGTAAATCCACCTTGCTGAACATCATTTCGGGGCTGCTGGTTCCGTCGGAGGGGCGCATCCTGTTTGACGGCAAGGACGTCACCGACCTGCCACCCGATCAACGCAACATCGCGCAGGTATTCCAGTTCCCGGTGATTTACGACACAATGACGGTGCGCAATAACCTTGCGTTCCCGTTGCGCAACCGTGGTGTGCCCGAAGCAAAGATCGCAGAGCGCGTGGCCGAGATTGCGGGCATGCTTGATGTGGAAGACATGCTTGATACACGCGCCGCGCATCTGTCGCCGGACAACAAGCAAAAGATCTCAATGGGGCGCGGATTGGTGCGCGATGATGTGAATGTGGTAATGTTCGATGAGCCACTCACCGTCATTGACCCGCATTTGAAATGGAAGCTGCGTTCCAAGCTGAAAGAGCTGCACCAAAGGGTGCGAGCCACCATGATTTACGTCACCCACGACCAGACCGAAGCGCTGACCTTTGCGGATCAGGTGGTCGTCATGCAGGACGGCGAGGTGGTGCAGATCGGCACGCCGGTTGAACTGTTTGACCGACCGCAGCACACATTTGTCGGCCATTTCATCGGTTCGCCAGGCATGAATGTGCTGCCGGTGGTCGAAAACGGTGGTGCGGTGCACTTTGAAGGCCACCCTGTCGCGCTCGAGGGATCAATCGCGGGCGAGGGCGGCAAGACCGCCATCGGCATCCGCCCCGAATTCGTCACGCTCTCCGATGCGGGCTTGCCTGCGCGGGTGCGCAAAGTGTCCGATGTGGGCCGCCATTCTGTCGTTGAGGCGATGGTGGGCGACACACCCGTCAAAGCGGTCGTCGAAGGCGATGTGCCCGAGCAGGGCGCGCCCGTGCATCTGGCGTTCCGGCAGGATCAGACACGCCTTTACCGAAACGACTGGATCGCGACGGAGGCCGCATCATGAAAACCGAAAACCAAAAAGCATGGTTCTTTGTGCTGCCAGTGCTCTTCCTTGTGGCGTTCAACGCACTTGTCCCGATCATGACGGTGGTGAATTATTCCGTGCAGGAGACGTTTGGCAACAACCTGTTTTTCTGGCAGGGGTTGGACTGGTTCGAACAAATCCTGCGTTCTGAGCGGTTTCACGCAGCGCTAGGTCGCCAGTTTCTCTTTACCGGCCTGATCCTCGCAATCGAGATACCACTGGGCATTATCATTGCCCTCTCCATGCCGAAACGTGGCATCTGGGTGCCGGTGTGTCTTGTGCTGATGGCCTTGCCGATGCTGATCCCGTGGAACGTGGTGGGTGCGATGTGGAACATCTTTACCCTGCCAAAGATCGGGATGATGGGGTACTTTATCAATGACGTGCTGGGCGTGCGCTATGACATGACGCAGGACCCGCTGGCCGCATGGATCACGATCATCGTGATGGATGTGTGGCACTGGACTTCATTGGTGGTGCTGCTGTGTTATGCGGGCCTCGTGTCGATCCCGGATGCCTATTATCAGGCGGCCAAGATCGACGGCGCGTCCCCTTGGAAGGTGTTTCGCTACATCCAGCTGCCCAAGATGAAAACCGTTCTGACCATCGCGATACTGCTGCGGTTCATGGATAGCTTCAACATCTACACCGAACCCTTTGTGCTGACCGGTGGGGGGCCGGGTAATTCGACGACGCTGTTGTCGATTGATCTGGTGAAAATCGCGCTGGGCCAATTCGATCTGGGGCCTGCGGCGGCCATGTCGCTGATCTACTTTGCGATCACATTGCTGGTGTCGTGGCTGTTTTACACATTGATGACCAAGGATGACGACAAATGAGAAAACGCTCCCTCATCCCCATTTTCTATATCATCTTTCTAATGCTGCCGATCTATTGGCTCGTCACGATGAGCTTCAAGACCACCAATGACATCCTCTCGGGCTTCAGCCTCTTTCCCGAGACATTCACGCTGGACAACTACCGGGTCATTTTCACGGACCCGACATGGTACTGGGGGTATTTCAATTCGATCATCTACGTGTCGATGAATACCGTGATTTCGATCTGTGTGGCCCTGCCCGCGGCCTACGCGTTCTCGCGCTACCGCTTTCTGGGGGACAAGCAGCTGTTCTTTTGGCTGCTGACGAACCGGATGGCCCCTGCGGCGGTGTTCGCGCTGCCGTTCTTTCAGCTTTATTCATCCGTTGGCTTGTTCGACACGCATCTCGCGGTGGCTTTGGCGCATTGCCTGTTCAACATCCCGCTTGCGGTCTGGATCCTTGAGGGGTTCATGGGCGGTGTGCCCAAGGAACTGGATGAGACGGCCTATGTGGATGGCTATTCCTTCCCGCGCTTTTTCGTCACGATTTTCCTGCCGACAATCAAGGCGGGCGTCGGCGTTGCAGCCTTCTTTTGTTTCATGTTCTCGTGGGTTGAGCTTTTGCTCGCCAAAACCCTGACGGCGGTTGCAGCAAAGCCAATCGCCGCCACTATGACCAAAACGGCATCCTCTGCGGGATACGAGCTGGGGCTGCTGGCAGCGGCAGGCACCTTGACCATCATTCCGGGCGCTATCGTGATCTACTTTGTACGCAACTATATCGCGAAGGGCTTTGCCCTGGGGAGGGTGTGATGAAACGGCTGACAGTCTTATTGACATTTCTTCTGGCAAGCCCAGTCCTCGCCCAAGGCTGGGGAAACGTCGCCCAACAGGAGGAAGAGACGGGGTTTTCGTGGACCGAGCCGCTCTGGCCGGAGTTCTGGATGGCCTGGACGCCCGCAACGTTCCTGCTGTTTTGCGGTATATTCAGTGCCATGGCGATCCTCACCATTCTTGAAATACGCAGGCCGGGCGGGGACGAACGGCGCGGTATCCTCGGGCTGACCACCACGCGGGGCGACAGGCTGTTTATTTCCCTTTTGGGGACGTCTTACATCTTTCTTGCGTGGCTCGGTCTGGTGGGCCAGCCCGTCTGGTGGCCGGTGGGCATATCCATCGTCTGGGCCATATTTTGTTTTCGAAAGGTATGAGAAATCTCTTTGGAATACGAAAATCATAGTATTTACTTACAGGCGTTCTGGCATGAGCAGCGCCAAGGGATGGCTTTTTCATGAGAGAACGCAAAAAAAGTGAGCTTCTGACTGAGGTGGAGTTGGAATTCATGAACGAGCTGTGGGCCTTGGGGGAGGGGACCGTGCGCGATGTGTTAAGTCAATTGCCCAAAGAACGTGACCTTGCCTATACGTCCGGCGCGACCATTCTGCGAATCCTCGAGCAGAAAGAGTTCGTGACCAGCCGCAAGGTGGGCAAACAGCTTGTCTATAAGCCTGAGTTGGAGAAAGACGTCTATCAATCCCGCTCACTTAAGGATCTGTCGCGCAAACTCTTTGACGACACCCCGGAATCCCTTGTGGCGCGATTGGTCAACGACGACGAATTGACCGAAGAAGCCCTTGGCGAAATCCGCGCACTTGTAGACCGGAGGTTGAAAAATGATACCGGCGGATAAGCTGCTAGACGCCTATGTGAATGCCAATATCCTTTTTGTCTGTGCGTACGTTTTCTGGGTGTTGGTGCGCGGGCGGCTCAGCCTTTTTGGTCTGGAGCGCGCCTATGGGACGCAATTGCGGTTGCTCAACAGTATTTTCCTGACGATCTTGCTGGCGCCTCTGATCGCGATGGGTTTCGGGCTGCTGCAACAGACCGGGCTTGCACAGGGTGTGACGCTGAACCTGTCTGATATGGTGGTTTCCTACTACCTGAACGGCGGTCTGCAGATGCGCGCAACAGAGTTTGAGGCGCTGGTGACGCTGCGCAACACGGTCACGCTGAACATCGTGTCCGGCGTGGGGTGGTTTGCCTGGCTGACCATGGCTGTGCTGGGTATGGGCTTTGTCATAGGGGTGATGCGTTTGGTGGTGTCCGTGATGTGCTTGCGACGGATTGTGCGGGGCAGCTATGCTTGGCGTCGTTTTGGCAGGGTGCATTTGCGATTGTCAGACCAATCGCTTGTCCCGTTCTCCACGCGTGGTTTTTACAACTATTACGTGGTGATCCCATCTCACATGCTGGCGGAGGCACATGAGCTTAAGGTGTCTTTGGCGCATGAGTTTCAGCATATCCGGCAGGGTGATCTTGAATGGGAAATCCTGATCGAGGCGCTCAAGCCGGTCTTTTTCCTCAACCCGGTTTATCACGCATGGAAGCGGCAGGTCGAAAACCTGCGTGAACTGAATTGCGACAGCGAGGTTTTGTCGCGCGGTCGTATCGATATGCGCGAGTATTGCGATACGCTTTTGTCGGTGTGTCAAAAAACCCTCAGCCGCGACCGTGACTTTGTCATCGCCGTGCCAAAGGTGACGCTGGTGAGCGCTGACAGACCCACATTACGGCAGGGCGGCAAGAGCTTTCTGGAAGCGCGCATTCTGTCGCTCACGAACTTGCGGGATGCCAAGCAATCGCGGCTCGCCGTTGTGGCATTGGTTTTGCCTTTCGTTGCGGCAGTAGCGCTGCTGTCGCTGGCGATCCAAACCCCGCCAGATTGGAGCCAGGATCGCTTGATGCTCTCCACGGTCGTTAACCTCGAACGGCTTGATGAAATAAACCGCTTGTCCGCATTTGGCCGTAACTAAGCGAGCGTCAGACCCGGTTAAACCGCAGCAGGGTCAGCACCGATAACCTGTTCAAGGGCTGTCGCCAGCTTGCCGATCAATTCATCGATCTGGTTGTCTTCGATGATGAAAGGCGGCGCCAGAAGCACGTGATCGCCCGCCCGTCCGTCGCGCGTGCCCGCCATTGGATAACAGATCAGCCCTGCGTCGAAGGCTGCTGTTTTGATTTTCGCGGCATATCCCTTTGCAGGGTCAAAGGGTGTTTTAGTTTCCCTGTCCTCAACGATTTCGATGCCCTGAAACAGCCCTCTGCCGCGGATATCGCCCACATGTGGATGTTGACCGAATTGGTCATGCAGCGCTTTTGACAGCACCTCGCCTTGCCGCCGGGCCCGATCGCATAGTCCGTCGCCAACAATCTTGCTCACAACCGCCAGCCCGGCAGCGGCGGCAACCGGATGGCCGAGATAGGTGTGACCATGCTGAAAAAAGCCTGTTCCGTTCTTTATCGTTTCGTAGATTTCGCCTGTGCACAGCATCGCACCAATGGGTTGATAGCCCGCGCCAAGCCCCTTGGCGATGCACAGGATATCAGGCGCGATCCCATCTGCATCGCAGGCAAACAGATGGCCCGTCCGACCCATGCCGCACATCACTTCATCAAGGATCAGAAGCACGTCGTAGGTGTCGCAAATCTCACGGATGCGCTTGAAATACCCTTCAACAGCGGGAACAGCACCGAGTGTCGCACCCACCACAGGTTCGGCCATAAAGGCCATGACGGTTTCAGGCCCAAGGCGCAAAATCTCGTCTTCCAGCTCCTGCGCGGCACGAAGACCATAAGCGGCGGCACTTTCACCCTCTTCACGCAGCACATATTCGTAACAGGGTGCGATATGATGAACGTCAAACAGCAAAGGCGCAAATTGCTGCCGCCGCCATTCGTTCCCGCCTGCCGCCAATGCGCCAAGCGTATTGCCATGATAGCTTTGCCGCCGCGCAATCAGGCGCCGTTTTTCTGGCTGACCCTTTTCGATAAAATACTGCCGCGCAAGTTTGATCGCGGCCTCCGTCGCCTCGGAACCGCCAGAGACGAAATAAACACGTTCTATGTCAGCGGGTGCATGTTCAATCAACAGATCGGCGAGCGCTTCGGCTGGTTCAGACGTCAAAAACCCGGTATGCGCAAAGGCAAGGTCAGCGACCTGTTTCTGTATGGCGGCGATCACATCCGCATCACCATGCCCAAGGCAGGAAACGGCAGCACCGCCTGATCCATCCAGATACGCCTTGCCGGTGCTGTCATAGAGATAACACCCCGCGCCACGGACGGCGGTGGGGATGGTTTTTTTACAATGACGCGGAAACACATGCGACATCAGGTTTCTCCTGTGCAAGGCGGAATGGCGAAGTGAGCGTTGGTTTTTTCTAGAGCATGACGCGCGCAGAATCCATCTGCGTCTGCCGGGGCGGTTTGGTTGATCATGGGCGCATCCGCGCACCGCTGGGATCAAACGCCGCTGCAAACTGCATGCGTCCGGTGTATTTGGTCCCTGCGATATCGATCTCGACCGCGCCGCCATCAACGGTAGCGTTTACATGGGCCAAGGCGACAGGTGCGCCAATCCGATACCCGAAACTGGCAGAGGTTATCTGGCCGATGATGTCCGGGCCTGCGTAAACCGGTTCATGACCCAGAGGCACGGCGGTTTCATCGTCAAAGACAATCGTGACCAGAGAGCGTTTTGACGTCTGCACGCGCTCTGCCAAAGCCTGTGCACCGATAAACCCACCGGTCTTTTTCGCCATGCCGTGCATGCCAACCTCGACCGGGCTGAGATCACCGTCAAGTTCATGGCCCATGGCCGCGAACCCTTTTTCAATGCGCATGGAGGATTGCGCAAAAAGACCTGCAGGGACCGCACCCGCAGATTGGAATGCTGCGTAAATCGCCTGCGCGTTTTCGGCTTTGCAGGTGATTTCCCAGCCCGCTTCGCCCACATAGGACATACGCACGGCGCGGACATGTTTGCCTGCAATGAATGCAGGCCCGACTTTGAAATACCCAAGGTCGCATAGTTCCGGTGCACCCGTCGCGGCAACAATGCGTGCGGCCTCCGGCCCCATCAGGCAGAGAACTGCGTAGTCTTCGGTGCTGTCTTTCAGCGTGACGTCAAAACCGTCGCTCTGCCGCAGTGCCCAAGCCAGATCGCGCTTGATCGCATTGGTGCCGACGAAAAGCCTGTAATGATCGTCTGCGATGCGGTGTGCCGTGATGTCGCTTTCATAGGTGCCGCGCTCATTCAGCAGGGGGGTGTAAATCGCCGTTCCGGCGGGGCGATCCATGTTGCGCATGGCCAGATGCTGCAGGAAGGCGCAGGCATCCGGGCCTGTCACTTCGATTTTGCCAAAAGGGGATGCGTCAAAAACTGCGGCGGCCTCATGTGCTGCGTGGACTTCCCTGCGCACATTCTCAAACCAGTCGGGCCGTCCAAAGGTCATCTTTGGGTCCGCTGATTTGCCAAAATAGAGCGGCCTTTCCCACCCGTAGACCTGACCGAAATGCGCATTGGCCTTGGCGTATTCCGCATGCAGCGGCAGCACGCGCAGATCGCGCGCGGTCTTAAGCTGACGTCCGGGGTAGGCGATTTCATAATGTGTGCCAAGGATTTCAGGCGCGCGGGCCATCAGATGATCAACCGAGTTGAACACAGGCGCGAACCGTTTGGCATCCGCTTCGCCAAGGTCATAAGCAGTATGCCCATGGACGATGCAATGGGCCAGATTCATGCCCGCCCCGCCCCCGGATGCCATGCCGACCGAATTCATGCCGCAGCCCAAAAACAGCCCGCGTGTCTCAGCCGTTTCCCCAAGCATGAACATGCCATCGGGCGTAAAGCTCTCGGGGCCATTCAGCAGCATTTTAACTTCTGCCGTTTCCAGACAGGGCAGGCGGTGCAGGGCGTTGAGCATCATGGGCTCGAAATGATCCCAGTCTTCGGGCAAGAGGCCAAATTCGAAATTCTGATCCAGAACTCCGGGGGCAATTGGCTTGCCCATCGGCTCAAAGCACCCCACCAACAAACCGCCGCTGTCGTCGCGGATGTAAAGATGATTGTCATGATCGCTGAGGGTCGGCACATTGCCCTCGATCCCCTCAAGCGGTTTTGTCAGCAGATAAAAATGTTCGCAGGCCAGCGCGGGTACCTCGGCACCTGCCATGCCGCCAATCTCGCGCGACCACAGCCCCGCACATAGTGCCACGGCATCGCAACTGACGGTTCCCTTTGTTGTTTCGACACCCGTGATGCGCCCGTTTTTAGTCAGAATGCCGGTGACGCCTGTGTTCTCGAAAATGCCTGCGCCGTGGCTTTTGGCTGATTTGACCAGCGCGGCACAGACGTCTGAGGGTGAAACGCGGCCATCCTCAGGCGACCAGACAGCTCCCAGCACATCGCTTGCGTTCATCAGGGGCCAACGCTCTTGTGCTTCGCCCGCACTGACCCAATCGGCCTTGATGCCAAAAGCATGCGCAAGGGCTTCTTGCCGTCTGACGTGAATTGCCCGGTCTGGTGTTGTCGCGATGGACAGGGACCCTTTCTGGATCCAACCCACGTTCTGGCCGGTTTCCTTTTCCAACTGCGCATATAGATCCACAGAATACTGGATCATGCGCGTCAGGTTGCGCGAGTGTCTGAGCGCGCGCACCTGCGCCGCGGAATGCCATGTGGTGCCCGAGGTGAGCTTGTTGCGCTCTAGCAGGATCGCGTCTGTAACGCCCATCTTGGCCAGATGGTAGAGGGTCGAGCAGCCCATGATGCCGCCCCCGATGACGACGACGGAGGCATGTGCAGGTAATTCTGAAGGTGTCATGGTATTTCTTTCGGTTACACCCCATTTGAAACACTTGTTTCAGCCATTGACAATATCAAAACATATGAAACAGTGTATTTAACGTTTAGGATGGAGCCATTATTGCCAACATGACAGTTCAGGACAGGATCAGCGGGTCATATGCAGATTTGAGCGACAAGCTGAGGGTTGCTGCAAAATTCGTGTCGGAAAACCCTGCGGAAATTGCAACGCGCTCTCTGCGCTCGGTTGCACAGAGCAGTGGCGTATCACCGGCGACGTTTTCGCGGCTTGCGCGCGCGCTGGGGTATCGTGACTACGAACAGTTGCGCGAAGAGGGTCGTCTTGTCGTTGAGCGTCAGATGTCGCCATTCTCGGAGCGCGCGGCCAAACTACGCGCGCAGGCAGGCAAGGAGCAAGGCCGCGCGCTGCTTGAACATCAATCCGCAGCCTGCATTGCAAATGTCGAAAAGCTGGTCGCAAGCGTAAACAGGGATGCGCTTGAGCGCGCCGTCCGGCAAATTGACGAGGCGAAGACCGTTTTGTTGGTCGGCTCCATGGGGTCGGCGGGGGTTATCGATTATCTGGGATACATGGGCCAGTGGTTCAAACAAAACTGGAAGGTGGCAGGGCGCAACGGGATTGAGCTTTCTGCCACGCTGTCGCGGATCAATGAGGGCGATGTCGTCGTCGGACTGGTCAAAGCACCATATGCACGCCGTACCGTCGCTGCGCTGAAAGCTGCGCAAGACAGGGGGGCGAAAACGGTTGTCATTTCTGACAGTCCGACATCTCCCGCATTGCAATTTGCCAATCATAGCTTCATCGTGGCGACGCAGAGCCCTCAGTTCTTTTCATCCTATGCGGCAACGCTAGTATTACTGGAGACGATAATTTCTATGCTCATCGCCCGGGCCGGACCCGATGCTGAAGAGCAAATACGCGCAGCAGAACAAACTATTGAGCGTCTTGGAGAGAACTGGACGCCGTAAATACCGACTTGCAACATATAAAGGGAGATCAACACATGTTCGCAAAACACTTTCTGACAGGGGCGGCAATGGCCGCTTCGCTTGGCATGGCTGGAGCCGCAAGTGCCGAGCAGACGTTTATCACGATTGGCACAGGTGGTGTCACGGGCGTTTACTATCCAACCGGCGGTGCAATTTGCCGTCTTGTGAACAAGGACCGCAAAGAGCACAATATCCGCTGCTCTGTGGAGTCCACTGGCGGGTCTGTCTATAACACACGCACAATTCGCGAAGGTGAATTGGACTTTGGCATTGTTCAGTCAGACGTTCAATCCGCAGCCATGGAAGGTGTTCGTGCCTTTGACGGGGATGAACCATACGCTGACCTGCGCGCAGTTTTTTCAGTACACCCTGAACCGATGCATGTGATGGTCCGCGAAGACGCAGACATCAATTCCGTCATGGATATGAAGGGCAAGCGGGTCAATATCGGCAACCCCGGATCGGGCACGCGCGTGCTTGCAGACGTCCTGATGGAAGCTGCCGGTGTTACGCCGGGTGATTTCTCTCTTGCGGCGGAATTGAAGTCGTCAGAGCAAGCAGCAGCACTGTGTGATGGCAAGATTGATGCAGCTATCTGGGCCGCTGGTCTTCCAAACGGCTCCACCATGGAGGCGACTTCGACCTGCGGGATCAAAATCCTCGACCTGACGACCTCGGGTACGGACAAGGTACTGTCAGCCAACCCTGCCTATGCGGCCGCGACCATCCCGGCGGGCCTGTACCCGGGCAATGACGCAGAAATTGCGTCCTGGGGTCCCAAAGCCACATTCGTAGCAGACGCCAATACACCGGATGAAGTGGTGTACGTGCTTGTCAAAGCGGTTTTCGAGAACTTTGAAGATTTCAAGAAACTGCACCCTGCCTTTGGTCGCCTGACGGAAGAAGAGATGATCAAGGATGGCCTCAGCGCCCCGCTGCACCCCGGTGCTGCGAAATACTATGCTGAGCGTGGCTGGATGTAAGCCTTTCAGAATTGAAACAGCTCCCGGCGCTCTGAGCGGCGGGAGCAAAAACCGATAAAAACAAAAATAAATTGATATTCCCAACAAGGGGGACAGCATGACAGATGCACAGTCAAAGGGCCCGGATACGGCCCTTCAAGATATCGTGGCCGATGCCGATACCGGCGGGCGCAACCCGGACGACGCATTTGGCAGAGCGGCTCTTTGGTATCTGCCCTTGGTTTGGGCAATCTATCAGCTTTGGATCGCATCCCCCTTACCGTTCATGCTCGGCATGGGCGTCTGGAACGACACGCAGACGCGCGCCATCCACCTTGGCTTTGCGGTCTTGCTGGCCTTCCTCGCCTTTCCGGGGCTGAAATCCAGCCCGCGCAACCGTATTCCGGCGATCACATGGGCCGTAGCGATCGTCGCGGCGATTGCAGCCTCGTACCTTTGGTGGGACTATCGCGGCGTCGCCCAACGCACCGGCGCGCCCAACACGACAGATGTGGTGATCGCGGGCATCGGGATCGTTCTCTTGATGGAGGCCGCACGACGGTCCCTCGGGTTCCCGCTGATGGGTGTGGCGCTGTTTTTCCTCGCCTATGTTTTCTTTGGATCCTGGTCAGGCTTGCCAGAAGTGGTGCAATGGAAAGGGGCCTCCTTCGAAAAGGCGATGAGTCACATGTGGCTCACGACCGAAGGGGTGTTTGGCGTCGCACTTGGTGTTTCATCAGGCTTTGTGTTCCTGTTCGTGCTGTTTGGTGCTTTGCTCAATCAGGCGGGGGCGGGCAACTATTTCCTCAAGCTGGCTTTCGCGGCACTCGGCCATCTGCGCGGCGGCCCGGCCAAAGCGGCGGTTATCGCCTCGGCTGCCACCGGACTGATCTCAGGGTCTTCGATTGCCAACGTGGTCACGACAGGCACATTCACGATCCCACTGATGAAAAAGGTCGGTTTTCCGGCCACAAAGGCTGGCGCGATTGAGGTGTCCTCTTCGATCAACGGGGTGCTGACGCCACCTGTCATGGGCGCGGTTGCCTTTCTGATGACGGAATATGTGGGCATATCCTACGTCGAGGTTGTGAAAACCGCTATCGTGCCTGCCGCCATTTCATACGTGGCGCTTGTCTACATCGTTCACCTTGAAGCGCTTAAAATGGGCATGACGGGTACAAGCCGCATGCACCCGGTCAAGTTTATCCTTGGCGCGATTTTCATCATTGCGATTTCTATCGTTATTGCGGGCGGTACGCTCTTTTTGTGCGGCTTTCTCGTGGACGTGATCAGTTCAACCTTTGGCGGCGCATCTCTCTGGGTCATTCTGTCGATCATGCTGGTCGCTTATATCGCGGCTGTGCGCTACGCAGCTCAGGGTCCTGATCTGGATATGAGCATCGACTCCATGCAGCACCTGCCGCCCACGCGCGAGATTTTCAAGACTGGCGTGCATTACCTGATGCCGATCCTTTTGTTGATGTATCTGCTGATGATTGAAAGAAAATCGCCGGGGCTGTCGGCTTTCTGGTCCACGATCTTCATGCTTTTCATCCTGCTGACGCAGAACCCGCTAAAGGCCTTTTTCAGAGGCGAGGGGGAGGCCCTGCGTCACGTGCGCGAAGGTCTTTCCGACATCGCGGAAGGCATGATTGCCGGGGCGCGCAACATGATCGGACTGGCCGCCGCGATGGGCGTCGCCGGTATCATCGTTGGTGCGGTGACCCTGACGGGTATCGGTCAGGTCATGGCCGAATTCGTTGAATTCCTGTCTGGCGGGAACCTTCTGGCGATGCTGTTCTTCGTCGCGGTGATTTCGATCATTCTGGGGATGGGTCTGCCGACAACGGCAAATTACATCGTCGTATCCTCATTGATGGCCGGTGTTGTTGTCGAACTGGGTGCTCAATCGGGTCTGATTGTCCCTCTGGTCGCGGTGCATATGTTCGTCTTTTACTTTGGTATCATGGCGGATGTGACGCCCCCTGTGGGACTGGCGAGTTTTGCCGCCGCCGCGATTTCCAAGGGCGATCCGCTGAAGACCGGGTTTCAGGCGTTCTTTTATTCGATAAGGACCGCGCTTTTGCCTTTCCTGTTCATCTTCAACACGGATCTTCTGTTGATTGATGTGGGGCCGGTGCAGGCCATCTTCGTGTTTATCGTGGCCCTGATCGCCATGCTCTTGTTTGCCGCCGGGACGATGAATTACTTCATGGTAAAATCGAGGCTTTATGAAAGTGCTGTGCTGCTGTTTGCGGCCTTTATGCTGTTCCAGCCGGGGTATTTCCTGAACCGGATTGCACCGGAATTCGAAACGATGCCGGGCACGCAACTCTTTGAAATGGCGCAATCGGCTGAATCGGGGGCGTCGCTCAGGGTGCGATTGGTTGGTGAAAACCTCAACGGTGACATGATCGACGCGCGCTATCTTTTGCCGGTGGGGGATGCAGGTGCCGACGGGGTTACCCGCCTGTTTGATGGCGCAGGCATAGAATTCCGTGAGGAAGACGACAGGATATTTGTCGACAACCTCAACTTTGGCGGACCAGCCGAGCAATTGGGCATCGATTTTGACTGGGAAATTGTCGAGTTGGAAGTCGAAGCGGACCGGATACCCAAAGAGGTCTTTTACCTCCCCGCTTTCCTTTTGGTGGGCGGTGTTTACCTGCTGCAAATGGGCCGCAAACGCAAACATGAAGCGAAGGAGGCCGTCGCATGACAAATCACATCCTGTGTTCTGTTGATCTGACCCATGAGGATGAAGCTGCCAAATTGCTGCGTGAAGCTTACAATCTGGCGGGTTTCTATGGTGCCACGCTCAGCGTTGTGACGGTCCTGCCGGATTATGGGTCATCATGGGTCGGCTCGTTTTTCAAAGAGGGCACGATGCATGACGCCGCCAGTTTCCGTTTATTCTGCCCATGTCGGGTCAGTTTATCGCGTGCAGTATAGGTGGCACGCATATTTTGGTGCCAATGTAAAAGTCTATAGGTCCTATCGGCGCGGCGATGGGACGTATGTGGGGATTGAACGAGATCCGGGCGTTGCTGTCATGGCTCCGGCCTGGGTTCTGGATGCTACAGTTTGCGGGCTGATGACATTGGGATCACCGGAGGTGTCGGTGGCCGGATTGCTGGATTTGTCCTCAATTCTGACATTGCAAGGTTTTCGGCGAAGCTTTGATGAGAGCGACTCATCGAAGGAAGCCGAACATGACCACCCTCAGAACAACCAATCTGGCGCAACTGCCTCTTCCATTTCATCCGCCAGTGACTGCCCCGATGAACGAGCAGGAGCGAGAGATGCTGAGGCAGGCTCTTGCACAATTGCTTCTGGAAGCGGCCAGCCTGACACAGGAGGGATCAAATGATGGGTAACAATGACCTCACACCTATCGCAATATTGCCGCCTGCGTTGTTGCAGCGCCGGGCTATAGTCTATGTCCGGCAATCGACACAAAGCCAGGTCATGACCAATCTTGAGAGCCAACGGCGGCAATACGACCTGGTGTCTTCTGCACGCCAGTACGGTTTCCAAGCGGTAGATGTCATCGACGATGATCTCGGGATATCCGCGAGTGGAAGCGCTGTCCGACCGGGATTCGAACGTTTGGTTGCGGCTCTCTGTTCTGGCGAAGTTGGTGCAGTGTTTTGCTTAGAAGTCTCTCGATTGGCCCGCAACGGACGGGACTGGCACCATGTTCTTGAGATCTGTGGCATGGTTGAGGCACGCGTTGTGGATCACGATGGCGTTTATGATCCTCGCCTCCCGAACGACCGACTTCTGTTAGGCATGAAGGGCAGCATCAGCGAGTTTGAACTGGGGATACTGCGAACGCGGATGCTGGACGCTGCCCGTGCGAAGGCCAGGCGTGGCGAACTGCGCTACACCCCACCGATTGGCTATCTTTGGGACCGAGATGCCGGGATCATGTTTGATCCAGACGTGCGGATTCAGGAGGTGATACGCGGGATATTCACTCGTTTTGAAGAACTTGGCAGCGCCAGACAGGTCCTGTTGTCGATGGCTGATCAGGGTATCCATTTTCCACGGCCATCGGACGGTATCCGGCTGACATCTTTTGAGTGGCAGCCAATCCGGTATCGCAATGTCATCAGCATTCTCAAAAATACGTTCTACGCAGGCGTTTATGCTTATGGTAAAACTGGGAAGAAGACGGAGATCAGGGACGGCCGCGCCCATGTCAGCTACAAAAATCACAAATCGCCCGAGGATTGGGAGGTGGTTCTCCACGACCACCACGCTGCCTATATCGAGTTGGGGGCGTATGAACGCAATCAGGCGCAACTCGCGCGCAATGCGTTTGGCAAGGCCGGTGGGACAAAGTCGGCCCGCGGTGGTCGAGCTTTGCTCGCCGGGCTCATGTCCTGTGCCAAATGTGGGAGACGGCTGCACGTTGTCTATGCGGGCCGAACACACCGTCCTGTCTATCGGTGTGACAATCCCAACCTGCTTTTGGGCCAAAAGCGGTGCTTCACATTCGGTGGTGCGCGCGCAGAGACCCTCATTGTTAGCGCCGTTTTGCAAGCCGTTGCCCCGCTGGCCATTGAGGCAGCGCTACAGGCGCAAATCTACATGAGCAATGCAGAGGAAGATCGACGCCAGCTGTTGGAGCTGGAACTGAAGCAAGCGGAATATGACGCCACGCTTGCAGAACGTCGATATGCGGCGTGTGACCCGGAGAACCGCCTGATAGCCGCGACGCTGGAGAAACGCTGGGAGGAAGCTCTCTCGCGGGTCCAAGCCTTCAAGGAACGCATGGCGAGCTCTCCAGACGCGCACGAGACCTTTGATCCAAGCGCATTGAACGGATTGGCGCAGGATCTAAAAGCCGCATGGGAGGCACCTACGGTGAGCATGCGTGCTCGCCAGCAACTGCTCCGGACCTTGATCGAGGACATCGTCGCCGATGTGGATGACACAAGCCGTGAGATTGTGCTGGTCGTCCACTGGAAAGGCGGGCGACACACGGAATTGCGGGTCAAAAAACCAAAGACTGGCGAGCATGGTGCAAAAACCAGCGAGGAGGCCTTAGCGATCATCCGCGAGATGGCAGGGCGATGGTCAGATGGATCCATTGCGGCCTCGCTGAACCGCATGGGCATCCGCACCGGTCAGGACAAAACATGGAATGCAAAGCGCGTGTCCTCCATAAGGCGCGTGAACAACATCCGCGGCTACCTCTCCGCTGACAAGGATAGCCCGTGGCGCACCATGTCTGAGGCCGCAAAAGAGCTCGGTGTGACCAATCACGTGATCCGACGGCTGATCAAGGACGCAATTCTGCCTGCAAAACAGGTTGTCGATGGCGCGCCTTACCAAATCAGGACCGAAGACCTACAATCTGGTCAGGTAATACAAGCACTACGCCGCAAAAAGCGCCCGTGTCGCAGACAAAGCGACCAGCAGCTTTCAATGTTTACAAGCACTTAAAAAGGGGGTGCATAATGACCAACCATTCGCCGAAGCGGCAAATGAGGCGCTCCATAAACTCGTCAGCGATACGCTGCCACAGGCGGAAGGTGTCCAGCATATCGTTGAGATCGGCGTGGTTTATGAAAAGGTTCTTGAAGCCATCGCGTTGAGCCACGCTGACCTCGTTATCGTTGGTGCGCACAAGCCGGACCTCGCCGATCGCTTTATGGGGCCGAACGCCGCCCGTATTGCGCGACACGCGGGGATATCGACGTTGGTTTTGCGGGTGTAATCGATTGAGTTGATACAGGTGTGTTCGCCAAGGCTGTGATGATCCGAAAGGCCCGTCGCTAAAATGCCCGTTCCTGTTGAAACCGGGTCTGTGCAACGGCAACTGTTTTGCCTTTAGATTGCAGCGCGTTTTTGCTATCGCGTCCGACAAGTGTCATCTGGATGTATATCTGACGTGTCCGTTCTGTTTCAAATCACGCTAGGCAGCTCGTTACTGGTGTTGTGCACCTTTATTCACGTGGGTGTCATGGTGTCGTTGACCCGGCGACTTCGAATGATGAAGCAGGCCATGGAGCCCACCACCCAAAAGAAATATTTTGCGGTCCATTCGGCTGTCGTCTTCGCATTGATGCTGTCGCACACGATACACCTCTATATCTGGGCATTCTCTATCTGGGCCCTTGGGGCTTTACCGGGCTACGAAGAGCCGATCTATTTTGCACTCGTGACCTACACAACTGTTGGGTATGGGGACACAACGCTTGGGCCTGCCTTCCGCATTTTTGGGGCCATGGCATCGGTGAACGGGATTCTTGCGTTTGGGATGACGACAGCCTTTCTGGTTGGCTTGTTTCCGCGTGTCCTTGGCTTGCCGACAGAAAAGGACGACCCGAAACCGTGATGCATTTTCGCCGCGAAAACCGCATTTCAATTGTCGGCTCTTTTACGGGCCGTTCCATGATCTTTCTGTGCCAAAGCAATGTACTTTTGGGGGCTTTGTGAAACTGAACCCAACATGGGAATATGTGTCGGACCGTGTCATGGGCGGTGTGTCCGACGGTAGCTTGTCCATTGATATGGACGCTCAACAACTGGTGGCGCGACTGACGGGGCACGTAAGTCTGCAGAACAATGGTGGTTTTATTCAGATGGCTTTTGATCTGTCCCCGGACGACGGCGTGGTGGATGCATCGGATTGGACCGGTTTGGAAATCAAATTGAGGGGCAATGGCGAAAGCTATGATGTCAGGTTGCGCACTGCACAGCTGAGCCGACCGTGGCAGTCTTTTCGCGCACAAGTCACATCAACCGCATCGTGGCGCGTTGCACGTCTTCCCTTTTCTAGTTTTCAACCGCACCGAACCGACAGTACGTTTAACCCTGCGGCCCTGCGCAGGATTGGTATTCTGGCGATTGGCAAAGCGTTTGAGGCTGACATTAGCGTCGCGCACATTGGATTTTACCGCTAGCCTTGCCTGAACACGATGCTGGAATTGGTTAATATTTAGGCAAAGGTCATATTTTTCAGCCTGTTAGCTACGCCGTCAGGGCCTTTTCATAAACTTGGTTGCACCCTTTGAACGGTCCGCTACGCTGGCGACATGACAAAAAAAATAAATCACTTCAGTGAGATGACGGCAGGGGATGATGTGCGCGCACCTTATCGCCACTATCAATCCTGGTTTGCCGGACAGGATGTTAACAGATTGTCGCGAAAAGCGCAGGAAGCGGAAGTCTTCTTTCGACGCACCGGGATTACATTCAACGTTTACGGCCAATCGGACGCCGAAGAACGGCTGATCCCTTTCGATCTGGTGCCGCGTATTCTGTCGGGGGCGGAGTGGACAAAGCTGTCGCGCGGCATCGAACAGCGCGTGCGGGCAATCAATGCGTTTTTGCATGATATTTACAATCGGCAGGAAATCCTGCGTGCGGGTATTGTTCCTGTTGAACTGATCGCAAAGAACGCAGCATTTCTGCCGCAGATGATGGATTTTACACCGCCCGGTGGCGTCTATACGCATATTGTCGGGACAGATATCGTGCGCACCGGCGAAGATGATTTCTACGTGTTGGAAGACAACGCGCGGACGCCATCCGGTGTCAGCTACATGCTCGAAAACCGCGAAACAATGCTGCAGATGTTCCCCGAGCTTTTCAGCAAGATCAAAGTGCAGCGGGTGAGCGATTATCCCAAGAACTTGCGCCGCTCACTTGAGGGCTCGGCACCTGCGGGATGCACCGGGCGACCGTGTGTTGTGGTACTTACCCCGGGCATTCACAATTCTGCCTATTATGAGCACAGCTTTCTCGCGGACCAGATGGGTGTCGAACTGGTGGAGGGGCACGACCTGCGCGTCATTGACGGGCACATCGCAATGCGGACCACACGCGGCTACAAGGTGATCGATGTCATCTACCGGCGTGTGGATGATGATTTTCTCGACCCACTCACCTTTAATCCCGCATCCATGCTGGGTGTGCCGGGTATTATGGATGTGTACCGTGCCGGAAATATCACGATCACGAATGCGCCGGGCACAGGGGTTGCGGACGACAAGGCAATCTACAGCTACGTCCCTGAAATCATTGAATTCTACACCGGTGAAAAGGCGATCCTGAAAAATGTTCAGACGCACCGTTGTTCAGAACCGGACACGCTGAAATATGTGCTCGATAACCTCGCGGATCTGGTGGTCAAAGAGGTGCATGGCTCGGGCGGCTACGGCATGCTTGTAGGACCAGCCGCCAACAAAAAGGAACTGGCGGATTTTGCGGATAAGCTAAGGGGCAACCCTGCGAACTATATTGCGCAGCCGACGTTGTCGCTCTCGACTGTGCCCATATTGACCGACGCGGGTCTTGCCCCGCGGCATGTTGATCTGCGACCCTTTGCATTGGTGTCCCCCAATTCCATCAATATCGTGCCGGGTGGTTTGACACGCGTGGCGCTGACCGAAGGCAGTCTGGTTGTGAACTCAAGCCAAGGTGGCGGAACCAAAGACACTTGGGTATTGGAGAGCTGATATGCTGGGCAAAACCGCAGGTGGATTATTTTGGATGTTCCGCAATCTGGAACGTGCCGGAAATACGGCGCGTCTGATTGAGGCAGGGTTTCGCATCGCGCTGACGCGATCAAACGATCCGGAATCTGAATGGAAATCGGTCATCGTAACCTCGGCGTCGCGGCCGGCGTACACAGCCAAACATGATGGTTATGACAGCGCGCGGGTCACGGATTTTCTGTTGCGCGACCCGGACAACCCGAACTCGGTTCTATCCGTGATCAAGGGCGCGCGCGACAATGCGCGACTGGTGCGCACGGCACTGACCACCGAAGTCTGGATGGCGGTCAACGAAACATGGATGGTGCTGACAAAAGCCCTGAAAGATCCTGTTCCGGAAACAGATCTGCCCGAAGTTTTGAGCTTGATCCGCCAGCAATCGGCGTTGGTACGCGGCGCATTGCATGGCACGATGCTGCGCAATGACATCTACGATTTCAGCCGTTTGGGGAATTTTATCGAACGGATGGACAGCACGGCGCGGATCATTGATGTGAAGTACCACGCCCTGCTGCCTGCCACGTCTTTTGTGGGCAGCCGCATGGACAACGTGCAATGGGAAATGATCCTGCGGTCGGTTTCAGCACATGCCTCGTTTCGCTGGGCTGTCGAAGGAGATTACAACGCACCCAACATTGCCAGCTTTCTGATCCTCGACCGTCGCCTGCCGCGATCTCTGGCCTTTTGCGCGTCACAGATCGTGGATCACCTGACCTATCTTTCGGACGAATACCGCGACCGTCCCCAAAGCCTTGATCTTGCGCAGGATCTGAACGCACGTCTCAGGGACCGCGATATCAGTTCGATTTTTGATGAAGGGTTGCACGAATTTCTGAATGCGGTGATCCGCGATACAAACACGCTTGGTCTTCAGATCCAGCAAGATTACAGGTTCAACGCATAATGGAACTCTCCATCCGACATAAAACCGAATACGCGTATGAAGCGCCAGTTGGTTTTGCCTTGCAGAAGGTACGGCTGCATCCGCTGGATTCTGGCCTGCAAACGGTCCATCGCTGGAGCCTTGACGTTACCGGTGGCAAGGTGGAGGCGAGTTACAGTGATCACTACGGCAATCACGTTGATCTGGTCAGCGCCGAAACCGGCACGCAAAAACTGCAGCTTGTCGCCAGCGGGGTCGTGCAAACGCGTGATACCGCCGGTGTCGTGGGCAAAGTGTACGGGTGCGCGCCACTTTGGCATTTCGCGCAGAACACGCCGCTGACCAAGGCGGGACCGCAGATTACAGTACTCGCTGAGACTGTCGGCGCTGAAAAGGACAGGCTGGATGGGCTGCATGCGCTGAGCGCGGCGATCCTGAAAACGGTGCCTTACGAGGCTGGCCACACACATTCATCGACCCCGGCCGAAGAGGCGGTGAATGTGGGCAAGGCCGTGTGTCAGGATCATGCAAACATCTTTGTGTCTGCCGCCCGGGTCGCCGGATTGCCCGCGCGCTATGTCAGCGGATACCTGTTGATGAACGAAACCATTGATCAGGATGCCAGCCACGCATGGGCCGAAGTCCATCTTGATGACCTTGGATGGGTCGGCTTTGATGTGTCCAATGGTGTCTCCCCGGATGAAAAGTACATTCGTATTGCCATCGGGCGAGATGCGCATGACGCAGCACCAGTGTCCGGTCTGCGCAGCGGGTCCGGGGCAGAGAGCATGATGGTCTCTTTGCAAGTCCAGCAGTAGCCCGGAGCAGCGCGGCAAAAACGTGTTGGATTGAGGTCAAATAGCCTCTGGCTTGCGCCTGTGTCGCGCTTTCATGTGCTGTAACAGCGTGGCCTCCAATAATGAACAAGCGGTTCAATCATTGCGCTTAAACAAGCTACGTTTGGGTGGATGGCGTCGTCGGCTAGGAGTTGATCAGCTCTGACAGATCGCTTGCAGCGGCAAACAGACTGTCAACTTTGGCGACAAGGTCCTCAAGGCTCTGGCGTTGCAAGGGTGCATGCACGGACAGGGTTGAGACCAGTCTCTTTTGCGTATCATAGATTGGTACAGCAACGGCTGCCATACCTTCCATGAACTCTTCGGCATCCGTGGAGAAACCACGTTTGCGGGTCAGTTCCAGCTCTGCCTTGAGCGCGTCTCGGTCGGTGATTGTGCCGGGGACATATTCATCCAATTTCAGATTGGCCAGCAGCCTGTCGAGATAGGCGGGGCGCAGTGCAGAGAGGTACATCTTGCCACTTGCGGTGCAATGAAAGGGCACGTTTGAGCCGACAGGCAGTTGAATACGCAAGGGCCAATGGGTTTCCACCCGGTCGAGATAGGTCATCCCTTCGCGGTCAGGTGTCGAGATGTTGCAGGTCTCTCCGATTTCCTCGGCAAGGCGGCGCAGGATCACGAGTCGCAGCATGCGCACCCGTTGCGAAGAAACCGTGTTGACCGCCAGTTTGCGCAATCGAGGGCCGGGACTATAGGACCGGCCGTCGATGTCGCGCTGTAAGAACCCTGCTTCCTCTGCGGTGTGAAAGAGGCGGTGCAGGGTTGGTTTCGGCAAGTTGAGCGTATCTTTTAACGCCGAAGGCGTGACCGGAACCCCAACCCTGGCGACCTCTTCAAGCAAGACCAGCAGCCGCAAATTCGTCGGTATCTGGCCGTGCTTTTCAGGAGAGAGGTCGTCAGGCATAGTGGTTCCGTCTCAGGTTACTGCATGAACCCAACCAACCACAAAGCGGTGATCGGCGTGAGTGCGACAAATACCCAAACTATCAGCAGCGCAGCAAGGTACATCGTGGAGAACCTGAGCAGCCTGAAGTAAGGCACCCCTGTCACCCCTGAGGCCACATATAGGTTCAACCCATAGGGCGGCGTAATGAACCCAATTGACGCACCCACAAGGAAGACAACCGCAAAGTGGACCGGATCAACACCGACAGACACGGCAATCGGGGCCAGAATTGGCGCAAGGATGATGGTCACAGGCAGGGATTCAAGGATCATGCCCGTGATGAAGACAATCGCCATCGCCGTAAACAGCACCGCGTAGTACCCGCCCATGCCGGTCACGAACTCGCCGATGTATTCTTTTGCACCCAGCGATGACAGGACCTGTTGCATCGCAACCGACACCGCGATCAGTGGCACCAGAATACCTGTAATCTGTGCGGACCGGGACACGATGCCTGGCACGCTTGGCAAGGTGAAACCTTCGACGACAAACATCGACAGAAAGCTCTTTTCGTTCACTGGCACGTCGGCATCACTACCGAGGACCTTGTTGAGCGGATAACAAAGCAGACCCACGAACACACAGAAACCAACGGTCACACCCGCAGCCTCGGTTGGCGAGAATTTACCCGTGTAGATACCCCAGAGTACCAACCCGATTGCAAAGAACCCCAGCCACGCCCCGAATGCGGTTTTGATCACCCGCTGAAAGGACAGACCGATCAGGATACCCCAGCCATTGATCGTGCAGACGATGAACGCAACCGTCATCATGGCGAGGACCATCATCGTTCCGGGCACGATACCCGCGATGAACAGCTCGGAAATGGGAAGGTTCATCAGAAACCCGTAGACAATAAAGATGATCGACGGCGGAATGATGATGCCGACCGTACCGCCCGCCGCCGCCGTGGCCGCAGAAAAGCGTTCGTCGTAGTTGCCTTTGACCATTTCGGGATGCAGCATCGACCCGATGGTAGCTGTTGTGGCTGAGTTCGACCCTGAGATCGCCGCGAAAAGCCCGCATGCCGCGATGGATGCCATGGCCAAACCGCCGCGCAGCCACCCCAGACAGGAATAGGCAAAATTCGATAATCGTCGCGCAATTCCGGATTGGTTAATCAAATCCCCGGTCAGGATGAACAGGGGCATGGCAAGCAGGGCAAAGCCTTTGCTGAACACGTTGATCAACTCGTTGCCAGTGTTGGCCAGTGGCAGATCAATGACAAAGCTACAGCCAATCACCCAGTAGAAAATGACGAGCAGGACAGGCGTGCCGAGCATGAACAAAGCCGTGACCGCCAGCGAAATAAGTGTAATCCAAGATCCATCTGACATTATACGTCTCCGCCGATAACAGCTTGTTTGATGATGGGGGTGCCGGAGCGGAAATTGTTCCAGTCCTCCAGCCAGTTCCCGATGACGCGGCCTGACATGAGCGTGAATGCAATCGGGACGGTCAGGTAAAACCACCATTTCATGACATCATCGACGCCATCGACCAACTGGAAATTGTCAGCGGACAGTGCGGTAAACCGCAAGGAGGTTGTAATAGCGATCCAGCAAAAACCGAGCCACAAAGCAGCGTCCAGCGTCAGTGTCGCCATCTGCCCGACAGGGCGCATTTTCGAGCGAAATTCACTAAAACTAAGGTGCGTTCGCAGTTTGACGTTATAGGAACAGGCAAACCACGCCATGACCATGAAGAGGAAGGGGGGAACCGTCGTGGACCCGGACCATTGGTGCGAGAACACAAAGCGGTCGATCACACCCCAGCAGATGATACCCGCGATGATGAGATACATTGTAACTGACAAGCCACGTTCAAGATGCTTTTCGCAGAACGGGACAAACTTGTAGAACAGATGCGCCAGATACCCGCAAACGAGCGTGGCCACGAAACAGAACAGCCACATGCCATCTGTGTCAAACGCGCTTCTCTTTTCCCAGGCACTACCTGAAAAAAGAGCAGGAACAATAGCTACGGCTTCAGAAATTAAAGACATATAGATCTCCCCCTCACTTTAGGAATTCCACCATTATGAGGTGGTATTTTTGAGATAAGAAGGCCGACCCAAACGCCTCTTCGGGTCGGCCCTTTCTCATTTGTATCAAGCCTGATTTAGGCTTTCCACCACCGGCGAGGTTCAACATTCTCGGGCAAGGTGTCACCGGGAATCTTGCGTACTTCGTCGTAGATGTCCTGATAAGTGTCGAGGCCACCGGACCAGCCGTTGAGCCGCTCGCGCCATGATTCCCACAATTGTGGTTGATACTCTGGCGAGCACATTTCTTCGGCTTTCTTGATCTCTTCGGCAGACAGGAACGCGTTGCGCACGTTGTTCTGGGCAAAGATCGTGTTTGGCAGCTGTGGATCAGACTGACCAACAGTGTTGATCAGCGCGACCTCATTCGCGGCCTGAACATGGACCTGCGCCAAATAGGACGATTCCATCACAGCATCCTGCAATTCGCCACCAAGGCTGTCAAAGACAGACGCAGACATAGCTGTATGCTCTGTGCCGCAGAAGAAGTTCAGGTGAACCGACTGCGATACAACTGGTGACATATTGGCATAGGCAACGGCAGATGCCCATGTTTCGGCACCGTCAATCAGGCCCTGCTTGAGGCCATCAAGGGTTTCTTCCCACGCCACCGGAACCGGGTTGAGGTTCAGCGCTTCCATAGCGATCCGGCCAAGCTGTGTCCCTGTGACACGGTTCTTGGTGCCTGCAAGTTGTTCAACGGACGTCACCAAAGGCTTGTCTTCAAAGTTCAGGCCCAACTGGATGCCGCGTAGTTCTGCATGGCTGAACAGGAACTTCAGGCCGTGGCGCTTTTCATAGGGCTCGCGCAGCAGAGCCTGCGACGCGGGTGAATAGAGGAAGTGGTACTGATCCGCCCGGTTGCGGAACATGTAAGCGTAATCGAGAACGTTCAAATATGGGGCACCACCCGCAGAGTTCTGCGTGGATGCCGCATAGATATCGACGATACCTTGCTGCGTCTTCTCAACGCAGGATGTTTGTCCACAGATCTGATTGTCGCCGATGAACTCGACGCGAATCTCGCCGTCCGTGCGGCTTTCGAGGTCGCGCGCGAATTCGAGACAGCCTGCGCGCTCAATCAAAAGGTTGCGTGCATTGAAGCCCGAAGCACCAAACTTCAGCGTATACTTCGCCTCTTTCGCAAAGCGTTTTTCATATGTGGATTCAGCAGCTTTTGCCAAATTTGCAAAACTCATTGCACCGCCGAACGTGCCGGCTGCAAGGAGGGTCGAGCTCATGCCGTAGCGACCTGCGATTTTAAACAGATCGCGGCGTGAGATGCCCTTCAAATTGTTATGTAATTTCATGCGTTCCTCCCTGAACGTCGATTATTGAGACATTTCGTCCCAAAAAACCCTAGTATGGTTAATCGTTTTTGCCTAGAGTTTTTTTATTCTACATGGGGGAGTGCGTCGTGGAAGCAGATTTTGTCATTGTCGGAGCAGGTTCAGCCGGTTGTGTCCTTGCCAATCGTTTAAGCGCTGACCCCAAAAACAAGGTGATCCTGTTGGAGGCAGGCGGGCGCGATCTGAACCCGTGGATCCACATTCCCGTTGGATACTTCAAAACCATCCACAATCCAAACGTTGATTGGTGTTACAAAACCGAACCCGATCCGGGCCTGAACGGGCGGTCCATTGAATGGCCGCGTGGCAAGGTGCTGGGCGGGTCGTCATCGCTGAACGGGTTGCTCTATGTCCGTGGGCAACCACAGGACTATGATCGCTGGCGGCAGATGGGCAATACCGGGTGGGGCTGGGATGATGTTCTGCCGCTGTTCAAGCGGGCCGAATGCAATGAACGCGGTGCGGATGAGTTTCACGGGGATCAGGGGCCGCTTTCGGTCTCGAACATGCGTATCCAGCGGCCCATCACGGATGCATGGGTCGCGGCGGCGCAGGCTGCGGGTTACAAATATAATCCCGATTACAATGGCGCCGAACAGGAAGGCGTCGGCTTTTTCCAGTTGACCAGCCGCAATGGCCGGCGGTGCAGTTCTGCGGTGGCCTATCTGAATCCTGTCAAGAAACGGCCCAACCTCAAGATCATTACGCATGCGCAGGCGGACAAGGTCGAGATCAAAGAGGGCCGCGCGGTTGGTGTGACCTATACGGATCGGTCTGGTCAACAGCACATGATCCATGCCCACCGCGAGGTTATCCTGTGTGGCGGGGCGATCAACTCGCCGCAGCTTTTGATGTTGTCGGGGATCGGCGATGCGGAGCAATTGTCTGAACACAACATAGACGTCAAAAAGGCCCTGCCGGGCGTTGGCAAGAACCTGCAGGACCATTTGCAGGCGCGTTTAGTCTATAAATGCAATGAACCCACACTCAATGATGAGGTGACAAGCCTGATGGGGCAAGCCAAGATCGGGCTGAAATACGCCTTGTTCCGTGCTGGTCCCATGACCATGGCCGCCAGCCTTGCCACCGGGTTTCTGAAAACCCGCGATGATCTGGAAACCCCTGATATCCAGTTTCATGTGCAACCCTTGTCGGCGGAAAACCCGGGCAAGGGGGCGGACAAGTTCTCAGCCTTCACGATGTCCGTGTGTCAGCTGCGCCCTGAAAGCAAAGGTGAAATCAGACTGGCCTCGGCCAATGCGCGCGCCTACCCCAAGATCATCCCCAATTACCTCTCGACTGAAACGGATTGCCGGACGGTGGTGGCTGGCGTCAACATCGCCCGCTCCATTGCGCGCCATGCCCCGCTGACCTCCAAGATTTCGCAGGAGTATCGCCCGCATGAAAGTCTGGATATGGATGACTTTGACGCGACACTTGATTGGGCACGCAACAATACCGCCTCCATCTATCACCCCACGGGCACCTGTAAAATGGGCGATGGCGCGGATGCGGTCGTGGATCATAAATTGCGCGTTCACGGCATCGACGGGCTGCGCGTTGCCGATTGCTCGATCATGCCCGAGATCGTCTCAGGCAATACGAATGCGCCCGCGATCATGATCGGAGAAAAGGCGTCCGATCTGGTTTTGAACGCTGCCTGATGCGCGTGATGGCGCAGGGCTGGTAAAGCCGCGCCGTTTGCGTATAGGTTTGATTGATCTGGCGGTGCTGCTGCCCGGTGAAGGGTGCCGTTGTGGTCTCCTGTCAGGCTGATTGAGTGTCCACAGTGACGACAAGGTTTTTCTCTACTGCAAAACGCCCGCCGCACCTTGGCCCTTACCCGATGGAACGCTTGGAGCGTGGCGCAATGCCCGACCTTACGTCCGTGCCTGCGATGAAGCCCCTGTCGTTTGAAAACCACGATGACCCGCTGTCGATCATTCATGCGATGGATGAATATCAGGCCACCATGGATGCGATCCGCGACGGTTTGGTGAACCGCACCCGTGCGACCTGCCCGGATGACCCGGATGAGCGGTCCAAGCATTTGAAAGCCTTCGGCTATTTCAGCGATGCGGCCATGGTGGGCGTTGGGCCTGTGCCCCGAAGCGCCTTGCTCGCGCAGCCTGTGCGAAATGCGGGCATTGATCGCTTGGCGCAGGAACTCAAGACCAAGCAGGTCAAGACGCTGGCGTCCGGCATCGATACGATCATGGCGGATTTGCAGGAAAGCGTGCAGGCACCCCCCAGCACCATTGTGGATCATGAGCACGCGTTGGTCTTTCTTTATGACATGC
Organism: Roseobacter litoralis Och 149; assembly: GCF_000154785.2. Classification (NCBI taxonomy): domain Bacteria; kingdom Pseudomonadati; phylum Pseudomonadota; class Alphaproteobacteria; order Rhodobacterales; family Roseobacteraceae; genus Roseobacter; species Roseobacter litoralis. The sequence goes on from NC_015730.1 coordinate 395,500, forward strand.
CGCGCGACCCACGCGCCGACGAAACGGGCGCCGCCTGGATCCAGCATGCGCAGGCGCATCGGGCCTGTCTGCGCGCGTCCGAAACGGCGGTCGTTCTGGCCGAATACATCAGGTTGCTGGGCTGGGATGCCAAGGCGCATACCGCCACCAGCACGGACGTTGATCTGAACCAGTTGACCGTCGCGGCAGGCTTGGCCGTTGTTGATGCCGGTAAACTGGTGAACCCCTTTGTGGGGGATCGTTTTGGGGTGGCGGTTGTCACGACGACACTGCCAGTCGCGCATGACCGACCGCTGCGTCCATTGCCCGAGCAAAGATGGCTGAAAACAAATGCACCTGCGTGGTGGGTTGGCTATGGAACCGCAAAATCAGCACTGAACAAGGACCCGTTTGCGCGGCGCGATTTTGCCAAAGGACCGCACCCTTTCGAGACGCTGAAACGGGTTGAGCAGCCGACGACCTATATTGATGAGGCGCATGTCGCGCGGGTGCCCAAACGGGCGGACATGTTCGCGCGCGCGCAATTCGGTGATCTGGGCAAGGCGGTGCAAAAGGCCGCCGCCGGGGGCTACTACGCGCTCAAATCGGCCCCTTCGATGGCGCAACGGCGGATGTTGGGTGCTTTGATCCCGTTTCAGGATGGCTCCGAAGCGGGGCAGAAACACATTGCGACGGCAGAAGAGAACGCAGCTAACATCAAGGCCACGAGTTATTATCTGGGCGTGGATGCGGTCGGCATCAGCCGTTGCCCAGACTGGACGTGGTATAGCCATGATGCAACGGGTGCCGTGCTGGATCCGCCGCACGATCAGGCGATCAGCATGATTATAGATCAGGGTTTCGAAACGATGGAGGGGGCCTCGGGGGATGACTGGATCAGCGTGGCGCAATCCATGCGGGCCTATCTGCGGTTCTCGCTGCTCGGGGGGGTGATCGCGCGTCAGATCAGACGCATGGGGTATCAGGCCAAGGCGCACACGGTCATGGATGGCGAGGTGCTGCAACCGCCCCTGTTGCTGTTGTCCGGTCTGGGCGAGGTCAGCCGCATTGGTGAGGTGATCCTGAACCCGTTTCTGGGGCCGCGCCTGAAATCCGGGGTGGTGACGACCGATATGCCGCTTGCGCATGACAAGCCGATTGATTTCGGGCTCCAGCGGTTTTGCGAAAGCTGCAACAAATGTGCGCGGGAGTGTCCCTCGGGCGCAATCACCGCAGGGCCGAAAAAGATGTTCAACGGCTATGAAATCTGGAAATCGGACAGCCAGAAATGCGCAACCTATCGCATTACGACCAAGGGCGGGTCGATGTGTGGGCGCTGCATGAAAACCTGCCCGTGGAACCTTGAGGGTTTGTTTGCGGAAAAGCCGTTTCGCTGGGCGGCGATGAAGGTGCCAAAGGCCGCACCGGTGCTGGCGCGGTTGGATGACGCTTTGGGCAATGGGGGGCTGAAGCCCGTCAAAAAGTGGTGGTGGGACATCGAGCTTGATCAGGACGGCGGCTACCACCCTGCGCGCGCACCGGTGAATGCGCGGGATCTGCAGGTCGACCTCGACCTGAAATACGCCGATCAGACGCTGGCGGTATACCCGGCACCGCTGGCCCCACCGCCTTGGGCCTACCCGTTTCCGATGGACCGTGAGGCGGGGATCGCGGCCTATCAGAACCTGATATCTGCAGCGGAATACAAGCGTCGGCGCAAGGCCGGCGAAACAGGTGCCTGGGCGCACGCTTACGCGGCCGACACCAATGACAGCCCTGTCGTTCAGGTGCAGGTCGCGCGCGTTACCCATCTGACGGATAAAATCAGTCACTACCTGCTGAAAGCGACAGATGGTGCGGTGCTGCCCCGCTGGGACGCCGGGGCGCATCTGGACATTGTCATCGCGCCTGATGCCCTGCGCCAGTATTCCCTGATGGGAGACCCGGCAGATCGCACATGCTATGAAATTGCGGTGTTGCGCGAAGAGACCGGCAAGGGCGGTTCGCGGCTGCTGCACCGTATTTTCGCTGAGGGCCGAAAGGTCTTTGTCTCCAGACCGATCAACCATTTCCCGCTGGTGCGCGACGCCGACCACAGTTTTCTGATGGGCGGGGGCATTGGGCTGACACCCATGATCGCGATGGCCCATGCGCTTCATGCTGAGGGGCGGTCGTTCGAGGTGCATTACTCGGTCTCACATCAGAAAACGGCGGCATTTGTGCCGTTGCTGCACTCCGTGCCTTGGGCAGACAGGGTGCATGTTCATAACAGTCAGAATGGCACGCGCGCACCGCTCGATGCGATTTTCCTCGCCCCCCGGACAGGTGCGCATGTCTACGCATGTGGCCCTGATCGCTATATGGCGGCCGTTATGGAGGCGGCCGAAAAGGCGGGCGTCTTTGAGGAGGCGCGCCATCAGGAGTATTTTACGGTTCCCGACCTGCCGGAGTATCAAAACCATGATTTCACGCTGGCATTGAAAGACGGTCGGCGCATCCCGGTGCCCGCCGATCAATCTGCCGCGCAGGCGCTGATTGCAGCGGGCGTCGCCGTTGATCTGAAATGTTCCGACGGTCTATGCGGCGTGTGCAAATGCGGCGTCATCTCCGGTGAGGTCGAGCATCGAGATTTTGTTCTGTCCGCTAAACAGCGCAGCGATCAGATGATTTTGTGCCAGTCGCGTGCGCTGCAGGATGGCGGTGAATTGGTGCTTGATCTGTAAAACACGCCGCCCGCATTTGTGGATCAGGTGGGGAGCGACCTCATGCGGCTGGCCTTCATATTGCGGCACCGGTCTGCGGGTCGCGCAGCCTCGCCTGTTCTATCGACTTGAAAGTACCATCCGCGCGTTCGCCGACAAGCGTGATCGTGGCGATTGTCAGCGGTGCAATTTGCGCTGGTGCGAAATGCGCCTCGGCCTGCGTCATCACCCTGTCGCGGATGTGTTTGGGGAGCGGACCGCTCAGCGTCATGTGAAACCGAAACGAGTCCATCACATGGGCATATCCCCATTGTTCGAGGTTCTGGCGATGCGCCTGCGTCATATGCGGTTTTGTTTTTCGCAGACGCTCCGCTTCGCTCAAGGGCGCGCGAAAAGGGTCAAGCCGCGTGACGCAGTTGGCTGCAAGGCTTTGCAAGGCATCCGTAATGCCAAAAGGCACCAACGCGACAAACCCGCCGAGGCGTTTGACCTCTAGCCCTTCCAACGCGACGGGCGCGAGGTTCTGAGCCAGATCGCGAAACGCACAAAGCATGTCATTTTCTGTGACCCCGTCCACCAGAAAGAACGGCGCTTTCAGCGTGGCATGAAACCCGTATCTGCGCGGGGTCGCGACGATATCAAGGTCTGGTGAACCGACGGGCTGGCCTTTGGCGATGTCCCATCCAAGCCAGCGCGCACCAAGCTCGGCAAACCGCCCGGGCGGTGGCGTGTAGTAGATGGCATAGCGGGTGTAGGTCATGCTGTGTCCGGCGGCTTGGTCGCACCGCTGTCCTGACATGACGACCACAGGCTTGCCAAGACCAAAAGGCGCATCGCACCGCCGCGCCCCTTGCAAATACGCACGCCCTCTGGGCAGATAGGCGCAGAATGCGGCAGTAAAGGATGTTTCGATGCGCGCGATGCAAGTGACGGAACTTGGCAAACCCCTCAGCCTGCGAGACATACCGCACCCCTCCGCCGGGGCCGGGCAGGTTGTCGTCAAGGTGCACACCTGCGGTCTGAACTTTGGCGATTTGCTGGCGATCAAAGGCACCTATCAGGAACGGCCCGACGTGCCCTTTACCCTTGGTATGGAACTCTGCGGGACGGTCACCGAGGTGGGGCAGGGCGTGACAAGGTTCACGGTCGGTCAACGGATCGCTGCCTATTGCGGCTTTGACGCCTTGGCGGATTTCGCGGCAATTTCCGCCGATATCTGTGTGCCGATCCCGGATGTCATGTCCGATGAAGATGCCGCCGCTTTCCTCATTGCCTATGGAACTAGCCATGTTGCGCTCGATTATAAGGCGCATCTGCGTGCGGGGGAGCGGTTGCTCGTGCTTGGGGCCTCGGGCGGCGTCGGGCTGACGGCGGTCGAGTTGGGCAAATTGATGGGCGCAGAGGTGATCGCCGTGGCGCGGGGGGCGCAGAAACTACAGGTGGCCAAGGCGGCAGGCGCGGATCATCTGATCGATTCCGAGACGGATGATATTCGGGACTGCGTCAAGGCACTGGGCGGCGCGGATGTGGTCTATGACCCGATCGGGGGTGAGCAGTTCAAGGCGGCCTTGCGGGCGTGCCGACCCGAGGCGCGCCTGATCCCGCTGGGGTTTGCCTCGGGCGAGGTGCCGCAAATTCCGGCCAACCATCTGCTGGTCAAGAACCTGACGGTGATCGGCTTTTACTGGGGTGGTTATACGCGGGTGAACCCAAAGGTCCTGACAGATAGTTTCGAGGTGCTGACCGATTGGTATGTGGCCGGAAAGATCAAACCACATGTCAGCCATGTCCTGCCGCTGGAGCAGGCCAATGAGGCGCTTGATTTACTGCGCACGCGCAAAGCAACCGGCAAGGTTGTGGTCCGGGTGGCGTGAGGGGCTGGGCGTGCAGGTTTTCGAAGGGATCATTAGCGACCGCGGGTCAAAATATGCCGTCTCCGGCGGGCCCTGCGCAGATGAAACAGCGGCCAAGGCCTTTGTCAAAGCGCTGCTGCGGCGCAAGAAATTTGCCAAGGCGACGCATCATTCATGGGGCCTTTTGACTTCCAGCGGTCCGCTCAAGAATGATGACGGTGAGGCCGGGGCCGGTATGGTGATCCTGCGCATGTTGGAGCGCGAAGGGCTGCAGGACGAAATCGTTGTCGTGACGCGCTGGTATGGCGGCAAGCATCTGGGCGGAGACCGTTTCCGCCATGTGCAGGACGCTGTGCGGTATTATCTGGAGCGACGCGACGCTATTGACGCTTGATCGGGCCGCGCGCCACCACGCGGGCTTTTTGCTGCTCGCGCAGGAACACGAACAGCCCCGAGCCGAGGATAAGCGCGATACCCGCCCAGACCTCCCAGACCGGGAGTTGCGCAAAGATCAGCCATCCCCAGAAAACCGCCAGTGGCAGCCCGACATATTCAAACGGCGCGACGGTTGCGGCATCTGCGATACGGTAGGCCTGGCTCAGGCAATAGCCGATGATAGCGGCATTGGCGCCCATCCCGAGGATGAACCACCAGTCTATGCCCACCGGCCAAATCCACGCGCGCAACAGAAATTCTACTGAGGCGTTTTCTGTCCCCGCCGCGAACCGGCCATCCCCGGCAACAAGATAGAACCCCAGCGAGACCACGATGAACGACATGTGAATGTAGACCGACAGCGCAGAGGCTTTGCTGCTGACCCCAAGTTTTCGCGTCATCAACTGGTTGAGCGCATACATCAAGGCGGCAAAGACGGGCAGCAACAATACAAGACGCGACGCCTCAAGCGTGTCAGCGCCCGCCCAGGGCCGCTGCATCAGGATCACACCGCAAAACCCGACCAGAACGGCCGTCATGCGCAGGATGCCAACCTTCTCCCCCAGAATCGGGATCGACAATAGGGTGATCAAAAGCGGTGCGGCAAAAAACAGCGCCGTTGCATCCGCCAGCGGAAGCGCGGCAAGGGCTGCAAAATAGCTCATGTTCGCTGCGACAATGAGCAGGCCGCGTATCGCGTGCAATACAGGTTGGCGCGTTTTCAGAATGCGCCAGCCGCCTTCCATCTGGACCAGAAATACCGAAAATGCGAGCCCCAGAACTGAGCGCAGAAAGACGAGTTCGTGCAGTGGATACTGGCCGGAAAGCTGTTTGATCAGCATATCATTGACGGAAATGGCCAGAACCCCGAATAGGATGAACAGGATCGCAAGGCCTGACTTGTTCTCAGCAACAGTTGTCATTTGCTACCCATATCATGCAAACGATGCAGGTCTTGCACAGATGCGACACGCTGCACCGCATCCGGGACGCAGAGGTACTGCGCATTTCTGCTCTGTCCATTCCGGCCACCTGGCCCTATTTGTTCGGGCAATTCTGTGGGGGAGCGTTCAAATGACGGCCATTCTTGAGATCAAGGACCTGCGCAAAGTCTATTCTGACGGGTTCAAAGCGCTCAACGGTGTCAGCCTTGAGATTGAAGAGGGCGAGATCATCGCCCTGCTTGGGCCGAATGGGGCAGGCAAAACGACGCTGATTTCCACTGTTTGCGGGATCACGCGGGCCAGCGGCGGGAGCGTGCGCGTGGGTGGGTTTGACATCATCAAGGATTTTCGCGCAGCCCGGGGCATGATCGGTCTGGTTCCGCAGGAGGTCAATCTTGAGCCCTTTGAGCGTGTGATCAACACGGTGCGTTTTTCGCGCGGGCTGTTTGGCAAGCCGAGTGATGACACAAAGGTGGAGGCGATCCTGCGGCAACTGTCTTTGTGGGACAAGCGCGACAATCAGATCCGTGAGCTATCCGGCGGTATGAAACGACGTGTGTTGATTGCCAAAGCTTTGAGCCATGAACCACGCCTGCTGTTTCTGGACGAACCAACGGCAGGTGTGGATGTCGAGTTGCGCAAGGACATGTGGGAGATCGTTGCAGATCTCAAGGCGTCTGGTGTGACAATCGTGCTGACGACCCATTACATCGAAGAGGCCGAAGCCATTGCGGACCGGGTTGGCGTGATCGCCAAGGGCGAGTTGCTGCTGATCGAGGAAAAATCCGAGCTGATGAAGCGCATGGGGCAAAAGCAGCTTCAGGTGCAATTGACCCAAACGCTCGACGGCATTCCCGCGGCTTTGGCGAAATACGGCCTCAGCCTTGCTCAGGACGGTCGCTCACTGACCTACACCTATGACACGCGCGCGGAACGCACGGGCATTACGTCGCTGTTGGCGGATGTTGCGGCTGCGGGCCTCGTGCTGCGCGATGTCGTAACGCGCCAAAGCAGTCTGGAGGACATTTTCGTTGATCTGGTCCATCAAGACGCGGAGGTCGAAGCATGAACCTTATCGCTGTAAAAACCATCTTTATGTTCGAAATGGCCCGGTTCTTCAGAACCATCGCACAAAGCCTGCTGTCCCCGGTCTTGTCTACATCGCTTTACTTTGTGGTTTTCGGCGCGGCCATTGGCAGCCGCATTCAGGAAGTGGACGGGGTCAGTTATGGCGCGTTCATCGTGCCGGGCCTGATCATGCTGTCGGTGATCACGCAGGCGATTTCCAACGCATCCTTTGGCATCTATTTCCCCAAGTTCATCGGCACGACCTATGAACTCCTTTCCGCCCCCGTGAGCTTTCTTGAGATCGTCGCGGGCTATGTGGGTGCTGCTGCCGCAAAGGCGATGTTTATCGGGGTGATTATTTTGGCCACGTCCTTTGCTTTCGTGGACATTCAGATCGCGCACCCAATCGCGATGATACTGTTTCTCGTCCTGACCTGCCTCAGCTTTTCGCTTTTGGGTTTCATCATCGGCATATGGGCAAGCAATTTTGAACAGTTGCAACTGGTGCCTTTGCTCGTGATTACCCCTCTGGTTTTTCTGGGTGGCGCATTTTATTCAATTTCGATGCTGCCGCCGGTTTGGCAAACGATTTCGCTTTTCAACCCGGTCGTCTACCTGATTTCAGGATTTCGATGGTCGTTTTTTGGCGCTGCAGATGTGCCGATTGGCCTTTCCCTTATGGCTATTGCAGCCTTTACGGGCGTGTGTCTGCTGGTGATCGGATGGATTTTCAAAACCGGTTGGCGTCTTCGGCAATAAAGTAACGTGTGAAAACTCTTGTCGTATCCGCCTTGTTTGATGCGGGACGCCATTCTACATGAGCACACATGAAACGTTGGATACCCTTTCTGAAATCAGACCCGACCATCGCAGTGATCCGCCTCGCTGGTGTGATCAGCGCCGCGGGGCGTGGCACTTTGAACGACGAAAGCCTCGCGCCTGCGATTGAAAAGGCTTTTTCGCGCGGCAAGCCTGCGGCCGTCGCTCTGGAAGTGAATTCACCCGGTGGCAGCCCCGTGCAATCCTCCTTGATCGGTGCACGCATTCGGCGGTTAGCCGAAGAAAAAGGCATACCCGTGATCGCATTTGTCGAGGATGTGGCCGCATCTGGTGGCTATTGGCTCGCGGCGGCTGCGGATGAAATCTACTCGGACGAAAGCTCGGTTGTCGGATCGATCGGTGTGATTTCGGCGTCTTTTGGCGCGCATGAGCTTTTGGCACGCCAAGGCATAGAGCGTCGTGTCTACACGGCGGGAAAGTCAAAATCCATGCTTGACCCGTTCCGCCCGGAAAATCCCGAAGATGTGGCCCGCCTGAAAGGTCTGCTCGAAGACATCCATGGCAATTTCAAAGATCACGTATCCGCGCGCCGCAGCGGCAAACTGCCCGAGGACCGCGATTTGTTCACCGGAGAAGTCTGGTTGGGACGCCGCGCCGCTGAGCTTGGGTTGATCGATGGTATCGGCCACCTCAAACCCATGATGATTGAGCGCTTTGGCGACAAGGTGAAGTTTCGCAGCTATGGCGTGCGCAAACCCCTGCTCAGCCGCTTTGGCAGCCGTATCCTAGACGATACGTTGCACAGTATCGAAGAACGCAGCGCCTTCGCGCAGTTTGGTTTGTAACCGGATGATTTTCAAGATCGTCACTCTGTTTCTCGTCTTCATGGGGGTGCTTGCCATGTTCGGCAAGATGCACTGGTTGGGTGGAAAACGCCTCGCGTCGGCCAAGTGCAAATCCTGCGGACGCTACCGTATCGGGCGGGGTCCCTGCGGGTGTGGCGATAAAGGAAACCGTACATGACGCCTTGGCTGTTGTCCGGCCTTGGGCTGCTTATCCTCCTGCTTGCTGGCGATTCACTGGTCAAGGGTGCGGTGAACCTGAGCCTGCGCCTTGGGGTGCCTGCACTGATCGTGAGCCTCACAATCGTGGCCTTTGGCACCTCTGCCCCTGAGCTGCTGATTTCGGTGCAGGCCGTGCTGGACGGTGTGCCGGGATTGGCCTTGGGCAATGTGGTCGGATCGAACACGGCGAACATCCTGCTGGTGCTTGGCATTCCGGCCTTGCTGGCGACGATGCACACCTCAGAATGTGACACGCGCAAGACATATATTCACATGATCCTAGCGTCTGTCCTTTTCATAGGTTTGGCTTATCGCGGTGTCTTTGACTGGATTGCGGCGCTTGTTCTTCTGGGCGCTCTGGCGCTGGTGCTTGGGGACGCTTTTCGGGACGCCTACAATCACAGCACGTCAGAATGTGAGAACCCCGAAGAGGACCTCGAAGGGGTTGATCCAAATCTGCCGATGTGGCGGATTTTTATCTTTCTCGGGTTGGGGTTGGTTGGTTTGCCCTTGGGCGCAAGCCTGCTGGTCGAAAATGCGACGGTGATTGCAAAAGAATACGGCATCTCCGACACGGTCATCGGCTTGACGCTCGTCGCGATCGGGACCTCGCTGCCGGAACTGGCGACGACTGTTATGGCCGCCTTGCGCCGTCAGGCTGATGTGGCCTTGGGCAATGTCATTGGCTCGAATATGTTCAACCTGCTGGCGATCATTGGCGTTGCGGCCTTTGTGGGGCCAATCCCGGTTGATCCCGAGTTCATGCGGTTTGATTTCTGGGTCATGCTGGCGGCGTCCTTCCTGCTTTTGCCTTTCGTCTTTTTCGGATGGAATATCACGCGGGCATGGGGGGTGGTTCTGTCGGTGTTGTATATCGCCTATCTTGTCTTACTTCTTGCGTGACACGGGATCGGAGGCTTTTCTGATGACAAGGGCGTTGGTGACAGGTGCGGGCCACAGGCTGGGACGTGCGATGGCGGTGTATCTTGCGGGACGCGGTTACCGGGTGGCGGTGCACTATGCCTCATCAGCTGAGGGGGCCACAGAAACGGTGCGCCTGATCGAGGAAGCGGGGGGGCAGGGGCATATGTTGCAAGCCGATCTGCTGGACGATGCGCAGACGGCCAACCTCTTTGTGCAGGCCCGTGACTGCCTTGGCGGGGACATCACATGCCTGGTCAACAACGCATCCATTTTTGAATATGACACCATCGACACTGCCACACGAAAAAGCTGGGACCGGCATATGCAGAGCAATCTGCGCGCGCCTTTCATTCTGACGCAGCAAATGGCGGATCAGCAGATGGCACCGAAAACCGATGACGCGGGCGAGCCTTATGCGTCGGGGGTTATCGTCAATATGATCGACCAGAGAGTGCGCAAACTCTCGCCGGAGTTCATGACATACACGCTGGCCAAGATGGGGCTATGGGCGCTCACCCAGACGACGGCACAGGCATTGGCCCCTGCGATCCGTGTGAACGCCATCGGGCCCGGCCCGACCTTGCAGGGTGGACGGCAAACCGATGAACAGTTCAGGACGCAAAGAGCGCACACGGTTCTGAAACGAGGATCGAATCCGGCAGATATCACCGCAGCGCTCGGGTATATTCTGGATGCACCAGCCTTGACAGGTCAGCTGCTTTGCATCGATGGCGGGCAGCATCTGGGCTGGGAAACGCTAGACATACTTGGGGTTGAATAAGTCAGCCCGAGAAAAGTTTTGCACGTTTCGGATCATCGTTACAAAAGTATTACAAAAATGCTAATATTTTCAAACCCTTGCCAGATTGGCAGGAAAGTTTTCCGTAAAAACAAGGGGTTGAGTTTGTGCCTGTTTTTTGGGCATTTCGTGGAAATATCAAGAAAACAAGGAAAAATCCCGGCTGGGTGCAAGTTATCAGCAGAGTTGTCCACAGGTTCGGTGGACACCTTAAGCCTTGCAGCCACCTGCGTTACAGTGCAGCCGAAACGGGAATCATGTAAAGAGCGTTATGACGGTTAAAGTTGACACTCATCCGGAAGGCGAGGTGCTGGGCTGCGAGGTTATTCAGGGCTATCTGAAAACGCTTGATGTCTCACCGGGCGTATACCGGATGCTCGATTCTGAGAGCCGGGTGCTCTACGTCGGCAAGGCGCGCAACCTGCGCGCGCGTGTGTCGAGCTATGCGCGGCCAACCGGTCATACGCCCCGCATCGCGCGGATGATATCCCTGACGGCGTCGATGATGTTTCTGACCACAAAGACAGAGACCGAAGCCCTGCTGCTTGAGCAGAACCTCATCAAACAGCTCAAGCCCAAGTTCAATGTGCTGCTGCGCGATGACAAGAGTTTTCCAAACATCCTCGTTTCTGCAGATCATGATTATCCGCAGATCAAAAAGCACCGCGGGGCGAAGAAGGAAAAGGGCAGCTATTACGGCCCCTTCGCGTCGGCGGGGGCGGTGAACAGAACGCTCAACCAGCTGCAACGCGTGTTTCTGCTGCGAGACTGTTCCAACAGCATGTTCGAGAGCCGGACGCGCCCCTGTCTGCAGTACCAGATCAAACGCTGCTCTGCGCCCTGTGTTGGCAAGATATCCCCGCAGGAATACCGGCAGACGGTCAAGGATGCGGAAAAGTTCCTGACGGGCAGAACGACGGATATTCAGGCGCGGCTTGCGCGTGATATGTCGCAGGCCTCCGAGGCGATGGAGTTTGAGCGTGCGGCAGCTTTGCGCGACCGTATCAAAGCGCTGACGCAGGTGCAGACCGCGCAGGGAATCAACCCCAAGGGCGTGGCCGAGGCAGATATCGTGGCGCTGCATCTGGAAAACGGACAGGCCTGCGTGCAGGTGTTTTTCATTCGCGCCAATCAGAACTGGGGGAACCGCGACTACTATCCGCGCGTCGGGGCGGATGTAGATGCGGCTGAGGTTCTGGAGGCATTCCTCGGTCAGTTTTACGACACCCGCGAACCGCCGCGCCAGATCATATTGAGCAGTGACATTGAAAACCCGGACCTGATGGCAGATGCCTTGTCCGGAAAGCTTGGCCGCAAAGTTGAATTGATCGTACCCAAGCGCGGTGAGAAGGCGGAGTTGATCGACGGTGCCCTGCGCAACGCCCGCGAATCCCTTGCACGCAAGATGGCAGAAACCGCGACGCAGGCGCGTCTGATGAAAGGGCTGGCCGAAGCCTTTGACCTCAAGACCCCGCCCGAGCGGGTCGAAGTCTATGACAACTCGCATATTCAGGGGGCCTTTGCCGTCGGTGCGATGATCGTGGCCGGGACCGAGGGGTTTTTGAAAAATCAGTACCGTAAGTTCAACATTCGCGGGGAGGATCTCACTCCCGGCGATGATTTTGGTATGATGAAAGAGGTGCTGACACGGCGGTTCAAGCGCCTGATCAAAGAGGATCCGGAACGCAAAGAGGGGCACTGGCCAGATCTGTTGCTGATCGACGGGGGCGCAGGACAGGTCAGTGCCGTGGCGTCGATCATGCGGGAGTATGGCGTTGAGGACATTCCGATGGTTGGCGTTGCCAAAGGCGTCGACCGCGATGCAGGCAAGGAAGAATTCTATCGCACGGGCAGTCGCCCTTTTGCCCTGCGCCACAATGATCCGGTCCTCTATTTCATCCAGCGGATGCGGGACGAAGCGCACCGCTTTGCCATTGGCACACATCGGGCCAAGCGGTCCAAGGCTGTGGGGGCCACCCCGCTTGATGATGTGCCCGGCGTTGGCGCTGCCCGCAAACGCGCGCTTCTGGCGCATTTCGGTTCGGCCAAGGCGGTTGCGCGCGCCAATCTTACTGACCTCAAGGCAGTGGACGGCGTTTCGGGCGCTTTGGCGGAAAAAATATATGACTATTTTCACGAACGCGGCTGATCTGTTCACGCCCCGTTCAGTGATTGGGGGTTTTATTGCCGTAAGCGGTATTGCACTTGGTTGTTGCTTTCACCCGCAAACCCGGCGGTGTAAGGTGTTGACATGAGAATGACTATTCCAAACCTGTTAACCATTACCCGCCTGATTGCTGCCCCGATGGTGGCGGTCATGTTCCTCTATTTCACGCGACCCTATGCGGATTGGTTCGCGTTGATCCTGTTTGTCACGGCTGCCGTGACGGACTGGTTTGACGGCTATCTTGCGCGCGCGTGGAAGCAGGAGACCAAGCTGGGCACGATGCTGGACCCGATTGCGGACAAGGCCATGGTGGTGATCGCCCTCATGGTCATCATCGGCTTTTCCAGCTGGTCGCCCTGGCTGGTTTTGCCCGCCACGGTGATACTGTTTCGCGAAGTATTTGTGTCAGGGCTGCGCGAATTTCTGGGCGATACGGCCGGAACTTTGAAAGTGACTGTATTGGCCAAATGGAAAACGACGCTTCAGATGATTGCCATTGCGGTGCTCTTTTCGCACGGTGTCTTTGAACATTATCTGGGGATGTCCGCCTGGGGCATGGATCAGACGATGGTCGATGCTGTTTTTGCGGGTGCTGAACCGGACCTGCAAGGTTTGCGCTGGAAACACATGGCAATGGAATGGGCCGGGTCGATTGGGCTGACTCTATTGTGGATCGCGGCAGCGCTCACGTTGATAACCGGTGTGGATTATTTAATGAAAGCCATGCCGTATCTGAAGGATGACGACAAATGAATGTGCTTTATTTTGCCTGGGTTAGGGAACGTATTGGCACCCCGCGCGAGACTGTCGAGACGTCGGCGGCAACCGTGAACGATCTCGTGGCAGAACTGCGCGCCAAGGAAGAGCGTTATGCTGCGGCCTTTGCCGATACCTCGGCTTTGCGCGTCGCAATAGATCAGGAGTTGTGCGAATTTGACGCCCCGCTCGCGGGCGCAAAAGAGGTTGCGTTCTTTCCGCCCATGACCGGAGGTTGACGCATGCGGGTCGTGGTGCAGGACGCCCCCTTTGACTTTGGCCATGAGGCACAGACCTTTGCGTCAGGGCATAACAGTATGGGAGCGATTGTCACGTTTACGGGCATCGTGCGGGACACACATGAAGCCCCGCTTGAGGCGATGGAGATTGAGCATTACCCCGGCATGACCGAGGCGGCATTGACGGATATTGGCGAGCAGGCAATGTCGCGTTGGTCGCTGGGCGATGCGCTCGTCATTCACCGTCATGGCCGCTTGGTGCCGGGCGAAATGATCATGATGGTCGCAACCGCTGCACGCCACCGCAAGGATGCATTCGAAGCTGCGGAGTTTCTGATGGATTACCTTAAATCCCGCGCGCCTTTCTGGAAGCGCGAGATCACGTCCCAAGGCGCATCATGGGTTGCCGCGCGCGACGAGGACGAAGCCGCGCTGGAGCGATGGTAACCAATACGCTGTAGCGTTGATCCAAGTCATATCGCACGTAGTGCTGTTCGAGGTATAATCTTCCCATCAGAAATAGAGGGAGATTAGACGATGTTTTCGACAATTTGTGTGGGCTATGACGGTTCAGAACCTTCGGATAACGCTATTCGGATGGCCTGTGATCTGGCGACGAAATACGATTCATCCGTGCATGTCGTGCATACGCCGCATCCCGAAACTGTTGCCTTTGCCATGGGGGCTGTTGCGGGTTACCACGTTGCAACAACGATGCCCTCAGCCGAAGAAACAGCCAAATCAACGGCTGTGATGCTCGAAAAAGCCATCGAAACTGCCAAGGCTGCCGGACACACCGGTGAGATCAAAACCTATGTGGGTGAAGGCGATGCAGCGAAAGCGCTGATCGAATACGCAAACAGCGTTGACTCCGACCTGATCGTGACCGGGCGCCGTGGGCTCGGCAATCTTTCTGCGCTCGTACTGGGCAGCACGTCGCAAAACGTGGGGCATCATGCAAGCTGCGCCCATCTGACCGTAAAATAACGCGATACGCCGTCAGCCAGCCTGTTGTTTCTGGTTGACGCGTGCACGCATCTCTTCGGCTTCGTGACGGGCGTCGCGAAGCCCATCCATCGCCGCGCGCAACTCGGCTTCGGTCTGCGCAAGTTGGTTGGTCAGTTCGGCTTCGCGCTGTTGCAAGTAGGTGATCGCCTGATCGCGGGTTTCCTCCGCTTCATGCAGTTCCTGGCTCATGCGGTCCAGCTGCGCGACATCATCGGCTGCGACGCGTGAAAAACGGTGCACCAGCCAATTGGCAAACCATCCGAGGCAAAAGGCGATAAACAGCATGATTGCTGTCGCCACCACAAATTGCGGGCTGGTCATTCTACTGTCCTTTCGACGTACCGGTTGGCGCGGATTATTCGGTTTCTGTCACTGTATCGCTTTTTTCGGCAATGCTTTCCAGCGCAGATTCGCCCTCTGGCAGACTTGGTTCGGGTCGGATCAGTTTAAATTCGATGCGCCGGTTGGCCTCGCGCCCCTCTTCGGTGTCATTGTCGGCAATCGGGTTGGCCTCGCCGTAGCCCTTCGCGATGAAGTTTGATGTCAGAACCTTGCGCGCCCTCAGTTCATTCAGCACCGATTGTGCCCGCGCCTGACTGAGCGAGCGGTTCATTTCCTCGCGGCCCTGACTGTCGGTATGACCCTGCACCTCGAGTTTCAGATCCCCGCAGACCCGCAATACATCGGCGATCTGATCCATGGTGGTGAGTGCTGCCGCATCTATTGTCGCCGAACCGGGTTCAAAGTTGATTTTGCTCCCGGCCACGATGTCGGCGATCTTCATTTCGCACTCTTCGGCAGTGGGCAAGGCTGCAACAGGGTCGAGCGCTTCGACGTAGGCAATATCGACGTCAAAGGCGGCATCATTGCCCAGTTTTTCCACCATCAGTCGCGCAATCGTCTCGCTGGCCTCGGCGTTGCCGGATCGTCCCGACAAGGTGATGCGTTCGGGTGTGACCGTCACAGCCCCGCTGTTGAGAAAGCCAAGCGCTTCGATGCTGGCCAGAACGCGCGTGGACCAATCCATAGGCAGGTCCGCGACATTGCGCGTTGCCGTGTAGACATTGTCCGATCCAAATTTGGCCTTTGCAAAACTGTCCGCGACATCGCGTATCGCTTCGCCCGGCATCCGACCGCGCAATTGCACCTGCCCTTCCGGGCTGAGGGTTGCAATGAACTCAGACGGGCCGCTGTCCGCATCACTTGGCGATGGCAAAACGGCGTTCAGGACAAACACGTCTGGCAGCGTCGCCTCCAACTCGCCAATAACCCGGTCAAACAGACCCGCATCTGTCCCTTCAGCCGCAGCAAGGGTGACATCGGCATCGGAAAAAGTGACCGTCCCGTCGCCCAAGGTGTTGAGCGCGTCAATGGCGTTTACGACCGCTTCGGTCCATGAGGGGGATGGCACGCCCATGCCAACGGTGCAGCGTCCCGGACCCGTCAGCCCGGCCTTGAAAGCCGCATCCAGAATACGGCCCCTCGCCTCATCCGTATCGGCGGAACAGGCGTCAAATCGCGTGCCGCTGCCGTCTTTCACGAATCGGAGTGTAAAGGGCGTGATCACCGGACGCGGCGCAGTGATATTCAGCGATACGCGCAGCGCGGGAGGTGCAATGCGGAACAAATGCGCCTCCATCTCGGCCTTGTCTGCGGCGCTGTCCGCAATGGCCGTTATTGAGACGCGACCGGCATCGACCGACACTTTGGCGCGCGGTAAATCCTTGATAGCGGTGATGGCATAGGCCACCGCGTCTTCCCAGCCACTTGGGGCCGGGTAGTCGGCGGTTTCCAGGAGGTCGGTGACGGGCAGGTCGCTCATTGCCGAGAACCCCTCCATGATCGCCGCGCGGTCGGTGCTTTGCGGGATCAGCCCGATAACGGAAACACCTGCGGTATTCCTGAGGACTTCGGCTGAAAACCGCGGCGCCTCCAATTCAGCGACCGCTGCCACTTCCATTTCATCGACCACGCGGGCGGCGTCCACGATCGAGCCAGCGAGGCTCAGTGCCCGGAACCGGAGCGCTTCGGTCGGTGCGACACCTGCCATCATGACCCGAAGGCCGTCGGCTTCGACCTCGGCCCAAGTCAGTCCGTTGCGATCCAGAAGATAGCGTATTTCAGTCTCTGATCTGTCTTCGATGACGTTTACCGAATAGCTTGCTGCCAGCAAGGACGCGCCTGCAGCAGTTGCAAAGGCTGTCGCAACGAGGTGAGCACGAGAAAGTGGCATATCATCCTGAAACTGTTAGAGGTTGCGTCCTTTGATACGCGGCACGCGCGCAGGTTTCAATCACAGCAGGAGCGCGATGCCAAAGAACACAAGCGGGATTATGCCGGTGTCGCGGTTCGACCGAAACAGCTGCAATAGTTTTGCGTTGTCATCGGTATCCAGACCGCGCAGTTGCCACGCCATATGCCAGCCCATGGCCCATGGCCCGCCGAGGGCCACGACAAGGGCCAGCATATTCGCGGCTGGCATGACGGCAAAGATCACGGCGACACCCATCAGCCCAACCGTGGCCATCAGAAACCGGCGCAACCATGCGGCGGTTTTGTTTCCAAAGAGCCGTGCGGTGGATTTAATCCCGATCAGCGCGTCATCTTCTGTATCCTGATGGGCATAAATCGTGTCGTAAAACAGGGTCCATGCGATACCGGCGGCGTAAAGAACAACGGCTGGCGCATCAAGCTGGCCGCTATGGGCCGTCCACGCCAACAGTGCGCCCCAGTTGAACGCAAGGCCCAAAAATACCTGTGGCCACCACGTAAAACGTTTCGCAAAAGGGTAGATCGCGACAGGCAGCAGTGCCAGGATGCCAAGGCCGATTGCGGCAAGGTTGAATGTCAGCAGAATGCAAAACGCCAGCAAGGCCTGCAGGCACATCCAGATGACGGCGCCGCGCAGGGTGACCTGACCCGAGGGGATCGGACGCGAGCGGGTACGTTCAACCTGCCCGTCAAAATCACGATCGGTGATGTCATTCCACGTGCAGCCCGCACCGCGCATCAACCAAGCGCCGAATGCGCAGCCAATGGCGATCCACAGATCGAACCAGCTGGCCTGCTGATCATAAAGCATGGATAGCGAAAGCCCCCACCAGCAGGGCAGCAGCAACAGCCATGTGCCAATCGGGCGATCCGCACGGCTGAGACGCAGATAGGGGCGCGCCGCCGCCGGGGCATAGACATCGACCCAGTTGTCTTTTGGCGCATCTGCGACCTGACCATCTGGCGCTTGGGCTGGCTCTTGCATATGTATCTCCGTATGGACCGCTCAGTCACAGCCAAAATCCGCCTCTATGTAGATCACCCTTTAGGGGAGGGGCAATCTGTTCCTGTGTCGCGCGATCAGGCACATTACCTTTTCGGCGTGATGCGTCTGGGCGTAGGCGCGCATGTTCTGGTTTTTGACGGGCAAAGCGGCGAATGGCTGGCCGAAGTGGCACAGGCTGGTAAGCGGGCAGGGGAATTGCATCTGCTCCGTCAGACACGGCCCCTTTTGATGCCCCCGGACCTCTGGCTGTTGTTCGCGCCGATCAAAAAGGCCCGAACGGATTTCATTGTGGAAAAAGCCGTGGAAATGGGGGCTGCGCGGATCATGCCGGTGCAAACGGAATTTACCAATGCAGGGCGCATTCAGCGCGACAGACTGCAGGCGCATGCGGTGGAAGCTGCCGAGCAATGTGGCGGCACCTTTGTACCCAAAGTCGACGACCTTGCGCGGCTGGACTGGGTGCTGGGCGGTTGGGATACCACGAGAAGTATCATGTTTTGTGACGAAGAACGTGCAGGCGAGAGCCTGACTCTGCTCCAAAAGGCAGGGCCATGGGCCATCCTGATCGGCCCGGAGGGTGGTTTTTCGCCCCGTGAACATGAAAAACTCGGCAGTCTTGCACATGCGCACCCCGTGTCGCTTGGGCCGCGCATCCTGCGGGCGGATACGGCGGCGGTTGCTGCATTGACCGTTTGGCAACAGGCGTTGGGGGACTGGACATGAGGGCGCATCACGACAGCGAAAGGATGCGAGATGATCCGACCTGAGGCCAAGGCGCAAATCATCCGCTGGCGCGAGGCATTGATCGGTGCGGTTGCTGTTTGCATCGGGCTTTTGTGGCTCAGTGATGCGGGTCCGCTGTTCTTGTTGCCTGCACTTGCCGCGCTTGTGGGCGGGGCGGCGCTGATCTGGATCGGGGTTCAGCGTGCCAGATTTCGCCATGCGGGTGACGGTCCGGGATCGGTGCAGGTCGATGAAGGGCAGATCACCTACTTTGGCCCTTTGACCGGTGGTGCTGTGGCGTTGCGCGAACTGACCAGCGTGACGCTTGATCACACGCATTTCCCCGCGCATTGGCGGCTGCGCGAAGGTACAGCACCCGAGTTGCTTATCCCGGTGAACGCCGCAGGGGCGGAAGCGCTTTTCGATGCCTTTGCGACATTGCCCGGCCTTCGTATGGAACATGTGCTGGCCGCTTTGAAGTCGTCAGAGAAGACCACAAAGGTGATCTGGCAGCGTGGCAGGCCAGTTGACGCAAAAGCCCGGTTGCATTGACACCCGGTTAAATTCGGCCCATCCCTCTGGGGCAATGTGAATTAAAACAGACGGAGCCTCCCCTATGTCTATCCCTCAGTCTGGCGGCGGCCCAATTACGTCATACGACCAGATGGTCAGCTATCTGGCCAGCGGCTGTAAGCCCAAGGAAGAATGGCGGATCGGCACAGAGCACGAGAAATTCGGCTACTGCAAGGATACCCTGTTGCCTTTGCCCTATGAGGGGGATCGCTCCATTCAGGCCGTGCTCGAAGGGTTGCGCGATACCTTCGGCTGGGCACCGGTTTCTGAGGACGGCAAGATCATCGGCCTTGAAAAGGACGGCGCGAATGTCAGCCTTGAACCCGGCGGCGCACTGGAACTATCCGGCGCACCGCTCGAGACGATCCATGAGACATGTGATGAGGTCAACATCCACCTGCGCGAAGTGAAAGAGGTCGCCGACCGGATCGGCGTGGGTTTCATCGGGCTGGGTGCTGCCCCCATCTGGACGCATGAGCAGATGGATCTGATGCCCAAGGGGCGTTACAAACTGATGAATGATTACATGACCAAGGTCGGCACGATGGGCCGTGTCATGATGCGGCGTACCTGCACGGTGCAGGTTAACCTTGATTTCGGCTCCGAAGCGGACATGGTTCAGAAGATGCGCGTCGCACTTGCCTTGCAGCCTGTCGCAACCGCGCTTTTTGCCAACTCACCTTTCTTTGAGGGCAAGTTGAACGGCCATAAATCCTGGCGCTCGCGCGTGTGGCGCGATCTGGACGCGGCACGCACGGGTATGCTTCCCTTTGTTTTTGAGGAGGGTTTCGGGTTTGAGCGCTGGGTCGAATATGCCTTGGATGTGCCGATGTATTTCGTTTACCGGGATGGCAAATACATTGACGCACTCGGCTTGTCTTTTCGCGACTTCCTTAAGGGTGAATTGTCAGCACTGCCGGGGGAGATTGCGACATTGTCCGACTGGGCGGACCACTTAACAACAGCATTTCCCGAAGCACGGATGAAGAAATACATCGAAATGCGCGGTGCGGATGGCGGTCCGTGGCGCAGGCTTTGTGCGCTGCCGGCGTTTTGGGTTGGGTTGATGTACGACCAGTCAGCGCTTGATGCCGCATGGGACCTTGTCAAAGGGTTTGACGCCGAGACGCGCGAAGAATTGCGAGTTGCTGCGTCGGTTGATGGCCTTCAGGCACAGGTTAACGGCATCAGCATGCATGATCTGGCGCGTGAAGCAGTCTCAATCAGCCAATCAGGCCTTGCCGCGCGCGCACGGCCCGGTGCCGGGGGCATGGTGCCGGATGAAACGCATTTCCTGAACGCGCTGCATGAGAGCATCGAGACCGGTAAAACATCCGCTGATGAACTGCTTGATCACTATCATGGCGACTGGAACGGCGATCTGACGCGCATCTACAGCGAGTATTCATACTGAACGCAAAAAAAAGCAGCCCCGAAGGGCTGCTTTTTCGTAGACTACTTGGATATGTTACGCAGCTTTGCGGCGGCGCATCCAAGCGAAAGTTCCAAGACCGGCCAGCAGCAGGGGCAGGCCTGCAGGCAGCGGAACAGGCGCGATAGAAACATTTGAGAACTCAAATGCGTTGGTCGTAGATGAAAACTTGAGCGTGTCGAAGTACTCCGTGACGTCGTTCGTTGAAATCGTGACAAAAGACGCCTCTTTACCCAAAGCGTTGAATTGCCCGCCTAAAACCGTACCGACGAGTGTTCCGCCGTTGTACAACTCCAATGTGTTGTATGTGTCAGGTGAGCCCCACAACAGGCTAACGGATTTAGCGAGCGAGGACAGCGTCAGTTCCGCCGGGTTTGGAAACCCACTATATGGCGTGCTGGTTACACCAACAGTAAAATACCCCGCCGATGCCGCAATCCCCGGAACCGCTGTGCCTGCCGTCTCAAAGGGTGAGCGATACTGACCACCAACGCTAGCGTCCGGATTGATGGTAAGCGGTGTCTGAACCCACGCACCCGGCAAATCCAGAGACTGTGTCGGATCGACCAGTCCAAGCGCCGTGGCGTAATCGTTTTCAGCAGTAACAGTTACTGCACTAGCAAGGCTTGGCAGCGCAATAAGTACCGCAGCAAATAGAGTCTTCTTAAACATTTAAATATCCCTTTGAAGATGCTTTTATTACAAAGCCGAAGTGGCACACCCGACCACAACAGCCCACAAGCTGTTCATCACTTGTTAACTTGCTATCGTAATAGGCGCTGTCTCCCGCGACGGTAGAAGTCAGGTGTTTTTTTCACAAATAGCAGTGATATTTGTCCGCTCTTAGCAGTAGGCCAGACGTGAGGCACCTAAACTGGGTGCCGCACGGCTTTCGCTCACATTGGTATTCCGGCTCGGCAGGCGCTATCGTAAAATATGCACGCCGCATTTTGCGTGGCGCACGACCCTCGCCGCGGTCGAGCCCAGAAAGTAGTCCTCGAACCCCGGTTTGTGGGACGCGATGACAATGCAATCTGCTTCATGCGTTTTGCTGTATTGCAAAATACTTGTGTAGGCGTGGCCATGTACGACGGCAAATGCACAGTCCGCCGTCAAACCCTTGGCCATTTCGTTCAGCCCTTCCACAGCGTCTTTTTCATGCTGCTCCTTCAACCCTTCGGGCAGGTAGGTTGTTGCGTAAGATGGCACTTCTTCCATGACGTGTAGCAGTGTTATTTTTCCGCCCTCTTCCAAAAGTTGCTGGGCAACTTTCAAAGACTGTGCACTGCGCTCGCCATGATCGAATACGACTGGAACGATGATATTGGTGTACATTTCAACTTCTCCTTTAAGTTAACTGAACTTTACACCACCGCTCAGTGGTAAGCCTTGATCAGGATCAGATTGCAGACGTTTTACGCGCTTTTATGTGTCGGCTGACCGCATAAATCCGCGCGCATAAAAAAAGCCCCGGAGGAGTTCTCCGAGGCTTTGTTTTCGCGGTTATGATCCGGGGTTATTGCGGAATGTCTCCGGTGACACCCTCAACATAAAAGTTCATGCCAGCAAGGGTTCCGTCGTCTGCGGTTTCACCTTCGGCCAACCAGACGGAACCGTCCTGCTTGTTGATCGGGCCAGTGAACGCGTGATATGACCCGTCAGCCAAGGATGCCTTGAGGGCCATGGCTTCTTCTTTGACATTCGCGGGAACCGCATCTGTAATCTCGCCGATGCCAACCATGCCATCACCGATACCGTGCCATGTGTCGACGCTTTCCCAGGTGCCATCCATGACCGCTCTGGTCCGCGCGATATAGTAGTCACCCCATTCGTCCAGAATCGCGCTGACGCGCGGGAATGGCGCATAGGCGGACATATCCGAAGCCTGCCCAAAGGTGATCACATTGCCGGCCTCCTGAGCCGCCGCATGCGGTGCTGTGGAGTCGGTGTGCTGCAAAATCACGTCTGCACCCTGTTCGATAAGGGCTGTGGCCGCGTCGGCCTCTTTCGCAGGGTCAAACCATGTGTAGACCCAGATGATCTTGAACTCCACATCCGGGTTCAGCTTGGACGCGTGAAGATAGGCGGAGTTGATACCGCGAATAACTTCCGGGATGGGAAAGGACGCGATATATCCAATGATATTGCTCTCTGTCATGCTGCCTGCAATGTGGCCCTGCACGGCACGCCCCTCGTAAAAACGGGCGGAATAGGTCGACACATTGGGGTGCAGGCGTTTGTATCCGGTCGCATGTTCGAATTTCACGTCGGGGAATTTGGCCGCTACATTGTTGGTGGGATCCATATAGCCAAAGGAGGTGGTGAAAATCAGATCCGCACCATTAAGCGCCATCTGCGTCATGACGCGTTCTGCGTCCGGGCCTTCAGCGACGCTTTCGACAAAGACCGTTTCAACGGCATCGCCGAACTCGGCCTCGACCTGTTGACGGGCCTGATCATGCGTAAAGGTCCAGCCACCGTCGCCAACGGGGCCCACGTAGACAAAACCTACTTTGGTTGTGTCCTGCGCCACCGCTGCGGTGGCCAGGCCAAGCGCTAAGGCAGCACTGGCCAGTAGGGTTGTAATTTTCATAGTCAGGTCTTCCCCATGTTAAACCGCCCCTGTGCCGGAGCGCTGATATGCCTCTAGCTTGAGGCGTGAAACGTCCGGCCCAATGAACCGGGGGCAGCGCTCTTATCCGCAGACAGGATAACGAGCACAACGATTGTAATGACGTAGGGCGACATTGCCAGATATTCGACCGGAATGGCAACGCCAGCTCCCTGCAAATTAAGCTGTAACTGGGTGATTCCGCCAAAAAGATAGGCACCCAGCAGCACACGCCATGGCTTCCAACTGGCGAATACCACCAGTGCGAGAGCGATCCACCCGACACCTGCCGTCATCCCTTCGGTCCACTGAGGCACCCGGATCAGGCTGATGTAGGCACCACCCATCCCCGCACAAGCCCCGCCAAACATGATCGCCAGCGTTCTGATGCGCACAACCTTGTACCCCAGAGCATGGGCCGCGTCATGGTTTTCGCCCACAGCGCGCAGAACGAGCCCTGCACGGGTAAATTTCAGGGCCGCCCAGACAGCAGCCACCAAGCCGATCCCGAAATACAAAATGGGATCATGCGAAAACAAAATCGGGCCGATAACCGGGATGTCCGCCAAAAAACCAAAATTCACATCGGGCATGCGTGGTGGTTTAATGCCAACGTATCCCTGACCCAAAAGCGCCGAGAGCCCCAGCCCAAACAGCGTCAACGCCAGCCCGGACGCAACCTGATTGGCCAACGTCACCTGTGTCAGGAAGGCAAAAAGCAGGCTCAACATCGCGCCGCCGAGGGCCGCTGCGATAAAACCGACCACCGGGGACCCGGTTTCAACCGCAATCGCAAAGCCGCAGATGGCACCGACGATCATCATGCCCTCGACGCCGAGGTTCAGGACACCTGCACGTTCGGCGACTAATTCACCGGTGGCGGCCAGCAAAATCGGTGTCGCGGCACTCATCAAGGCGGCGATCAGCAGGATCGGGTTGATGGCAGACAGATCCATTATGCAACCTCCGTCCGGCCAAAGCGCAGCCGGTAATTGGTGAAAAGATCAAGCGCCAGAAGGAAAAACAACAACATCCCCTGAAAGACCTGAATGGCGGCGGCGGGCAGGCCCAATTGGCCCTGTGCGATGTCGCCGCCGATATAGGTCAGCGCCATCAAAAGCCCGGCCAGCACAATGCCGACAGGGTGCAAACGCCCCAAAAACGCGACTATGATGGCCGTGAAGCCGTAGCCCGCGTTGAAATCAATGCCGACCTGACCAGCAGGTCCTGACACCTCAAATAGCCCGGCAAGGCCCGCCAGCATGCCCGATGTGCCGAGGCAAAAGATGATCAGCCGCTTTGGGTTCACACCAGAAAAACGCGCGGCACGCGGTGCTTCACCGGTGACGCGGATGGCAAAGCCGAGCCGGTGGCGGGCCAGAAGAACATAGGCAAAGATTACCGCAATCATCGCCGCAACCACGCCCCAGTGCATGCCCGTATTCGCGATCAGATCGGCATTATGGGCAGATGGATATTGTTGCAGGTTGCGACTGCCGGGAAAGCCCATGCCTTCGGGGTTTCTCAATAATCCCAGTGACATGGAGGCAAGAAATTGCTCTGCTACATAGACCAGCATCAGGGAGACGAGAATTTCGTTTGTGCCAAATTTGACCTTGAGCAATGCCGGGATCATGGCCCAAATCCAGCCACCAAAAGCACCAGCCAGAACCATCGCAGGAAAGATCAGAACACTTTCCGCGGGGTAAAATGCCAACCCGACACCTGCCCCGAACAGCGCGCCCATGATATATTGCCCCTCGGCCCCGATGTTCCATATCCCTGCTTTGAAACCGAGGCTGAGGCCAATCGCGATCAGCACAAGCGGCGCGCCTTTGATCAATAATTGCGGGCGGTAGAAAAACGAGAACTCGCCAAATAGTGGCTCCCAGAAAATCGTGATGATGGATTCGACCGGGTCCTTGCCCAAGGCTGCAAACAGCAGTCCGCCGAAAAAGAATGTGGCAAGCACGGCCAGAACAGGGGTTGCATAGGCAAAGAGGCGGCTGGGTTGGGGGCGTTTTTCAAGCCTGAGCATGTCGGACCCTTATCTGGCGCATTGGTTTTTGGTTCCGCGGGCTAAACATGCGCCACCTCCATTCCGTGTGCGCCGCCCATCATCAGGCCGATCTGTTCAACCGTGAGCCCTTTGGTGGGACGCGGCGTCGACAGGCGACCCTCGTTCAGCGCGGCGAAGTGATCGGAAACCTCCATCAACTCATCAAGGTCCTGACTGATGACGATGACAGCGGCATTGCCTTCGGCCAGATCCAGCAGCGCTTGCCGGATCGCGGCAGCGGCAGAGGCATCAACGCCCCATGTCGGCTGATTGACCACAAGGACTTCGGGGCGCTGCAACACCTCGCGGCCGATCACGAATTTCTGCAGGTTGCCGCCCGACAACGAGCGCGCGGCGTTTTCCGGACCCGGCGTGCGTACATCGAAAGCGTCGATGATACGTTCGGCAAAGCTGCGCGCGGCGGGCCAGTTGAGAAACCCGTTCTGTTCCAGTTTCTCGCGCGCCGCCCCCGTTAGCATGGCGTTTTCGGTCAGTGACATATCCGGGGCTGCCGCATGGCCCAAGCGCTCTTCGGGGGCGGCCAGTATGCCCAGCTTTCGCCGCGCGTTTGGCCCTGCCTTGCCGATATCCGTGCCATGAAAAAGAACCATGCCCGGATCGGCGAGTGTCTCACCGGATAAGGCCGCCAGCAGTTCGTCCTGTCCATTTCCGGCCACACCCCCAATACCAAGAATTTCGCCTTGCCGCAGGGTCAGTGTGATATCACGCAGTGGCATGCCAAAGGCGGAAGGCGCAGGCCGCGACAGGTTCGTCAAGCGCAACAAGGGTTCTCCCAAGGCCACGCCGGAACGTTTCGGAGTTGTCAGAACCTTGCCCACCATCATTTCCGCCATGTCGCGCGCGCTGGTGTCGCGTGGGATGCAATCGCCCACCACCTTGCCCAAGCGCAGTATCGTGGCAGCATCACAGAGAGTTCGGATCTCTTCGAGTTTGTGGGAGATATAAAGGATCGATGTGCCCTCAGCACTCAGGGTACGCAATGTCTCAAACAGGATATCAACCTCCTGTGGGGTCAGGACCGACGTGGGTTCATCCATGATCAACAGCTTGGGCGCTTGCAACAGACACCGAATGATTTCAACGCGTTGCCGCTCACCTGCCGATAGATCACCGACGATGCGATCCGGCGAGAGCGGCAGACCGTATGTATCCGAAACCCTGCGGATCTGTTCGGACAGCGCCCCCATTTTCGGGGCGTCTTCCATGCCCAGAGCGATGTTTTCCGCCACGCTGAGTGCATCGAAAAGCGAAAAGTGCTGGAACACCATGCCGACACCGGCAGCACGGGCCGCGCGGGGTTCGGGGGGTGAAAATACCTCTCCGTGCAGGCGCATGTCGCCTGTGTCGGGTTTGACCAGGCCATATATCATCTTGACCAGCGTGGATTTGCCCGCGCCGTTTTCGCCAAGCAATGCGTGGACTTCACCCGGTTCGATCTGGAGCGAGACGTGGTCATTGGCCAGCACGCCGGGGTAGGCTTTGGTCAGGCCCTGCAAAGATAAAAGGGGTGTCATGCGTATCCTTCCATGCGGGCAGCGCCCGATGTGTGGCGCAGCAGATCCGCCGCCACCCCCAGCGCGATAACGTGCGGGTGTTTGCCGAGGGACGGATCACCAATGGGGCAAGTGATACGGTCAATCGACGCACCGCTATGCCCCAATCCCTTGAGCCGGGATTTGAAACGCGCCCATTTGGTGGCCGACCCGATTAGCCCGGCAGAGGCAAACCCGTGGTGCAACAGCCGATGGCAGAGCTCCAGATCCAGATCATGCGAAAAGGTGACGATGATATGTTCAGCCTGTTGCGGTGCATAGGCGACAAGCCGTTCGGGGCGTGCTGCGGTCAATGTGGTGACTGCGTCGGGGATATGGTCGGGAAAGCGGCCCGCAGTCACGTCCACCCATGTCAGTCTGACGCCGGGCAAAGGGGCCAGCACCGATATCAGGGCGCGACCCACATGGCCCGCGCCCCAGATCCAGATGTCGCGGGTAGGCTTGGTTACGGGTTCAACCATCCAGCCCGAGACCAGCGCAGGTTCCGGCAGCACGCCCGTGTTGCGCGCGGTCGTTTTGATCCGGGCGACGGGCAACGGCATGTCGCCGGGGCCGCGGGCTATCACATCCTCTGGCAAGGCCTCGGCAGCGGCCAGATCAAAGCTCTCGGTCACGATATCAACCGATCCGCCACAACACTGTCCCATATCAGGGCCCAATGCGTGACGTGTGATGTTGAAATAGCCGGGTGAGGCTATGTCGCGGGCGGCCGTCATAAGCGCATGTTCCAAGGCGCCGCCACCGATCGTTCCGGACGCGCCCGCGCGCCAGACCAGCATGGCGGCACCCACCTCACGCGGGGCCGATCCGCGCACGCGCGCCACGACGACGCGCGTCACGAGGCCGTGGTGTTTGCACGCGTCGATCAGGGCAGAGCGGTCAAATGACATTAGTCCCAAACCTCTTTGCGGGTGCGTTTTATCGCCTTTAAAATTGCCTCAGCAGTCGCCGGGGCCTGCAGGTCCGCATAGGCCGGGCCACAGGATTGAACCGCTTGCGACAGGGCGGAAAATGCCGAAATGCCCAGCATCAAAGGGGGTTCTCCCACGGCTTTTGAACGGTAAACCGTGTTTTCCTTGTTGGGCGCGTCCCAGAGCGAGACGTTGAACACGTCGGGTCGATCCGAACAGGCGGGGATCTTGTAGGTGGAGGGCGCATGGGTGCGCAAACGGCCCTGATCGTCCCAGATCAGTTCCTCGGTTGTCAGCCATCCGACGCCCTGCACATAGCCACCCTCAACCTGCCCGATATCAAGGCTGGGGTTCAGGGAGGCGCCTGCGTCATGGATGATATCGGCGCGCAGTATGCGGTTTTCCCCGGTCAGCGTATCGACCGCAACCTCTGTCGCCGCGACGCCATAGGCAAAGTAAAAGAACGGGCGGCCCTTGCCCTTGATCCTGTCCCATTCCAGTTTCGGCGTCTTGTAAAACCCGGTCGCAGACAGGCTGACCCGTGCGAGATATGCCTTTTGCGCGACATCCGCAAAACTGTATTCAGCACCGGAAACTGACACGATGCCATCCCTGAACACCACATCCGCCGGATCGCATTGATGCTCCTGCGCCAGTAGATCGGCCATACGGTCTCGAATGGTATCGCAGGCCGCCTGTACGGCCATCCCATTCAGATCGCTCCCCGAAGAGGCAGCGGTGGCAGAGGTATTGGGCACTTTGGCGGTATCTGTCGCGGTGATCTTGACCTGTGCGGTGTCGATGCCAAAGCGCGCGGCGGCGACCTGCGCTACCTTTTGAAACAGCCCCTGACCCATTTCCGTGCCACCATGGTTCAGATGCACTGACCCATCCTGATAGACATGCACCAATGCGCCCGCCTGATTAAGATGCGTAAGCGTAAAGGAAATACCGAATTTGACCGGTGTCAGGGCGATGCCCTTTTTGATCCAGCGGTTTTCTGCATTCCACCGTGCGACTGCCTGCACGCGCGCGTCATAGTCACAGTCTGCGCGCAGCCGGGCGATCATTTCTGGCACAATGAAGTCTTCGACCGTTTGGCCATAAGGGGTTTGATTGCGCGCCAACGCACCGGGTGCTGCGTAAAAATTCCGGTGCCGCACGTCGAGTGGGTCGAGATCAAGGGTGGCTGCGATATGGTCCATCACTCGCTCAATCCCCAGCATCCCTTGCGGGCCGCCAAACCCCCGAAAGGCCGTCGCGCTTTGGGTGTTTGTTTTCAGCCTGTGGCTGGTGATGCGCACGGCAGGCAAGTAATAGGTGTTGTCCGCATGCAGCATCGCGCGATCCGCCACCGGCAGGGACAGGTCCTGCGCCCATCCGCAGCGCGCAAGGTGTGTGAAATCAATGGCCGTAATATGGCCGCGGGCATCAACGCCAACCTTGTATTCGACACGGAAATCGTGCCGCTTGCCGGTGATAACCATATCATCATCACGATCGTATCGCATCTTGCAGGGGCGGCGTAACATGTCTGCTGCCACGGCGCAGGCAACGGCCAAGGCATTGCCCTGGCTCTCTTTTCCGCCGAAACCACCGCCCATGCGCCGGGTTTCGACCCGGACCGCATGCATGGGCACGCCCAGGGCTTCGGCGACCTTATGTTGGATTTCGGTGGGGTGCTGGGTGGAGCTGCTGACCAGCATATCGCCGCCTTCCTGCGGGAAAGCGATGGCCGCCTGACCTTCGAGATAGAAATGCTCCTGACCGCCGATGTCAAGTTGCCCCTCGATCACATGTTCCGCCGCGGCGAAACCGTCGCCAAGGTGGCCGCGTTCATAGATGCGGGGGCCGTCCTCAAAGCGGCTGTTTGCTTTGAGCGCGTCATCAAACGTCAGCAGCGCGGGCAGGGCGTCGATGTCGATCTCCCCAAGGCGTGCGGCGTGCCGTGCTGCCAGATGCGAGGTGGCCACGACGAGGAAAATCGGCTGGCCCACATAGTGAACCACCCCTTGCGCCAAGAGCGGTTCATCATGGGCCGCGGGGGAGACATCATTCGCATGAAGCAGATCCTCTGCGGTCAGCACGGCGACAACCCCTTGCGCCTGCCGCACGGCGTCAAGGTTCATACCCTTTACTTTGCCATGGGCGAGCGCAGATACGCCGAATGCAAGATGCAGCGTGTCGGCGGGGCTGGGGATATCATCGACATAGCGGGCATCGCCGGTGACATGCAGGCGCGCGGCATCGTGGGGAAGCGGTTTGGCGACGCTCATGGGGCCACCTCAAGCACGGATGTGGTGATGCCCTGATCCTCAAGCCAATAGCGCTGCAGCATGTTTTGCGCTGTCATCATACGGTATTGCGCGCTG
Source organism: Roseobacter litoralis Och 149 (assembly GCF_000154785.2). NCBI lineage: Bacteria > Pseudomonadati > Pseudomonadota > Alphaproteobacteria > Rhodobacterales > Roseobacteraceae > Roseobacter > Roseobacter litoralis. The sequence goes on from NC_015730.1 coordinate 425,750, forward strand.
GCGCGCATGTCGCTCATCGGTTCGAAGTCCGCGCTGAGAACCGCCATTGCAGCGGTGACGCTGGCCTCGGACCATTCGGCACCTTGTAGTGTGGCCTCTGCCTGCGATGCGCGTTCTGGCGTGCCTGCCATGCCACCAAAGGCCAGCCGTGCCTGCGCAACACGCCCGTTTTCCACGGTGATCGAAAAGCACCCGCACAGGGCAGAGATATCCTGATCAAACCGTTTGGAAAGCTTGTAGCACCGCAATCGGTCTGGCTGATGCGGAAGGGTGATTTTCTCGACAAACTCGCCGGTGGCGCGGTCCTGTTTGCCATACTCCAGAAAGAAATCTTCAAGCGGCATGCTCCGGCGTGCCGCCCCTCGACGCAAATGCAGCGCCGCCCCCAGTGCGATCAATGCAGGCGGGCCATCCCCGATCGGGGAGCCATTGGCGATGTTCCCGCCGATGGTGGCCGCATTGCGCACCTGCACAGATCCATACCGCCGGATCAGGGCTGCAAAGGACGGGTGCGGGTCTGCCATCGCGGTTTCCAGATCGCTCAATGTGACCGCCGCGCCGATCTCGATCCCGTCATCGGTTGATGTGATCGCCCGCAGGTCGGCGCAGTTGTTCAGAAAGGCGACCTGACCAAGATCGCGGAATTCCTTGGTGACCCACAAGCCCACATCCGTGGCCCCGGCGATCAACGTGCCATCCGGGTGTTGCATGTACCATTCGGCCAAAGCGTCCGAAGTCTTTGGTTGCGCATGACCCGCAGCGGATACGAGCGGCGAAGGGTCGGGGGCGGTGTCCTGCATATGGGGTGGCACGGCCGCATCGCGGGCGGCCTCGCAGGCGCGGATGATCGGCGCATAGCCGGTGCAGCGGCACAGGTTCCCGGAGAGTTGCACATCGTCATTGGTGGCCCCGTTGAGGTGCGCCGTCGCCATGGAAACCACAAAGCCCGGCGTGCAAAACCCGCATTGGCTGCCGTGATGGTCGATCATCGCCTGTTGCACCGGGTGCAGCGTTCCGCAGGGCGCAGATATCCCCTCGACGGTGCGCAGGGCTTTGCCGTTGATCTGCGGCAGGAACAGGATGCAGGCGTTCAGCGCTCTGGCGCCGGTTTCATCCGTCACCATGACGGTGCACGCGCCGCAGTCGCCTTCGTTACAGCCTTCTTTCGTACCGGTCAGCCTTTTATGATCCCGCAACCAATCCAATACTGTCGTTGTCGGCGATACATCCGAGAGCGTTACAGTTTCTCCGTTCAGGCGAAACGTGATGTTCATTCAGTCAGATCCGCCGCGTTACTTCAGACCCTTGGGTGTGCCTTGCGTTCGATGCGGCGTAGAACAGCAGGCGGTCGACAATTGCCGACGCTATTCAAGCAAGCCGGGTGTGGCAAGAAAAAATATAGGTGACAAAGCCGTCTTTCAGGGCTGTGCTGAAAATATGATCTTGGCGTGTCTGTGCTCTCTGGCAGCGCTGCGCGCGCTGGCATAGGGTGTCTTCATGAGCACACATCCCCGATTCATTCACCTGCGCACCCACTCCGAATACTCACTGCTGGAGGGGGCTTTGCGCCTGAAAAAACTCCCTGCTTTATGCCGTGATGCGGGCATGCCCGCTTTGGCGTTGACGGATAAGAACAACATGTTTGCCGCATTGGAGTTTTCAGTCGCCATGTCCGGGGCAGGCGTTCAGCCTATTCTGGGCTGTCAGGTCGATGTGGCCTATGTGACCGCACAGCCGGGCGAGAAGGAACGCGCGCCCGCACCCGTAGTTTTGCTGGCCCAGAACGAGACAGGGTACGAGAACCTGATGCGTCTGAATTCATGCCTTTATATCGATAAGGGCGGGGCCTTGCCGCAGGTGACCCTGTCGGAACTCGAAATCAATGCAGACGGGATCATCTGTCTGACGGGCGGGCCGGATGGGCCTGTGGGGCAACTTTTGCAACTTGGTCAGATGCCTGCCGCGCAGGCGCTGATGGACCGGCTGAAAGCGGCGTTTCAGGACCGGCTCTATGTCGAATTGCAGCGCCATCCGGGCGAGTCCGGCCAGCCGGAAAAGGAACGGTTGACTGAGCGCGGCTTTGTGGAGATGGCCTATGCGATGGACCTGCCGCTGGTTGCGACCAACGACGTCTATTTCCCGAAATCAGATATGTATGAGGCGCATGATGCGTTGATTTGCATTGCAGAGGGCGCTTACGTCGATCAGCAGGATGACCGTCGCCGTCTGACCAATCAGCATTATTTCAAGTCTCAATCGGAGATGATCGCTCTGTTTGCGGACCTGCCGGAAGCCATTGAGAACACTGTTGAGATCGCCAAACGCTGCGCCTTTCAGGCGTATCGGCGCGACCCCATTCTGCCCAAGTTTGCAGATGACGAGGTCGAGGAACTGCGCAAACAAGCACATGCAGGTCTCAAGGCGCGGCTGGAGGTCATACCTCATGCCACAAGCGTCGAGGACTATACCAAACGGCTCGATTTCGAACTTGGCATTATTGAGGGTATGGGCTTTCCCGGCTATTTCCTGATCGTTGCGGATTTCATCAAATGGGCCAAGGAGCAGGGGATACCCGTGGGGCCGGGCCGGGGGTCGGGCGCGGGAAGCCTTGTGGCCTATGCACTGACGGTCACGGACCTTGATCCGCTACGCTACAACCTGCTGTTTGAGCGGTTCTTGAACCCGGAACGTGTGTCTATGCCAGACTTCGACATCGATTTCTGTATGGATCGGCGGGAAGAGGTCATCCGGTACGTTCAGGAAAAGTATGGCCGTGACAAGGTGGGACAAATCATCACTTTTGGTGCGCTTTTGTCAAAGGCTGCGGTGCGCGATATCGGCCGTGTTCTGCAAATGCCCTACGGTCAGGTGGACCGTCTGTCCAAGATGATACCCGTCGAGGGCGTCAAGCCCGTGTCGATCGAAAAGGCACTGGCGGATGAGCCGCGCCTGCGCGAGGAAGCCAAAAACGAAGAGGTCGTGGCGCGGCTGCTGAACTATGGCCAGCAGGTCGAGGGGCTGTTGCGCAACGCGTCCACCCACGCCGCCGGGGTTGTGATCGGCGACAGGCCGCTCGATGCTTTGGTGCCGCTCTATCAGGACCCAAGGTCTGAAATGCCCGCCACCCAGTTCAACATGAAATGGGTGGAACAGGCAGGGCTGGTCAAATTCGACTTTCTGGGCCTCAAGACACTGACCGTGATCCAGAACGCGGTTGAGCAGATCATGGCATCCGGCAGGCCGCTGCACATTGCCGCCGACGGGACGGAGCTTTACGCCCCCGCAGCAGGCACGGAAAACGACATCAATGCAATCCCGCTGGATGATGAGCGGTCCTACAAGCTTTATGCCAGCGCCAAGACGGTGGCTGTGTTTCAGGTGGAAAGCTCGGGCATGATGGATGCGCTAAAGCGGATGAAACCAACCTGTATCGAGGATATCGTCGCACTTGTGGCGCTTTATCGTCCCGGCCCGATGGAGAACATCCCGACCTATTGCGAGGTCAAAAACGGGCTGCGCGCGCTTGAATCCATTCACCCGCTGATCGACGATATTCTAGAGGAAACGCAAGGTATCATCGTTTATCAGGAACAGGTGATGCAGATCGCGCAGGTCATGGCGGGCTATAGCCTTGGTGGTGCTGATCTGTTGCGCCGCGCCATGGGTAAAAAGATCGCCGAAGAGATGGCCAAGGAACGCCCCAAGTTCGAAAAGGGCGCGGTGGCCAATGGCGTCGACAAGGACAAGGCGCGCGAAGTCTTTGACCTGCTGGAGAAATTCGCCAACTACGGGTTCAACAAATCGCACGCGGCGGCCTATGCGGTGGTCAGCTACCAGACGGCTTGGCTCAAGGCGAACCACCCGGTGGAATTCATGGCCGGGGTGATGAACTGCGATATCCACCTGACCGATAAGCTGGCGATCTATTTCGAAGAGGTGCGCAAGCGGCTGGAACTGCCATGGGTGCCGCCCTGCGTGAACCGCTCTGCCGCGACGTTCAAGGTTGAGGAGGGCGCGTTAATCTATGCGCTCGGTGCGCTCAAGAACGTGGGCGTCGAAGCCATGAAACTGATCACAGAGGGGAGGGGCGACAAACCCTTTGCCACGCTCTTTGATCTGGCGCGGCGGGTCGACCTCAAACGTGTGGGCAAACGCCCGCTTGAGATGCTCGCGCGCTCCGGGGCGTTTGACGCATTGGACGCCAATCGGCGGCGCGTCTTTGGGGCGTTGGATGCACTGGTGAATTACTCAGCGGCGATCCATGAGCAGAAAGCCTCCAATCAGGTGTCTCTCTTTGGTGAGGCGGGCGATGATCTGCCTGAACCGCGCCTGCATCCGGTGGACGACTGGCAACCCGCCGAACGGCTCAGCGAGGAATTCAAGGCCGTCGGCTTCTACCTCTCTGGCCACCCGCTGGATGATTATATGGGTCAGCTGAAACGCAAATGGGGCAATGACCGCGGCGTGCCGTTCATGACCCTTGATGAGTTGACCGAAAAAGTCACCGAACGGGGGGCCATGAATGCGCGCCTTGCGGGTATCGTCGCCGGTCGGCAGGAACGTAAATCGGCGCGTGGCAACCGCTTTGCCTTTGCGCAGATGTCGGACCCGACCGGTGCCTATGAGGTGACGCTGTTTTCTGACACGCTGGAGGCGGCCCGCGATCATCTTGAGGCCGGTTCAAAGATCTTCGTCACGGTTGAGGCGACGATGGAATCTGATCAACTTAAACTGCTGGGCCGCTCTGTGGGGCCGATTGACGCCGCCACGGCAGATGTCAGCAGCATGGGGCTCAAGGTCTTTGTCGACGCGCCCGAAGCGGTGGCTGCCGTCGCAACAGTGCTTGAGGGGGCAGGGCGCGCGGTCAAGGGCCGTGCGCAGGGGCCGGTCATGCTATGCCTGATGGGGGCGGATTTGCCGGGCGAGGTCGAGGTTGAACTGGGACAGGATTTCATCGTGAACCCGCAGATCAAGGGCGCGATCAAATCCCTCTCCGGCGTGCTGGAGGTCGAGGAAATCTGATGGCGTTTTGCGTTTGCATCGCCTGACGAAACGCGCCCTGATCAGTAATGCGGCGGGCGTTCATCACCCAGAACCACGCTGCCTGAGCCTTGCGCCTCGCGTTCCCCTTCCCGCTGCATCAGCATGAAAACACGACGGGTCAGCACCGCGATTTCACTTTCCTGCCGCGCAACCACATCGGACAGGTCTTCGACGGTGCGGGTCAGATGGGCGATCTGTTCTTCGAGCTTTTCCATGACCCAGCCCCTAGCATGCACACCCGGCGCGATAAAGAGCCTGCGCGCCCATCTTGTTTGTAGCCGTTGCATCCGCTAGACCGCGCGAGACCAGACCAGCCAAAGGGACCCCTCATGGCCAAGCCCAAAAAGACACCCCGCCCCAAGGCGCAGACGCCAAAGGGCTTTCGCGACTATTTCGGTGCCGAAGTCAGCCAGCGCGCAGAGATGCTACAAAAGATTGCCGGGGTCTATCATCGTTATGGGTTTGATGCGCTGGAAAGTTCAGGCGTGGAAACGGTTGAGGCTCTGGGCAAGTTCCTGCCCGATGTGGACCGCCCCAATGAGGGCGTGTTCGCCTGGCAGGAAGACGCGGACGCGGACAAACCCGGCGATTGGCTCGCCCTGCGCTATGATCTGACGGCCCCCTTGGCGCGGGTCTATGCCCAGCACCAGAACGACCTGCCCAAACCCTACCGCCGCTACGCGATGGGCCCCGTCTGGCGCAATGAAAAGCCCGGTCCGGGGCGGTTTCGCCAGTTTTATCAGTGCGATGCGGATACGGTCGGCGCATCGTCGGTGGCTGCGGATGCCGAGATCTGCGCGATGCTCTGCGATTGCCTTGAGGCGGTCGGGATCGAGCGTGGAGACTATGTGGTCCGGCTGAATAACCGCAAAGTGTTGAACGGTATTATGGAAGTTGCTGGCTTGCTTGATCCAACGACGCCTGAAAAATTCGCACATGAACGCGGCATCGTACTGCGTGCTATAGATAAAATAGATCGCTTGGGTCCGTCTGGTGTCAGCCAGCTTCTCGAAGATGGTAGGACAGATGAAAGTGGCGACTTCACGGCTGGCGCGGGTCTTTCGCGTGAGCAGGCAAACAAGGTCATGTCCTTTATTGCGGCAACAACCAACGTTTTAAATGACATGCAAGAAGATCATCCGCAGGAAGATCAATGGCCTGACTTTTTGAGGCTTGCGACAGAGCACCCAGAAGAATTCAAAACAAGAATGCTGGACTATCTTGAGGGTATTGTTGCCGGCTCTAAATTGGGCGTCGAAGGAGTTGGTGAGCTACGTCAAATAGCAAATCTTCTGCAAGCCCAAGACTACGGCCCGGATCGAATCCGCATTGACCCCTCCGTCGTGCGCGGCCTTGGCTACTACACCGGCCCGGTCTACGAAGCCGAACTCACCTTCGAAATTCAGGACGAAAAGGGACGCACCCGCAACTTTGGGTCTGTCGCAGGCGGCGGGCGGTATGATGATCTGGTGAAACGCTTTACCGGGCAGGAAGTGCCTGCGACGGGGGTGTCCATCGGGGTGGATCGGCTGTTGGCGGCACTTCATGCCAAGGGGCGTTTGGACACCACAGACGTGGGCCCCGTGGTCGTCACCGTCATGGATCGCGACCGTATGGCGGATTATCAGGCGATGGTCGCTGAACTGCGGCAGGCGGGCATCCGCGCCGAAGTCTATCTGGGCAATCCTAAGAACTTTGGCAATCAACTCAAATACGCCGACACGCGCAACAGCCCCGTCGCCGTGATCGAGGGTGGCGACGAGCACGAAAAGGGCGTGGTGCAGATCAAGGACCTGATCCTTGGTGCTGAAATCGCCAAAAGCGCCACGCTTGAGGAATGGAAGGACCGCCCCAGCCAGTTTGAGGTGCCGCGCGCGGACCTTGTTGCAAAGGTGCGCGAAATTCTGGCGCAGCACGGGTTGGAAAAATGACAACGCGTGCAGCGACGCTGGCGCGTGCGGCGGACCTATGTGCGTCTTTTGAGGCGGCAGGGGCGCAGCGGATCGATGCGCCTATTTTGCAACCTGCCGATGCGCTCCTTGATCTCTACGGCGAGGAAATCCGCGCCCGGGCCTATGTAACATCTGATGCCCTGCGGGGTGAGCAGATGCTGCGCCCGGATTTTACAGTGCCCGTGGTCCAGATGCACATGGCGCATGGGGCAGAACCTGCGCGCTATACCTACGCCGGCGAAGTGTTCCGCCGGCAGGAACACGACCCGTCGCGTGCGAATGAGTATTTTCAGGTCGGCTATGAGGTCTTTGACCGCGAAAACCCGGCCGCTGCGGATGCGGAGGTGTTTTGCCTGTTTGAAACTGTGCTTTCGCCCTTGGGCCTGCGCGCAGCGACGGGGGATATCGGCATCCTGACTGCTGCCGTGCGGGGTCTGCGCACCACAGAAGCCCGGAAATCCGCGCTTTTGCGGCACATCTGGCGCCCGCGCCGGTTCCGCAGCCTGCTGGACCGCTACGCCGGACGGATCAAACCGTCAAAACAGCGGTTGGAATTGTTGGCAGGCCATACGGCCGTCCCGGATGCACCCCTGATCGGCAAACGCAGCCAGAGCGAGATCGACGCGCGGATCGCTTTGTTGCATGCCGATGCCGCGACCGCCCCCCTGAGCGAGACCGAGGTGGACCTGCTGGATGCGCTGGTCAATGTGCGCGAAACCATGCCTTTCGCCTTGCAGCAGCTGCGCGATCTGGCTGTGGATATGCCAAGTATCGAACAGGCGGTTGCACGGTTGTCCGACCGCGCCGAGGCACTGGCCAAACGCGGTGTGGATGTCGACGCGCTGCCGTTTGAGGCGAGTTATGGGCGTACGTCGATGGAATACTATGACGGTTTTGTCTTTGGCTATTACCACCCGAAACGTCACGATTTGCCCGCGGTGGCGACAGGCGGTCGCTATGATGCGCTGACCCGGCGATTGGGAGGTGGTGCGGAAATCCCCGCCGTCGGTGGGGTCATCAGGCCCGATCTGATGCTGATGCTGGAGGGCGGCACATGACCGTGAAACTGGGTGTCCCGTCCAAAGGGCGGTTGATGGAAAAGACCTTTGACTGGTTCGGCCAGCATGGCGTTACCCTGTCGCGCGCCGGGTCGGATCGCGAATATGCCGGGGCGGTGGATGGTATCGAGGGCGTGGCGTTGATCCTGTTGTCCGCAGGCGAAATGCCGCGTGAACTGGCGGCTGGTCGGATACATTTTGGCGTCACGGGCACGGATCTGGTGCAGGAGAAACTGCCGCTCTGGGATCAGATGGTCGAGCCTGTGCAGGAGCTTGGCTTTGGGTTTGCGGACCTTGTGCTTGCGGTGCCAAAGGCCTGGGTGGATGTGGATACGCTGGATGATCTGGATGCGGTTGCCACGGCGTTTCGGCAAGCCCACGGGATGCGTCTGCGGATCGCGACGAAATACCATAGGCTTGTGCGCGAGTATTTACGTCAGGGCGGCGTTGCGGATTATTCACTTGTTGACAGTCAGGGCGCGACCGAAGGCACGGTGGCCAATGAAACGGCCGAAGCGATTGCAGATATTACCTCAAGCGGAGAGACCTTGCGCGCCAACCACCTCAAGATACTCTGCGACGGTCCCGTATTGCGGTCGCAGGCGACGCTGTGGCGCAGCAGGGCCGCCGCATTGGACAAAGCCGACCGGCAGATTGCCGAGCAACTGATTGCGCAGATCGGCGGTTAGAGGCGGGCTATAATACGCCGATCTCAGCCAATGCACGATTGAGTTCAACCGGTAATGGTTCTTCTGAGGCACGCCCCTTGGGCAGGTCCGGTGGCGCGTCAGAAACCGGCAGATACCGCCAGCCTTGAAACGGTCGCTTCAGACTCGTCTGCGTGCGGATAATCTGGGGATCAAGCACGATGGCGCAACGTCTTATCCCATCCTGACTGATGTACTCATCCAAGCGCATTACCGTCTGGCGGCACTGAATGACGCCTTTGATCACCCAGTAAATCGAGCCGCCGTTCAGGATTTCCACTTCGCGTTTGGGCCACATGCGGGTGACATGGCGCGGCAAGCCGTCCGGCGTCTGCGCGCGTTTCGTCGCTTGCCAAGCCGCAAGGTCGTCTACTGTCTCTGTTCCCACGGAGAGTTTGATAAGATGCGTGCGTTTGGTGCTTTGATTCTTTGTATCCATGGCGTATATAGTAGCTTCGGAATTCATACCCTCAAGAGATAGTATTTTTTCCACAGCCGTCTGTGGATAACTAAGATCAGGAGACCCCACCAGTGTCAGCCTTTACCACCCCAATTGCCGAACAAATCTGGGATATGAAGTACCGCTTCAAGGAAGCGGACGGCGCGCCCATTGATGTCACGGTGGAGGACACATGGCGGCGCATCGCGCGCGATCTGGCGCGGGTGGAAAAGACACCTGACATTTGGGAAGAGCAATTCTATTCCGCGCTCAAAGATTTTAAGTATCTGCCTGCGGGTCGGATCACGGCTGGGGCGGGCACAGCGCGGTCGGTGACGCTGTTCAATTGCTTTGTGATGGGGACGGTTCCCGACAGCATGGGTGGAATTTTTGACATGCTGAAAGAGGCCGCCTTGACCATGCAGCAGGGCGGCGGGATCGGCTATGATTTCTCGACGATCCGTCCCAAGGGTGCAGACGTAAAAGGCGTGGCGGCGGATGCGTCGGGCCCCTTGTCGTTCATGGATGTCTGGGATGCGATGTGTCGCACGATCATGTCGGCAGGGTCGCGCCGAGGAGCAATGATGGCCACCATGCGTTGCGATCACCCGGATGTGGAGGATTTCATCGCCGCCAAATCGGACCCCGCGCGGCTGCGCATGTTCAACATGTCCGTGCTGGTGACTGATCCCTTCATGGAGGCGGTCAAGGCGGATGGCCCGTGGGACCTTGTGTTTGACGGTCAGGTCTACCGCACTTTGCAGGCGCGTGATCTGTGGAACCGCATCATGCAGGCGACCTACGATTATGCCGAACCCGGTGTGATTTTCATTGACCGGATCAATCAGGCCAACAACCTGAATTACTGCGAAACCATTGCCGCGACGAACCCGTGTGGCGAACAGCCCCTGCCGCCCTATGGCGCGTGTTTGTTGGGTTCCATCAATATGGCTCGGCTGGTCAGCGCGCCTTTTGAAGAGGCGGCAAAACTGGATGAGGTCGCGCTGAATGATCTGGTGGCGACCGCTGTGCGCATGATGGACAACGTGGTGGATGCCTCGAAATTCCCATTGGAAGCGCAGGCGCGCGAAGCACATGCAAAGCGGCGGATCGGGCTGGGTGTCACGGGTCTGGCGGACGCGCTGTTGATGGTCGGGCTGCGCTATGGTTCGGACGAGGCGGCGCGTCAGACCGACCGCTGGTTGCACGCGATCGCCCGCGCCGCATATCTGGCGTCGGTGGACTTGGCGAAGGAGAAGGGCGCGTTCCCGCTCTTTGATGCGGACAAATATCTGGCGTCCGGCACGATGCAGGCGATGGATGAGGACGTGCGCGAAGCTGTGCGTGAACATGGAATTCGCAATGCTTTGCTGACCTCGATTGCACCAACGGGGACGATCAGCCTTTATGCGGGGAACGTCAGTTCGGGCATCGAGCCGGTGTTCGCCTATGCCTACACCCGCAAGGTTCTGCAAAAAGATGGCAGCCGCACCGAGGAAGAAGTCGTCGATTATGCGGTTCAGATGTGGCGTGAGAAGTTTGGCGACAAAGAACTGCCCGACTATTTCGTGAACGCCCAGACGCTGGCTCCGCTGGAGCACGTCAAAATGCAGGCGGCAGCACAGAAATGGGTGGATTCGTCGATCTCAAAGACGATCAACTGCCCTGAAGATATTGGTTTTGACGCCTTTAAGGATGTTTACATGGAGGCGTGGGATAGCGGCTGTAAGGGCTGTACGACGTATCGGCCGAATGCGGTAACGGGGTCGGTGTTGAGTGTGAGTGAGAAGAAGAAAGCACCTGAATTTGACAATCCCTCTGACAGACTTGACTGGGCAATGCGAGAGTCGGCTTTCAAGACGCAGACCGAGCTAGCGGTAGCTGCTGACCTATCACAAGGTCTGGTGAACCAGTTTCTAAGTGGAAAACGCGAGATGGCACGTGACTCGGCGACCAAACTGGCGAAAGCACTAAGTGTTGACGCTGGCTGGCTCCTTTTCGGGTCTAAGGACGCCGCCCCCGAAGTCATTACCACTTCCGACGCTGAACCGCAGCAACCCCATGGCGATGTGATCTACATGTCCGAACCGCTGGATCGCCCCAGCGAGTTGGAGGGCAACACCTACAAGGTCAAATGGCCCGACAGTGAGCATGCCTTGTATATTACGATCAACGACATCGTGCTGAACGGGCATCGTCGACCGTTTGAAGTCTTCATCAATTCCAAGAATATGGAGCACTTTGCGTGGACTGTCGCGCTGACGCGGATGATCTCGGCGGTATTCCGGCGCGGGGGGGATGTGTCCTTCGTGGTCGAGGAACTGAAGGCAGTGTTCGATCCGCGCGGCGGCGCGTGGATGCAGGGCAAGTACATCCCGTCGATCCTCGCGGCGATTGGCGGTGTGATCGAACAGCACATGATCGCGACCGGGTTTATCGCAGGTGAGGGATTGGGTCTGAAATCGGACCCACAGGCACAGGTCGTGGGCTTGGATACCCAGCGCGGGCAAGCCTGCAGCAGCTGTGGCCAGTTCGATTTGCGCATGGTCGAGGGATGCATGACCTGTGGGTCGTGTGGGTATTCCAAATGCGGGTAACACTCGTTCGAGTGCATGGTTATTGTTGAAAAGACAGGCAATTGAAAGCCACTTTGGCCAAATTGTCTTCCACTTTTTCAGGTCTATTTCTTCCACTGACTTCTAAGCTATTGAAATTGCTTAATAGCGAAAGCGCCGATCCGAGAGGGTCGGCGCTGTTGTTTCGAGTGGTGGAAGGTTCCAGCCCCTCTTGACCGCATCGCGAAAAACGGTTTTTGTTCGGGGTATGAAAACGCATCGCCATATCCGCCTCATACGGGTTTCCTGATCTGCCTCCCCATCGGGAGCGGCACCAGAGACATGCGACTTCATTTTACCTGCCCCTCTTCGTATGCCGCCGTTTCCCTCCCTTCCTTACTGGATATGGAAACAGACCATGAAGCGTATCAAAATTATCGACGTCCCCCACTATGAAACCGATCCGAAAGCGATCGTTAAACAGCTCAGTAAATTCCTGGAGGATTTTCGGAAAAAGAAGGTTGCGATCGATCTGATCGGTGATGATGAGCGGTCAGCTGAATTCAATGTCAGCGATATCGAGATCTTTGGCGATGAATTGTCCGATGGCGTAGAACTCACATACTGGGATACGTTGCGTATCACCTCACGCGCGAACAAGCTGGCAAAGAACCGTGTTGCAGCCGCCGGCGTCTCTCACCTCAAACGCGAGGAGTATGACCGTTTGGAGCCCTCACTCTGTTGAATGTCACTGAGAACTGACCCGGTAGCCCCATAAAATGTCACTGAGAACTGACCCATGTGAACACATTGCCCTGACGGTTTTTGTTGGGGAGACATGGAGTGATAGGCATGGGATTTTTGAGTGTTATTCGACGCTGGGCGTTGCGTGACAAAATGCCAATTCGTGAGATTGCACGGCGCACTGGTGTTCCAGCCCGGTGAAGCATTCCAGCCCGGTGAAGCATTCCAGTTCGACTGGAGCGAAGACTGTGCCACGATTGGGGGCGAACGCGTCAAACTGCAAGTTGCACACACCAAGCTGTCGCACAGCCGCGCCTTTATTGTGCGGGTCTATCCTTTGCAGACACATGAGATGCTATTCGATGCACACTGGCATGCCTTCCGCGCGTTTGGCGGCGTTCCGGGGCGTGGCATCTATGACAATATGAAGACGGCCGTGGATCGTGTTGGGCGTGGTAGGCAGTCCGGACATGCGCTCATCACGAGATCCCGCTTGTCCGTCAACCGCAAACCGCTTGGGATGACAAGCTGCGCGAATTGGATCGCTGTGTGCGTGAGCGTGGTGATAAACTCGAGGCGTTGATCGCGAAGGCGGAGCGGCGCTCTGTTTCTCCCCTTCAGGACTACATCATGCGCCGCCTCAACGGGGAATCTAGTTTCGAATGGCTGGATGCACAGACATTGGATCAGGCGACACGTACGACGGAACTCGCAGGAGTGTTGGTTGCTTTCGGGCCGGATCAGAAGTTGCCGGAGTCAACTTCAGATGATCGGGACTATGCCGGTCGCGTCGGATTTGAATTGACAGCGCGTGGCGAGAACGGGATCCGGGAGGCACTTAAAGCACAGTTTAGCAAATTCGATGACGCGACTGGCACGCCTGGGCCGCGCAAGATTTTCGGATATTTCTACAACGCTCTGGCACACTCGAAATCGCTCAAGGATCCGGGCGACGTAGCGCGCATCCTCCGTGACGTCATCATTGAGAACATCGCCCTGCCGGCGGGAACAAAGATGCTTGGTGTCGAACTCGCCGAGCGGTGCCTGCACACGGTCGCGTCTTTGGCCAAGGAGCAGATTCTGGACTCAAGGACCCTACGCAGTGTGCTCGTTGCTGCGGATATTGTGCCCCAGCATGCTCCTGCCCATTTCGCCTTTCCGGTCGAGAAGGGCCGGGAGGTGACGCAGTGCGTTAAGCGGATCGTGCATGTCATCTCGCTCCCAAAGCAGCTCAACTGCAAGCGTCCCCTGATAGATTTTCTTTTTGTCGATCGTCTGCTTACTCCGATCTACTGTGGAGGGCCCGGAACGCGCGGACGCACCCAGAAAGCAGTGGATCGTGAAGAAGTTGCTATGTTGGTTGGCAGGCTCCATGCAAGGGCGGTTGAGGTGGAGGTTGCTGACTGCGAGCTGGTGCCGGTTTCGAAAGCTGCGGAAAAGGCCAAGGTCCCGGCCGTTAGCGTGGTGCATCTGATCCTCGGTGGCTTTCTCGAGCGTGTCGTCCGCTTGGCTGGTCAGAAAGGAATTGGCGGGCTTCTGATGGACCCCGCGGAAGTGAAGCTGCATGCTTCAGCATTCACCACCAGTCTATCTCCCACGGGAGCCTTTGGTGCGTTGAAAATCCCGAGGGAAGTCGGCTGGAATCTGGTTGACCAAAATTCGGAGGACGTGAGCCTGCCTGTCGCCTACGTTTTTGGTCCCAATGGCGAACACCGGATCCCGCAGTTTGATCTCGCGGTGGTTTCCGATTTCATGGCTCGGTTCATACATTCTGCGAGGATTACGGAGCAGTATGGTCTTCAAGTTAGAGAGGTTGTCAGCCGACTGAAACGGCGGGGTATTTTTCCCGTGTTGCTAAGGGCTGAGATCGGTGAGGACTTCTATCGATTCAGCGAACTGAAGGCGGCTTTTTTGTTGGGAAATTTCTGGCATAAGCCACCAAGATTCAGTGGGCGAGTTATGCTTGAAAAATGGCCAGTTTGCCCGCTGAAACCTGCAGTCGTGTAAGCTAAATCAATGACTTAGGTGAAGTCGATGGCCATTAAATGATTGTAGCGATAGTGTGGCGGCTGGTCATGGATAGCCGTCCGATCACGTAAGATGCCGCGCGGATATCTTGCGCACGACGGTATCGACTTTCGACGACGTGGCAAAGGTGCCGGATGGAAGGGTTTTCCTGAGGCTATGGCAGTTTGATTCTGTGGCTTTGTCCGGTCGTCTTTTTCAGGCTTCGTCATCTGCGCGTTTGTGCTTTGGTCGGGCCGTCCTTGACCCGGTTGTTACAGGGCAGTGACCCTGTTGGGCAAAGGCAACGCAGACTGATCGCAATGGTCTCTTGAATTCTGTAGCTTTGGCCGTTACATCGCCATAGCTAGCTCACAAAGAAGGTGCCCCATGGCCACGACTAATCCGCTCCAGTTCATCCAGCAGGTTCGTGCTGAAGTGTCCAAAGTCGTGTGGCCAACGCGTCGTGAGGTCATGCTGACCACCGTTATGGTTTTTATTCTGGCGGCGCTCACGGCTGTATTTTTCGCTTTGGTGGATATTTTGATCCGCTGGGGCTTGCAGTCTGTCTTGACGATGTTCGGGTAAGGCGTCTTTCGAGCCGCACAAAAAACAGATTAATCCCCTTGAAACATTCAGGTTTGCGGAGTATCCCGCAACCCTGACCTGAGCGGGGGCGTGCGGCGATTCGAGTTGTGCGCCGATTTTCTGTTCGGGGATAGCGGCCAAGAGGCTTGATAGTAAAAGAAAAATTGGCGCGCTGATGTGTCGATCGCAGACAGGGAATAAGGTTCAAATGGCAAAGCGGTGGTATTCGGTCAGTGTCCTGTCGAACTTTGAGAAAAAGATCGCAGAGCAAATCCGTACGTCCGTGGCCGAGCAGGAGCTGGAAGACCAGATTGACGAAGTCTTGGTTCCAACTGAAGAGGTCATTGAAGTGCGGCGCGGCAAGAAGGTGACCACTGAGCGCCGGTTCATGCCGGGCTATGTGCTGGTGCACATGGAGATGTCGGACAAGGGCTATCACCTTGTGAACTCCATCAACCGCGTTACCGGGTTCCTGGGGCCGCAAGGTCGCCCTATGCCAATGCGGGATGCGGAAGTGAACGCGATTCTCAACCGTGTTCAGGAAGGCGAAGAAGCGCCGCGTACACTGATCCACTTTGAAGTGGGTGAAAAGGTCAAGGTTGCCGACGGTCCGTTTGAGGACTTCGATGGCATGATCGAAGAAGTAGATGATGAGAACCAGCGCCTGAAGGTGTCGGTTTCGATCTTTGGCCGGGAAACACCGGTCGAACTGGAATTCACGCAGGTCAACAAACAGACCTGACGTGTGTAAGGCGTGGGAGGCAACGGTGCCGCGGCATCTGAACCGGACCACGACAACAACGGCGGGTTTCCCGCCGAGGACCTGAAGCAGCGCGATGCGACAGGGTTGGAAAAAGGAGAAGGCCAATGGCCAAGAAACTCGTTGGCAGCATGAAGCTGCAGGTGCCCGCCGGGCAAGCAAACCCATCCCCGCCGGTTGGTCCGGCGCTGGGTCAGCGCGGCATCAACATCATGGAATTCTGCAAGGCGTTCAACGCCAAGACCGCAGATATGGAGCAAGGCGCCCCTTGCCCGACCGTGATCACCTATTATCAGGACAAATCCTTCACGATGGATATCAAGACGCCGCCAGCGTCTTATTATCTCAAGAAGGCCGCCAAGCTGTCGTCTGGTGCCAAGACGCCGTCCCGCGAAGTCGTGGGATACGTGAGCACCAAGCAGGTCCGCGAGATTGCGGAAGCGAAGATGAAAGACCTGAACGCCACGTCGATCGAAGCGGCAATGAAGATCATTCTGGGCTCTGCCCGTTCCATGGGCATCGAGGTGAAGTAAGATGGCAAAACTTGGAAAAAGAGCGCGTTCCGCGCGTGAGGCATTTGCCGGCAAAGAGAACGTCACTGTCGAAGAAGCCGTGGCCCTGATGAAGGCAAATTCCTCGGTCAAATTCGACGAGACAGTTGAGATTGCGATGAACCTTGGCGTTGATCCGCGTCATGCTGACCAGATGGTTCGTGGCGTCGTTGGCCTGCCGAACGGCACCGGTAAAACCGTGCGCGTCGCTGTATTTGCCCGTGGCGCAAAAGCGGATGAAGCAACGGCGGCTGGGGCTGATATCGTTGGCGCAGAAGACCTGATGGAAACTGTCCAAAGCGGCAAGATCGAATTTGATCGCTGCATTGCGACACCGGACATGATGCCAATCGTCGGTCGTCTGGGTAAGGTGCTTGGACCGCGTAACCTGATGCCGAACCCAAAAGTCGGCACAGTGACGATGGACGTCGAAGCCGCCGTGAAAGCGGCAAAAGGCGGCGAAGTTCAGTTCAAGGCTGAAAAAGGCGGCGTCGTGCATGCAGGCGTTGGCAAAATCAGCTTTGACGAAGCCAAGCTGGTCGAAAACATCCGCGCCTTTGTCAGTGCGGTGTCCAAAGCCAAACCATCTGGGTCCAAAGGGGCCTATATGAAAAAGATCGCGCTGAGCTCGACCATGGGCCCGGGCGTGTCAGTCGCTGTCGAAGACGCGAACGTCGAATAAGAATTTGGCGGGGCGACCCGTCAGGTAGGCAGGGCCAATACGTTGGCCTTGCTTTCTGTCCGAGACGGAGGGTTTGGGGGTCACCTCGCATAATTCCTTCCTGAGATGGGAAACGAGATCATTCAAGCCTTCGGGCGGTCATGGCTCGGGACCCTGAATTGGACCCGAAACGAGAGGCAGAAGATCGCTTCTCTAAACTGAGCCGGTCGGGGGAACCCGACCACAATTGGAGTGAAACTGTGGATAGAGCACAAAAAGAACAGCTGGTCGACGAACTCGGCCAGATCTTTGAAAGCTCTGGTGTCGTTGTGGTTAGCCACTACGCCGGTCTGACAGTTGCTGAAATGCAAGACCTTCGTGCGCGCGCTCGCGACGCGGGTGGGTCTGTGCGTGTTGCCAAAAACAGGCTCGCCAAGATCGCCCTTGAGGGCAAGCCATGCGCAAGCATCGCTGACCTTCTGACGGGTATGACCGTTCTGACCTTTTCTGAGGATCCTGTGGCCGCGGCCAAGGTTGCTCAGGACTATGCCAAGGAGAATCAAAAATTCGTGATTCTCGGCGGCGCAATGGGTGAGAACGCGTTGGACGCCGCCGGTGTAGAAGCCGTGTCCAAAATGCCTTCGCGCGAGGAGCTTATTGCTACTATCGCGGGCATGCTGGGCGCACCTGCTTCGAACATCGCCGGGGCCATTGGCGCACCTGCAAGCAATATCGCATCCATCTTGTCCACTGTTGAGGACAAGGCGGCCGCTTAAGCAATCGTCTTATTGGCGTTGGGTTGAACACTCGGCGTTGGAACACACATATCGTTAACGGAAAGAGCTAAAACATGGCTGATCTGAAGAAAATGGCGGAAGAGATCGTTGGTCTCACTCTGCTCGAAGCACAAGAACTGAAGACAATCCTCAAAGACGAATACGGCATTGAGCCAGCAGCCGGTGGCGCTGTCATGATGGCCGGTCCTGCCGATGCAGGCGCTGCCGAGGAAGAGAAGACAGAGTTTGACGTTGTATTGAAAAGCCCAGGCGCTTCGAAAATCAACGTCATCAAAGAAGTACGCGGCATCACCGGTCTGGGCCTCAAAGAAGCCAAGGACCTGGTTGAAGCTGGCGGCAAAATCAAAGAAGGCTGCGACAAAGCCGAAGCCGAAGAGATCAAAGGCAAGCTGGAAGCAGCTGGCGCCGAAGTCGAACTGGCCTAAGTTGCCTCACTCGGAAGCCGGACTACATGGCTTTCGATGACAAAAACCGAGCTGGACCTGAGATTTCAGGTCCGGCTCAACCTGTCTTGGTAAGGGCCTTTTGATGAGGGCGTTTTCCAAGATGCGGTTCAATGGTCGGGAGGGCACCGGTGGGACGGTGCTCACGAATAGACCGAAACGTATCGTCTCGTATGGGCGAGGTGCCGTGGCCCGACGGCGTCCTCGACCGGTGAGAACTCTGAAAGGTGACACCTAATATGGCTCAATCGTTCCTTGGCCAGAAACGTCTACGTAAATATTATGGCAAAATCCGCGAAGTATTGGATATGCCGAACCTGATCGAGGTGCAAAAATCCTCATATGATCTGTTTTTGAACTCAGGCGAAGCAGATGTGCCGACCGACGGTGAAGGCATCACCGGCGTGTTCCAGTCTGTCTTTCCGATCAAAGACTTCAACGAAACTTCCGTGCTTGAATATGTAAAATACGAGCTCGAGAAGCCCAAATACGATGTCGAGGAGTGTCAGCAACGTGACATGACCTACAGCGCGCCCCTGAAGGTGACGCTGCGCCTGATCGTATTTGATGTGGATGAAGACACCGGTGCAAAATCGGTCAAAGACATCAAAGAACAAGACGTCTTTATGGGCGATATGCCTTTAATGACGCCCAATGGGACCTTTGTGGTGAACGGGACCGAACGTGTGATCGTTTCCCAGATGCACCGTTCCCCCGGTGTGTTCTTTGATCATGACAAAGGTAAAACGCATTCGTCGGGCAAGCTGCTGTTTGCCTGCCGGATCATTCCCTATCGCGGCTCCTGGCTGGACTTTGAATTCGACGCAAAAGACATCGTCTTTGCGCGGATTGACCGTCGCCGCAAGCTTCCCGTGACCACGCTGCTTTATTCGCTGGGTCTCGACCAGGAAGCGATCATGGACGCTTATTACAACACCATTACGTACAAGCTTGAGAAGAACAAAGGCTGGGTCGCCCCATTCTTCCCTGATCGCGTGCGCGGGACCCGCCCGACATACGATCTGGTGGATGCGGCATCCGGTGAAATCCTTTTCGAAAAGGGCAAGAAAGTCACGCCGCGCGCGGTCAAGAAACTGATCGACGAAGGCAAAGTGACCGAATTGTTGCTGCCGTATGAGCACATCGCGGGCAAGTTTGTCGCCAAGGACATCATCAACGAAGAGACCGGCGCGATTTATGTCGAGGCTGGCGATGAGCTGACGCTTGAGTACGATAAAGACGGCACGCTGATCGGCGGTACTGCAAAAGAGCTTGTCGAAGCAGGGATCACCGAGATTCCGGTGCTGGACATCGACAACGTGAATGTCGGCCCTTACATGCGCAACACCATGGCGCAGGACAAGAACATGAACCGCGACACCGCGCTCATGGACATTTACCGCGTGATGCGTCCGGGCGAGCCCCCCACCGTCGAGGCGGCATCGGCCTTGTTTGACACATTGTTCTTTGACGCTGAACGGTATGACCTGTCTGCCGTTGGCCGCGTGAAAATGAACATGCGTCTGGCACTGGACGCCGAAGACACGCAGCGCACGTTGCGCCGCGAAGACATTGTGGCCTGCATCAAGGCGCTGGTAGACCTGCGCGATGGGCGTGGTGACATTGACGATATCGACCACCTCGGCAACCGTCGTGTGCGGTCCGTCGGCGAATTGATGGAAAACCAGTACCGTGTGGGTCTGCTGCGCATGGAGCGTGCGATCAAGGAACGCATGTCGTCGGTTGAGATTGACACGGTGATGCCGCAGGATCTGATCAACGCCAAACCAGCAGCCGCTGCGGTGCGTGAATTCTTCGGTTCCTCGCAGCTCAGCCAGTTCATGGACCAAACCAACCCGCTCTCGGAAGTGACGCACAAACGTCGTCTTTCTGCGCTTGGGCCGGGCGGTCTGACACGTGAACGCGCGGGCTTTGAGGTGCGCGACGTGCACCCGACCCACTATGGCCGGATGTGCCCGATTGAAACGCCGGAAGGGCCAAACATTGGTCTGATCAACTCGCTGGCGACGTTCGCCCGCGTGAACAAATACGGCTTCATCGAGACACCGTACCGCAAGGTTGAAAACCGCATGGTAACGGACGAAGTACAGTATATGTCCGCCACCGAAGAGATGCGTCACACTGTTGCGCAGGCGAACGCGCAGTTGGATGAGGACGGTCGTTTCAAAAACGATCTGGTCAGCACGCGTCAGTCCGGTGACTATACCTTGGCACCCTCCGAGAATGTCGATTTGATCGACGTGTCGCCCAAACAGTTGGTATCTGTTGCGGCCTCGCTGATCCCGTTCCTCGAAAACGATGACGCGAACCGGGCCTTGATGGGCTCGAACATGCAACGTCAGGCGGTTCCACTGCTTCAGGCCGAGGCCCCGCTCGTGGGTACTGGCATCGAAGAAGTGGTTGCGCGCGACTCCGGTGCGGCGATCATGGCGAAACGCGCGGGCATCATCGACCAGGTGGATGCACAGCGTATCGTTATTCGTGCGACATCTGATCTGGAACTGGGTGACGCGGGTGTGGACATTTACCGCATGCGCAAATTCCAGCGCTCCAACCAGAACACCTGCATCAACCAGCGTCCGCTGGTGAAGGTGGGCGACACGGTGCTCAAAGGGCAGGTGATCGCGGATGGTCCGTCCACCGATATGGGGGAACTGGCGCTCGGCAAGAACGTCGTCGTCGCCTTCATGCCGTGGAATGGCTACAACTATGAAGACTCCATTCTGATCTCCGAGCGGATCGCCCGTGACGACGTCTTTACCTCGATCCATATCGAGGAATTCGAAGTCGCCGCGCGTGACACCAAGCTGGGGCCAGAGGAAATCACCCGCGATATCCCGAACGTCGGCGAGGAAGCCCTGCGCAACCTCGACGAAGCGGGCATTGTCTACATCGGTGCCGATGTGGAGCCGGGCGATATTCTCGTGGGCAAGATCACACCGAAGGGTGAAAGCCCGATGACGCCAGAAGAAAAACTTCTGCGCGCCATCTTTGGTGAGAAAGCGTCGGATGTGCGGGATACGTCATTGCGCGTCAAACCGGGTGACTTCGGCACCGTCGTCGAAGTGCGCGTGTTCAACCGCCACGGTGTGGAAAAAGACGAACGTGCGCTGCAGATCGAGCGGGAAGAAGTCGAACGTCTGGCCCGTGACCGTGACGATGAAATGGCGATCCTTGATCGCAACATCTACGCGCGTCTCAAGTCTACCATCATGGGTAAGGTGGCGGTGAAGGGGCCGAAAGGTGTCTCCTCCAACGCTGAGATCACTGATGATCTGCTGCAAATGCTCCCGCGTGGTCAGTGGTGGCAATTGGCGCTCAAGGATGAGGCGGATGCACAAGTCGTTGAAGCCCTGAACGAGCAGTACGAAATCCAGAAACGCACGCTTGATGCGCGCTTTGAGGACAAGGTTGAAAAAGTCCGCCGTGGCGATGATCTGCCCCCGGGCGTGATGAAGATGGTCAAGGTCTTTGTGGCGGTAAAGCGCAAGCTGCAGCCGGGCGATAAAATGGCCGGTCGTCACGGGAACAAGGGTGTTATCTCCAAAGTTGTTCCCATGGAAGACATGCCGTTCCTTGGCGACGGGACACCGGTTGATTTCTGTCTGAACCCGCTCGGCGTTCCATCTCGTATGAACGTGGGTCAGATCCTTGAAACACATATGGGCTGGGCCGCGCGCGGTCTCGGTGTAAATGTGGATGAGGCGCTGCAGGAATACCGTCGTTCTGGCGATCTGACACCTGTGCGTGACGCGCTCAGCCTTGCCTATGGTCAAGATGTCTATGACGAAGGCATTGTTGGCATGGATGAGGACACGCTCATCGAGGCGGCAGGCAATGTCACACGCGGTGTGCCGATTGCAACGCCGGTCTTTGACGGCGCGAAAGAGGCGGATGTGAACGATGCGCTGACCCGCGCGGGCTTTGATACATCCGGTCAGTCGGTGCTCTTTGATGGTCGCACAGGTGAGCAGTTTGCCCGCCCGGTGACCGTGGGTGTCAAATACCTGCTGAAACTGCACCACCTTGTGGATGACAAAATCCACGCGCGCTCAACCGGTCCATACTCGCTGGTCACCCAGCAACCCTTGGGCGGTAAAGCGCAGTTCGGTGGTCAGCGGTTTGGGGAAATGGAGGTCTGGGCGCTCGAAGCTTACGGCGCTGCATACACCCTGCAGGAAATGCTGACCGTGAAGTCGGACGACGTGGCCGGACGGACGAAAGTCTATGAAAGCATCGTCAAGGGCGAGGACAACTTTGAAGCGGGCGTGCCCGAGAGCTTTAACGTTCTGGTCAAAGAAGTCCGTGGCCTCGGCCTCAATATGGAACTCCTGGACGCGGAGGAAGACGAGTGACGGGCTAAGCCCCGTCACCTCACTCCCAACGCTCCCCTTTCAAGGATTTGAAAATGAACCAGGAACTGACAAACAACCCGTTCAACCCCGTTGCACCGGTTAAGACTTTCGACGAGATCAAGGTCTCTCTGGCATCGCCAGAGCGGATCTTGTCTTGGTCTTTCGGTGAGATCAAGAAACCCGAAACAATCAACTACCGGACGTTCAAGCCTGAGCGGGACGGTCTTTTCTGTGCGCGTATCTTTGGCCCGATCAAGGATTACGAATGCCTCTGCGGTAAATACAAGCGCATGAAATATCGCGGCGTTGTCTGCGAGAAATGCGGTGTGGAAGTCACGCTGCAAAAAGTGCGCCGTGAGCGGATGGGCCACATCGAGCTTGCCTCGCCGGTTGCGCATATCTGGTTCCTGAAATCGCTGCCGTCGCGCATCGGTCTGATGCTGGACATGACACTGCGTGATCTGGAACGCGTGCTGTATTTCGAAAACTACGTGGTGATCGAACCGGGTCTGACAGAACTCACCTACGGTCAGATGATGACCGAAGAAGAGTATATGGATGCGCAAGACATCTATGGCATGGACGCTTTCACCGCCAACATCGGTGCCGAAGCGATCCGCGAAATGCTGGCCGCGATTGATCTGGAAGCCGAAGCAGACCAGTTGCGTGCTGATCTGAAAGAAGCCACAGGTGAGCTGAAGCCCAAGAAGATCATCAAGCGCCTGAAGGTCGTGGAATCTTTCCTCGAATCCGGCAACCGCCCGGAGTGGATGGTTCTGACCGTGATCCCTGTGATTCCGCCTGAACTGCGCCCGCTGGTACCACTGGATGGCGGTCGTTTTGCGACCTCCGACCTCAACGATCTTTACCGTCGGGTGATTAACCGGAACAACCGTCTCAAGCGTCTGATCGAATTGCGCGCACCTGATATCATTGTGCGTAACGAAAAGCGGATGTTGCAGGAATCTGTCGATGCGCTGTTTGACAATGGCCGTCGCGGCCGTGTGATCACGGGTGCCAACAAGCGTCCGCTGAAATCGCTGTCTGACATGCTGAAGGGTAAACAAGGCCGCTTCCGTCAAAACCTTTTGGGCAAACGTGTCGACTTCTCGGGTCGTTCGGTCATCGTGACCGGTCCCGAACTCAAGCTGCAC
Source organism: Roseobacter litoralis Och 149 (assembly GCF_000154785.2). Classification (NCBI taxonomy): domain Bacteria; kingdom Pseudomonadati; phylum Pseudomonadota; class Alphaproteobacteria; order Rhodobacterales; family Roseobacteraceae; genus Roseobacter; species Roseobacter litoralis. The sequence continues at coordinate 449,582 of NC_015730.1, forward strand.
CAATGTGGTCTGCCCAAAAAGATGGCGCTCGAACTGTTCAAGCCGTTCATCTATTCGCGACTTGAGGCCAAAGGGCTTTCTTCGACTGTGAAGCAGGCGAAAAAGCTGGTCGAAAAAGAACGTCCCGAAGTTTGGGATATCCTCGACGAGGTCATCCGCGAACACCCTGTGATGCTGAACCGTGCGCCGACGTTGCACCGTTTGGGCATTCAGGCGTTTGAACCCGTGCTGATTGAAGGCAAAGCGATCCAGCTGCACCCGTTGGTCTGTTCCGCCTTTAACGCGGACTTTGATGGGGACCAGATGGCCGTTCACGTGCCGCTGAGCCTTGAGGCGCAGCTTGAAGCGCGCGTTTTGATGATGTCCACGAACAACGTTCTGTCCCCTGCAAACGGCGCTCCGATCATCGTGCCGTCGCAGGATATGATCTTGGGTCTGTATTATACGACCCTTGAGCGTGCGGGCATGAAGGGCGAAGGGATGGTCTTTGGCTCCGTCGAAGAAGTGCAGCATGCGCTTGACGCCGGGGTGGTCCATTTGCATTCCAAGATCACCGCGCGGATCACACAGATCGACGAGAATGGTCTCGAAGTGATGCAGCGGTTTGACACGACACCGGGCCGGATCCGTCTTGGCGCGCTGTTGCCGCTCAATGCCAAGGCACCGTTCGAGTTGGTCAACCGTTTGCTGCGTAAGAAAGAAGTGCAGCAGATCATCGACACCGTCTACCGTTATTGCGGTCAGAAGGAATCCGTCATTTTCTGTGACCACATCATGACCATGGGTTTCCGGGAAGCGTTCAAAGCCGGGATTTCCTTTGGCAAGGACGACATGCTGATCCCCGATACCAAATGGCCGATCGTCGGTGAGACGCGCGACCAGGTTAAGGATTTCGAACAGCAATACATGGACGGTCTGATCACTCAGGGCGAGAAGTACAACAAAGTGGTCGATGCCTGGTCTAAGTGTAACGACAAGGTCACGGACGCGATGATGGGCTCTATCTCGGCCAGCCAGACGGACGTGGACGGCTCCGAAATGGAACCGAACTCGGTCTATATGATGGCACACTCCGGTGCGCGTGGATCGGTGACACAGATGAAACAGCTCGGCGGGATGCGCGGCCTGATGGCCAAGCCGAACGGCGACATCATCGAAACGCCGATCATTTCCAACTTTAAGGAAGGTCTGACCGTTCTTGAGTACTTCAACTCCACGCACGGCGCGCGGAAGGGTCTGTCGGATACTGCTTTGAAAACGGCGAACTCCGGTTATCTGACGCGGCGATTGGTTGATGTTGCACAGGACTGCATCGTGCGCATGCGCGATTGTGGCACCGAAACGTCAATCACAGCCGTCGCTGCTGTGAACGATGGTGAAGTTGTGTCGTCGCTGAGCGAACGTATTCTGGGCCGTGTCGTGGCCGAGGATATCGTGCGTCCGGGCACGGATGAGGTGATCATTGCCTCTGGTACTTTGATCGACGAACGCATGGCGGATTCTGTTGAAGAAGCAGGTGTCGCATCGGCGCGGATCAGAAGCCCGCTGACCTGTGAGGCCGAAGAGGGCGTTTGTGCCATGTGCTATGGTCGTGACCTCGCACGCGGTACGATGGTCAATTCTGGTGAGGCTGTCGGCATCATCGCGGCACAGTCCATTGGTGAACCGGGTACACAGTTGACCATGCGGACGTTCCACATTGGCGGTGTTGCACAGGGTGGGCAGCAGTCCTTCCTCGAGGCAAGCCATTCCGGCAAAGTTGTCTTTGACAATGCTCAAACGCTCGAAAACGAGGCGGGCGAGATCATGGTCATGGGTCGGAACATGAAACTCATCATTCATGATGATAATGGGGAGGAGCGTGCCAGCCACAAAGTAGGGTATGGTACAAAGCTGTTTGTTACCGAAGGCCAAAAAGTGGTGCGCGGCGACAAGCTCTTTGAATGGGATCCCTACACGTTGCCGATCATTGCGGAAAAATCCGGCATGGCGAAATTCGTGGACCTCGTGTCCGGGATCGCCATCAAGGATGAGACCGATGATGCAACCGGCATGACACAGAAGATCGTGATCGACTGGCGTTCCGCGACCAAGGGCAACGAGCTGAAGCCTGAAATCATTCTGGTAGATGCCGATGGGGAACCTGTACGCAACGATGCGGGCAATCCGGTGACCTATCCGATGTCCGTTGATGCGGTTCTGTCCATTGAGGACCAAACCGAGATCAAGGCGGGCGATGTGGTTGCGCGTATCCCGCGTGAGGGTGCCAAGACCAAGGACATCACCGGTGGTTTGCCACGTGTGGCCGAACTCTTTGAGGCACGTCGCCCCAAAGATCACGCTATCATTGCGGAAATCGATGGCTATGTGCGCTACGGCAAGGACTATAAGAACAAACGCCGTATCGCGATTGAGTCCTCCGAAGATCCGGATCACAAGGTCGAATACATGGTGCCCAAGGGCAAGCACATCCCGGTTGCGGAAGGTGACTTTGTCCAGAAGGGCGACTACATCATGGACGGTAATCCGGCGCCGCATGACATTCTTGCCATTATGGGTGTCGAAGCGCTGGCGGATTACATGATCGACGAAGTGCAGGATGTCTACCGTCTGCAAGGCGTAAAGATCAACGACAAGCACATCGAAGTCATCGTGCGTCAGATGCTGCAGAAGTGGGAAATCCAGGAATCTGGGGACACCACGCTGCTCAAGGGCGAACATGTCGACAAGCAGGAGTTTGATCAGGCGAACGAAAAAGCGCTGAGCAAAGGCGGCCGCCCCGCAAAGGGCGAACCGATCCTGCTGGGGATCACCAAGGCGTCGTTGCAGACCCGCAGCTTTATTTCTGCGGCGTCCTTCCAGGAAACCACGCGTGTTCTTACGGAAGCCTCTGTGCAAGGTAAGAAAGACAAGCTGGTCGGTCTGAAAGAAAACGTCATCGTGGGTCGCCTGATCCCAGCCGGGACTGGTGGCGCGACCATGAAAATGCGTCGTGTGGCTCAGGATCGCGACAATGTTGTGATCGAAGCACGCCGTGAAGAAGCAGAAGCGGCAGCGGCCCTCGCAGCACCTGTGGTGGACGATATGGTGGGTGGCGACGTCTTTGATCAGCCAGTGCATCACGAGGAAGACAGCCGGGACTAAGACTGCGGCTCATGAAATAGAGAGGCCCTCATCGGATCATACCGGTGGGGGCTTTTCATTTTGTACAAAAGGGTATTTTCTCATACATGGTAGTTGCCGGTCAATTTTGACGCCATTTCGCGACGCGAAGCCCCTTAAACCTACAGTCCAGGATCTGAATTGATGTCGGCAAACATGAATGGCGCCTTACTCATGATCGCGTCCATGGCTTGCTTTACGCTGAACGATGCATTCCTGAAGGCCACCGATGGGGACTTGCCGCTTTTCCAGCTTCTTTTTCTGCGTGGTGTTCTATCCACTGTTTTTATTGGCTTTTTAGCACATGGAAACAAGGCTTGGCAGTTTGATGTATCGCGGCGTGACTGGGTACTGATTGGTGTCCGGTCGGCGGCTGAGGTGGCGGCAGCAGTGTTCTTTGTGACGGCGCTGTTGAATATGCCGCTGGCTAACGCGACCGCTATCCTGCAAATGCTGCCGCTGATGCTGACGCTCGGATCGGCGCTGTTTTTGCGAGAAGCCGTCGGCTGGCGTCGGTTTGCAGCCATCGGCGTTGGATTCATTGGCATGCTGCTGATTGTGCGCCCCGGCGCGGATGGGTTTTCGATCTGGTCGATTTTGGCTCTGCTTGCCGTTATCTGCGTAACGGTGCGCGATCTTTCTACAAGGTGCATGTCTGCGCGCGTCCCTTCGCTGCTGGTCACGTTTGCCGCGTCATTTTCAGTCTTGGTGACATCAGGTTTTGCTTGCCTGTTCATTGAATGGGCACCCGTGACGCCGCAACTGGGCGGTATGGTTTTCGCGGCCGCTCTGTTCATTATAGGCGGCTATTTCTTTTCGGTTCAGGTGATGCGGGCGGGGGATGTGTCTTTCATCGCGCCGTTCAGATATACGGGGCTGATATGGGCGCTGCTGTTGGGGTGGACGTTTTTTGGGGACTGGCCCACGCCGCTGACCTTTTTCGGGGCGGGTCTTATCGTGGCAACGGGGTTGTTCACCTTTTACCGGGAACGCCAGTTGATGGCCGCCCACTAAGGACAGGTCGATTTCGCAGCGTCACCGGAACATGTGCGCCGTTTCAGGCAAGCTGTTGACACCCTTGGCGACTCCTTTTATACGCGCGCTATCTCGGAGCAGGAATTACGCTTGCCTGCACTGACATCATACTAAAGTGGTCACGATCCGGCCCCCTATCGGCCCGATCCTCTGTTAACCCACCGCGTCGTTTCCTCGGTACGGAAGCGGAGGCGGTTTTTTTGTTGTCGCGCGGTCTTGCGACAAGAAATAAACGCGCTTTTTGCGCAAGGGGCGGCTCATGGACGCGTGAGCCGTGTAAAATTGAAACCGCACGGGGCCGTCCCGTGCACACATATGTGAGCAACACGGGGATAAAGCCGGAATGCCAACGATCCAACAGCTGATCCGCAAACCGCGGCAGCCTAAAATCAAACGATCCAAATCGATGCACTTGCAAGAGTGCCCGCAAAAGCGCGGCGTTTGCACGCGCGTTTACACAACCACACCCAAAAAGCCCAACTCTGCGATGCGTAAAGTTGCAAAGGTTCGTCTGACCAATGGCTTTGAGGTCATCAGCTACATTCCGGGCGAAAGCCACAACCTTCAGGAACACTCCGTGGTTCTGATCCGTGGCGGTCGTGTCAAAGACCTTCCGGGTGTCCGTTACCACATTCTGCGTGGTGTTCTGGATACCCAAGGCGTCAAAGACCGTAAGCAACGCCGTTCGAAATACGGCGCGAAGCGTCCGAAGTAAGAGGAATACGATATGTCCCGTCGCCACGCAGCCGAAAAACGCGAAGTCCTGCCCGACGCCAAATATGGTGATCTGGTTCTGACAAAATTCATGAACAACCTGATGATCGACGGCAAAAAGTCGATCGCAGAAACCATCGTTTACAACGCCCTGACGCGCGTTGAAACCAAGATCAAGCGCGCACCAATCGAGGTGTTCCACGAAGCGCTGGACAACATCCAGCCCTCCGTCGAAGTGCGCTCGCGCCGTGTCGGTGGTGCCACCTATCAGGTGCCCGTCGAAGTGCGCCCTGAGCGTCGTCAGGCGCTGGCCATTCGCTGGTTGATCAAAGCCGCCCGTTCGCGCAATGAGAACACCATGGAAGAGCGCCTTGCAGGCGAACTGATGGATGCTGTTCAGTCTCGCGGTACTGCCGTGAAAAAGCGCGAAGACACGCATAAAATGGCAGACGCGAACAAAGCGTTCAGCCACTACCGCTGGTAAACCGGGCGGGTTCCCCCGCCAAGTCGCGCCCCGTCTGGGGGCGCGTTTAACCGTTTTTAGATATCTCGAGGAAGCAGCCCCATGGCACGCGACTATCCGCTCAACCGGTACCGTAACTTTGGCATCATGGCCCATATTGATGCCGGCAAAACAACCTGTTCCGAACGTATTCTGTTTTACACCGGCAAATCCCACAACATTGGTGAGGTGCACGATGGCGCCGCAACCATGGACTGGATGGAGCAGGAGCAGGAACGCGGGATCACCATCACATCCGCTGCGACCACCACGTTCTGGCAGCGTCAGGAAGAGCCCACAGCAGAGGCGACTTCTGACACGAAATACCGCATGAACATCATCGACACACCCGGCCACGTTGACTTCACCATCGAAGTTGAGCGTTCGCTGGCGGTACTTGACGGCGCGGTTGCCGTTTTGGACGCAAATGCTGGTGTCGAGCCGCAGACCGAAACCGTTTGGCGTCAGGCCGACCGGTACAAAGTCCCGCGCATTGTGTTCGTCAATAAAATGGACAAGATTGGCGCTGACTTTTTCAACTGTGTGAAAATGATTCAGGACCGCACCGGTGCGATCCCGGCCCCTATCCAGATTCCAATCGGTGCAGAGACCGAGCTCGAAGGCATGATTGACCTCGTGACCATGGAAGAATGGGTCTGGGAAGGCGAAGACCTTGGCGCGAGCTGGGTCAAGAAACCGATCCGCGACAGCCTGAAAGAACAAGCCGACGAATGGCGCGCCAAACTCATCGAGACTGCGGTCGAGATGGACGACGATGCCATGGAAAATTACCTCATGGATGGTGCAGAGCCAGATGTGGACACGCTGCGCAAACTGATCCGTCAGGGCACGCTGGAAATCAAGTTCATTCCGGTGCTGTGCGGCTCAGCCTTTAAAAACAAGGGTGTTCAGCCGCTGTTGAACGCGGTTATCGACTACCTGCCCAGCCCGCTGGACGTCGTCGACTACATGGGCTTCAAGCCTGGTGATGAGACAGAAACCCGTGATATCCCGCGTCGGGCGGACGATGACATGGCGTTTTCGGGTCTTGCATTCAAAATCATGAACGACCCCTTCGTCGGTTCGTTGACGTTCACACGCATCTACTCGGGTCAGATGAAAAAGGGTGATACTCTTTTGAACTCGACCAAAGGCAAAAAAGAACGCGTTGGTCGCATGATGATGATGCACTCCATCAACCGTGAAGAGATTGACGAGGCGTTCGCCGGTGACATCATCGCGCTTGCGGGTCTGAAGGATACCACAACAGGCGATACCCTGTGTGCCGTAAACGATCCGGTTGTTCTGGAAACGATGACGTTCCCGGATCCGGTGATCGAGATCGCGGTTGAGCCAAAAACCAAGGCTGACCAAGAGAAGATGTCTCAGGGTCTTGCACGTCTGGCTGCGGAAGATCCGTCTTTCCGTGTGGAAACAGATATCGAATCCGGTCAAACGATCATGAAGGGCATGGGTGAACTCCATCTGGATATCCTCGTTGATCGCCTGAAGCGTGAGTTCAAAGTCGAAGCAAACATCGGTGCGCCACAGGTTGCGTATCGTGAGACGATTTCTCGCGAAGCCGAAGTGGTTTACACCCACAAGAAGCAATCGGGTGGGTCCGGTCAATTTGCTGAGGTCAAGATGATCCTGTCGCCAACCGAAGCGGGCGAAGGCTATTCGTTTGAATCCCGCATCGTTGGTGGTTCGGTTCCGAAAGAATACATTCCGGGTGTCGAAAAAGGCATTAAATCGGTGATGGATTCTGGTCCGCTGGCGGGTTTCCCTGTGATCGACTTCAAGGTCGCTCTGATCGACGGGAAATTCCACGACGTTGACTCCTCTGTTCTTGCGTTTGAAATTGCAGGACGGATGGGCATGCGCGAGGGCATGAAAAAAGCGGGCGCAAAGCTGCTTGAGCCGATCATGAAAGTGGAAGTGGTTACACCGGAAGAATACACTGGTGGCATCATTGGTGACCTTACCTCACGCCGGGGTCAGGTGTCCGGTCAGGAACCACGGGGCAATGCGATTGCGATCGATTGCTTTGTGCCGCTTGCCAACATGTTCGGGTATATCAACACTCTGCGGTCCATGTCTTCGGGTCGGGCGCAGTTTACGATGCAATTCGATCACTATGACCCCGTGCCACAGAATATCTCCGACGAGATTCAGGCAAAATTCGCTTAATTTGGTCGCCCCTGCCGGGGCGGCAAGTACCAACACCGGGTTGATCGACAACCCAAATGAATATCTAAGGAGGCCATCATGGCAAAGGCAAAGTTTGAACGTAATAAACCGCATGTTAACATTGGCACGATTGGTCACGTTGACCACGGCAAGACGACGCTGACGGCTGCGATTACGAAGTATTTTGGTGATTTTCAGGCGTATGACCAGATTGATGGCGCGCCTGAGGAGAAAGCCCGCGGGATCACGATCTCGACAGCGCACGTTGAGTATGAAACCGAAGCGCGTCACTACGCGCACGTGGATTGCCCCGGTCACGCGGATTACGTCAAGAACATGATCACCGGTGCGGCGCAGATGGACGGCGCGATCCTGGTTGTGAACGCGGCTGACGGCCCGATGCCCCAGACGCGCGAGCACATCCTCTTGGGCCGCCAGGTTGGCATCCCGACGATGGTTGTTTTCATGAACAAAGTGGATCAGGTCGACGACGAGGAACTGCTCGAGCTGGTCGAGATGGAAATCCGCGAATTGCTGTCTTCCTATGACTATCCGGGCGACGACATTCCTGTGATCCCCGGCTCCGCGCTGGCGGCGATGGAAGGGCGTGATCCAGAGATCGGCGAAGAGGCGATCCGCAAGCTGATGGCCGCCGTGGATGAGTTCATCCCGACGCCTGAGCGTGCGATTGACCAGCCGTTCCTGATGCCGGTTGAGGACGTGTTCTCGATTTCCGGTCGCGGGACTGTTGTGACGGGCCGTGTTGAGCGTGGCGTGATCAATGTTGGCGACAACATCGAGATCGTGGGGATCAAGGACACCCAGACCACAACATGTACGGGTGTTGAGATGTTCCGCAAGCTGCTGGATCGCGGTGAAGCCGGCGACAACATCGGCGCATTGCTGCGCGGTATCGACCGTGAAGCGGTTGAGCGTGGTCAGGTTCTGTGCAAGCCGGGTTCGGTCAAGCCACACACCAAGTTCGAAGCCGAGGCCTATATCCTCACCAAGGACGAGGGCGGCCGCCACACGCCGTTCTTTGCGAACTATCGCCCCCAGTTCTACTTCCGCACAACGGATGTGACGGGCACGGTTCAGCTGGCCGAGGGCACTGAGATGGTCATGCCGGGCGACAACGTGTCCTTTGGTGTTGAACTGATCGCGCCAATCGCGATGGAGCAGGGCCTGCGCTTCGCGATCCGCGAAGGCGGCCGCACCGTCGGCGCCGGCGTCGTGTCAAAGATTACGGAGTAATTTTTGACATAGGGAGTAGCACCTTAGGCGGTTGACCAACCAGATCAACGACCTTGCAGATACTTCCCCTATGGTCACCGAAACACCTAAAGGCCGCAGCTCTTAGCTGCGGCCTTTTTACTTTTTTGTTGTTCGCACCCAAAAACTCCATGCTGCACGTGGTTTGGCACTGAAAGTGAAATAATTTGACTGAAAAATTTCTGATGCCTAGGGTTCCACTATTCAACATTGAAGTAAGGAAATTTTGAAATGAGAACCCTGATTGCAGCATTTGCGGCAGTGGCGACTTTGTCGGCATGCCAGACCACAACGAACACTACTGTGACGACGGCCACACCAAACGCCATGCAGCTAGCGACACAAAGCGATATGGCAGCGATAACAGGCAAAACCCTGACGCTCCAACCCGGGCAGAGCATTCAAATACTTGCTGACGGAACAATCGAAGGGTCTTGGGATGGCAAGCCACTGGCGGGTACATATGTTATGAAAGATGGGTTCTTTTGTCGGACTTTGTCTCAAGGACCACGTGGTCCTTCGCCCGAAGATTGCCAGCTGCTAGTTTTGGAGGGAAACAAAGTTCAGGGCAGCAGAGATCGTGGCAATGGTGCTTCGTTTACGTACATTGTGTCCTGAAAACGAACTCACTGTAAGATTAGATAAGACGGCGATCGGGTTGGAAGGCTCAATACGGTCGCCGACTGAAATGTCGAAGTAGTCCAGCCTGTGGATTTTTGAAATCAACGTGGAATCTATCAAGTGGTAAAAGCCGTAATTGACATAGGCAAACCGATTAACTTTCATATCTGCTTGACCTTGCGTAGATGAAATTCTATCGAAGCATTGGCATAGGGGTTTAGCTCAGTTGGTAGAGCATCGGTCTCCAAAACCGAGGGTCGTGGGTTCGAGTCCCTCAGCCCCTGCCAAATCATCTATATTATGCGCGCGTTTTCCTGCAGGTGGGGTTGGTTGTTCACCAGCATGCGCGTCCCATTAGACGCTTTGATACCAATTCCAATAGTTCTCGGGTCGCCTCACTCGAGTTTTAGGTGAGCAGCATCACCATCCATGTATAGATTTTGCTGCCCTGAACACTGTGTCTGTCAGGCTTCCGCCCAAAGGCCGCTGGCGTAGAAATTCCGAACAGAGTTTTTCAGGCGCGTTTATAGGGTGGTAAATCCATCAATGCGTTGCGCAACGCGTCGCCCCAGCTCTCGGAAATCGACTGATAATAGGCGTCATCCGCTTCAACCCGGGACTGTTCTTCGATCGTGAAGCTGTCGTTTGCGTAGATTTGCAGATCAAGCGGCAAGCCCACCGACAGGTTCGCCTTGATGGTCGAATCGAATGAGACCATCAAAAGCCGGATCGTGTCCTCGAAACTCAGATCGGGATCATAGGCGCGCACGAGGATTGGTTTGCCGTATTTTGCTTCACCGATCTGGAAAAACGGTGCGTCTTCCGTCACCTCGATGAAATTACCTTCGGGATAGATCAAGAATAGCGTTGGCAGGCCGCCTTTGACCTGCCCGCCCACAATCACTGACGCTTTAAAGCGGGAGGAGGCCGCCGGACCGGCGCCCGTGGTGTCTGCGATCACTTCTTTCAGGGTCGCACCGACCAGACGCGCAACCTCGAACATGGTGGGCCGCTCAAGGATCGATGGGCTGCGTTCAGATGGAGTCTTGGACCGCTCTTCCAGCAAACTGATCAGCGCCTGCGTCGTCGCCAGATTGCCAGCGGTCATGAGAGTGATCACACGTTCCCCCGGCACTTCCCAGGTGAACATCTTTTTGGTGGTCGAAAAGTTATCCACACCGGCGTTGGTGCGGGTATCCGACATGAAAACGAGGCCACGGCGTAAACGCAGGCCGACACAGTAGGTCATTTGTGATCCAAAACAGGGGTAAGATACCCGGTCATCCGGCTTGTTTATCTAGTGCTGAAACCTCGCGGACACAATCATCAATTCCTTGGTATTCCGTAAACCCACCGCGGAACCGCGTCCTATTTAGGCATCCGAATGACGTCTACCGATTGTTCCTTGAGGTCTATCGCACCGTAGGAGGTCAGGAACGACGCGTCCGCTGCATCGCGCGCCACGCAGATTTTCGCAACCTCCGGTGCCTGTGCCATTCCCGTCGGATCAATGATATGCCAAGCGCCGTCCAAATATACCTCGACGACGGCATGAAAATCCTGTGGCACCACGTCAGGGGCATATGCGCTGACAAAGCGGGCCGGAATGCCACCCGCGCGCGCCAGAGAAATCAGTACATGAGCATAGTCACGGCAGACGCCGGAGAGGCTGGCAAAACTGTCCGTCGCGGTTGTTCCCGAGTGGCTGACGCCATTGTCGTAGGTGAAATTCGTATTCACCCAAGTGCTGAGGGCGCTGACCAATGCGCCCCCGGTCAAACCATCGAACTGCGTGGCGACGAAATCCAAAAACAGGTCAGACTGACAATAGCGCGATGGCGTCATATATTGGATGACATCGCCGGGGATCTGCATGCGTGGGGTTTCGGGTAGTCCTTCTATGTTGGCCTCGTGTCGCGCAATGCGCACCTGTGTTTCGTAGCGACAGTCAAACAGCGCCTCACAATGCACCCAGCGGCGTGTCCCATTGGTGTCATTGCCGGACAATTCCTGTTGCGTCGCGTCATTGTTCAGGATCAGGCGCGTCCGACTGCAGATCTGATTCACGTCTGACAGCGCCTCGATCTGCAAAAGCAAATCGCTGGGTTGCTGAGCCGTATATTTGAGATGGGTCTTGATAAAAAGGTCCACAAACAGCCCATGTGTTGATTCAGCGCAGTGCGTTCTCTATCCCAGCCACCCGGCCCTTGTCGACCACAATGACAGCGGGATCGAAATCGCACCAATCGACGGGGTGCGATGACGGACAATGAGATGTGAGGTCCACGGCAGCAAACCAGTCTTGAAGATCACGGGTTGAAGGCAGACTACGGAGGTATATCCTTCGTGACGCAGTCCCGGCTTTGATTGGATTATCAGCTTTACGCTGCGGGTCTGAAATTCCTGATCAAGCTCGTGGCGAGGAAGCTCAGTGCAGCAACGCAGACAATTGACGGGCCTGCCGGCGTGTCAAAGACATAGGCGGCACGCAGCCCCACGATGGCTGACAGGGTCCCGATTACACCAGCGGCAAGGGCCATGCCTTCCGGGGTTCGTGACAGGGGACGTGCCGCAGCGGCGGGAATGATCAGCATAGCGGCGATCAGAAGCACCCCCACGACTTTGATCGCAACGGCGACGGTGATGGCCAATGCCAGCGTCAACACGAGTTGTTCTTGTTTGGGGTCAATCCCGCTTGCATGGGCCAGGTCTTCGTTCAGCGTTGATGTGAGCAAGGCCGACCAACGCCAACCGATCAGCAGGACAACCAGTGCCGCACCGCCCCAGATCACCGCGAGGTCACCGCGCGATACCGCGAGGATATCGCCAAAGAGATAGGCCATCAGGTCGATCCGTACGCCGGACAAAAACGACACGGCAACCAGCCCAAAGGCAAGGGCTGAATGCGCCAGAACACCGAGCAACGTGTCCATCGCATAGCCCCGGCCAGACAATACGCTGACCGTCAGGGCCATCAGCAAGGCCACGACCATGGTGCCAATGAAGATCGACATCGAGAAGGCGAGCGACAAGGCCACGCCCAGAATTGCTGCATGTGCCGTGGCATCGCCGAAGTACGCCATCCGCCGCCAGACAACGAAACATCCCAAAGGGGCTGCGGCAACGGCCACGCCGATCCCGGCCAAGGCAGCGCGTACCATGAAATCATCCAGCATTACTCAGCGGCCTCTGTTCGGTCGTGTTTTGCCTGTTCGTGATCGCACCCGTCTTTGTGGTCATGTTCGTGGTCATGTTCATGCCGGTAAAGCGCCAATGCGCCGCCGGTTCCCGAACCAAACAGCGCGCGGTATTCCGGCGCGGATGCCACCACTGCCGGTGTGCCTTCGCAGCAGACGTGCCCATTCAGGCAAATCACGCGGTCAGAGGCGCTCATCACGACATGCAATTCATGGCTGATCATCAAAACGGCACATCCCGTTTCCTGACGCACGCTTTCGATCTGTTGGTAAAAGGAGGCCGAGCCGCGTTGATCCAGCCCTTGCGTGGCCTCATCCAGAAGCAGCAGATCAGGTTTTCCAATCAGTGCGCGTGCCAGCATCACCCGCTGAAATTGCCCGCCCGAGAGTTGAGACAACTGCGATTTGGACAAATCCCGCACCCCGGCCTGCGCCAGCGCCTGATCTATGTCTGCAGACTCCACGCCACCGGGAAGCTTCAGAAACCTAGAGACCGTGATTGGGAGCGTTTCGTCGATATGCAGCTTTTGCGGGACATATCCCAATGTGACGCCGGGACCCCGAGTGACGCGACCCTGAAACGGCTTCACCGCGCCGATAATTGCCCGCAACAGGCTGGTTTTACCTGAACCGTTTGGGCCGACGATGGTCACGATCTCCCCCGGTGCGATGTTCAGGGAGACGCGCGACAAAACCGTTCTGGCACCGTAGCGGACGCTGAGCTCTTCAACATCAACCAGGCTCATACATCTGCCTTTTCGGCGCAGGTCGGGCAAACGCCTTCTGCTTCGACGATGGTCCGTTCTATCCGAAAGCCCGTGGCGCGTGCGGCGTCCCCCAACGCGCCTTTTGCAGGGGATGAGTGTGTTTCGGCCACCGCGTCGCACAGACGGCAGATCATGAAGGCGGGTGTGTGCGCTTCGCTGGGGTGGACGCATGCGATAAAGGCGTTCAACTGCTCAATCTTGTGGGCCAGACCGTTCAGGACCAGAAAATCCAACGCCCGGTAAGCAACAGGTGGCTGCGAGCCAAACCCGTCTTCGCGCAAGCGGTCAAGGATTGCATAGGCACCAAGAGCGCGGTGCTCCTGCAGTAAAATCTCCAGAACCTTGCGGCGCACAGGCGTAAACCGAAGCCCGTCCGCGGCGCAGCGCGCTTCTGCCGCTGCCAGCGTGTCACTCACACAGACATCGTGATCATGAAGCGCAAACCCCAGCGGGCCGCCAGTACCGTTATGCGTCGAATCACTTGTCATGTTATTACATTTTATTTATCTCAGCTGTAATGTTATATAATCACATGGAATTACCGATGTCCAGAATGCGTCTTGCTCTCTCCCTCACAGCCGCGCTGATTGGGGGGGCCGCTTCTGCACAGGCACCCCGGGTCGCCGTTGATATTGCGCCGGTTCACTCTCTTGTCGCGCGGGTGATGGAGGGTGTCGGCGCGCCCGACCTCATCGTTCAGTCCGGTGCAAGCCCGCATGAGTATAGCCTGCGCCCCTCCGAAGCGGCAGCGCTGCAGGATGCCGACCTCGTGTTCTGGATTGGCCCCGGTCTTACGCCATGGCTCACCGACACCCTTGAGACACTTGCGTCTGATGCGGTGGTGAGCGAATTGCTTGATGCGCCGGGTACAATTGCATTGGAATTCCGCGAGAGCGCGTTGTTTGAGGCGCATGATCACGATGACCACGCAGATCACGATGACCACGACGATCACGGTGACGAAGATCACGCAGAACACGCGCACAAAGACCATGATCACGCCGAGGACGCGCATGATGATCATGGCCACAAGGACGCAGGGCATGAGGATCACGCGCACGGGGAGCATGATCCGCACGCATGGCTGTCGCCTCAAAACGCACGAAACTGGCTGAACGTAATAGCAGGGCAGCTGTCCGCGGCTGACCCTGATAATGCCAGCATCTACTTTGCGAACGCGGCTGCGGGACGCGCGGAAATGGAAACGCTCATTGATGAGGTGAATGCCACGCTTGCACCAGTGCGCGGTGGTGAGTTCATCGTTTTTCATGACGCCTATCAGTATTTCGAAGCGGATTTCGACTTCCCGGCAGCAGGCGCGATTTCACTGAGTGATGCCTCAGACCCCAGCCCGGCACGGATTGCCGAGATTCAAGGCCGGATCGCAGAACAAGCCGTCGATTGTGTTCTGACCGAGCCGCAATTCAACTCAGGTCTTGTTGCGACCGTTCTCGATGGCACGCAGGCGAAAACGGGCATAATTGATCCGCTTGGGTCAGACCTCGAACCCGGACCGGCGCTTTATCCCGCGCTGATCGGAAATCTCGCAACGGCGCTGGCGGAGTGCATGTAACCCTCCAGTCGTTATGACGGCGGACAGATATCAATCGCCACAGATGTCTTCGGCGAGGGCGAGGCCGTGTCCGTAGACCGGGTCGCGCCCTGAACGGCCCAGTTCCGCGCTGGTTGCGGCCAGACGCTTGCGCACGTCCGAAACACTGCGCGCATTTGCAAGTGTCGGATCAGCCGCCAGCCGGGCCGTGATCAAGGGGGTCGCGATCGACGTACCGGTCACGAACCGAACGCTGCCCCCGGATGGCACAAGAATGTCCACACCGGGCGCGGCGATATCCACATGCGGGCCACGCACCGCGTTGCGGTAGATTCGTCCGTCGGCGTCTACTGCAGTCACGGCGATCACCCCGTCAAAACCTGCGGGATACAAAGGATCAACGTTCGGCCCGTCGTTGCCCACAGCTGCCACAAGGATCAACCCACGGTCCACCGAACGTTCCACGGCAAGGTCGAGCAGTTTGTTGTAAGGACCGGCGAGGGCGAGATTGACGAAGCGGACGTCTTCCTCCGCCAGCCAGTCAAGTGCGCGCACCAGTGCATCCGCACCCGCCTTCAGCCCCAGCGCGTCTTGCTGCCCGAACACGTTTGCGCCGTAGATCGTGACGTCTTTCAGGCGGCTGGGATTGGCCAGAACAGAGGCGACATCCGTACCATGCGCAGCCGGTGCGGCGCGACCTTCAAAGAACGCGCGCGTCACGATGCGCGCGCCGTCCAAAGCCGGGCTGGTGGTATCGATCCCGGTGTCGATCACACCCACCGGCACCTGTGCACGACACCCATCTGTGCGCCATCGCATCATTGCGTTGGCATAATCCAGCTCTTGCGCGGCACTGCTGGATTGCTGGAGGCGGTAGGCGTGATTGATGCCAACGGTTGAGGTGGGCACTGCCGCTTCAAGCGCGGCGATTGCTTGTGGTCCGGTGATGCCGTCAGGCATCCGAAAGGTCAGCATCGTAAGATCAAGCCCCGCCAGATCCGTTACATCCAGAAGTTGATAGCCACCTGAAAGCCCTGCTGCGCGCATGCCTTCGGTTGCTTGCGCATCCGGGACAAGCGCGATGACTTTGCGCTGCCCGACCACATTCGTGTCGTTTTTGTCGGGGGAAGTCGTCAAAGGCGCGCACCCTACCAGAACGAACAGAAGGCTGATGATCACAACTTGGCGAAGGAACTGCAGTGCGTTAATCACGTGGTATCTCCTGTCGGGATGGGGAGGCGCAGAGTTACGCCCCACCTCGCTAGATTTGTCGCACCGCACCGAGCGAGGGTTCAAAAAAATTCAGCGGCGCAAAGTTTTTTTGAACCTTTCCCCAAGACTGTGCGACAAAGAGGTGAACACTGCAACTGTATGGCTGTGACGAAATGGATCGCGACGACAAGATACTGAACTACGTGCAAGACCGGCTGCCACCGCAGGACCGGCAAGCGTTTGAAGTAGACATGTCGGCCGATGCGGCACTTTCCTCCGAGGTGGCCGTAATGCAGTCCGTGCGTGGCGCGCTGCGGGCAGAGCCGAAACACGACAACAGCGATGCGGTCTGGGACAGGTTGTCCGCCAGCATCACACCCATGCCAAAGCCAGCAAATGACAACCGCAGCCCTTTGGCGCAGATTTTGCGATATGCGGCGGTGGCCACAATAGCGGTTATGGCCTGGCAGGTCGCGGTCGTGCCGCGCATCAGCGGTGTGCCTGACGGCTTTGCCCCTGCAACCGAGGGTGCGGGGGCTTTCGTTTTGCAAGTCAAGTTCAGCGATGCGGCGCGTTTTGGTGAGATTGGCGCGTTGCTGGGTCCTTTGGGTGGCACAATATCTGATGGGCCAACGGCTCTGGGGTTGGTGCGCGTGTCCTTTATCAACCAGACATCCTTGCAAGAAGCGCTCGTTGCGTTGAACACACGCAGCGATATCGTCGAATTGGTAGTTGAACAATAATCTGAAGCGTTCGGAATGTGGGCCGGAGTGATCCGATGCGCCCCACGTGACCCAACAGAATTAAAACAGCGTCAGCGATGCAACCCGGCGGCGAGACACCGCATCAGTGCCTGTTTGGCGTGGAAAATGCGGGTTTTGATGGTCCCGACTGGCACGGCTTCGATTTCAGCGATCTCGGGGTAGGTCAGGTCTTCGAGAAAGGCGAGGCGGATGGCGGAGTGCTGCACATCTTTCAACCCTTTCAGGCAGGTATGAAGCCGTTGCTTTTCCGATGCCGCGATTGCTGCGGCCTCTGGGTCCGGTGCGGTATCCGCGCTTTCCGGCACCTCATCCACAAACGAGAGCTTGCCGCGTTTGCGCAAAGCATCGACCAACTTGTTGCGCGCAATCGAAAACAGCCAGGTCTTGACGCTTGATTGCCCGCCAAAGCGCGACGCTGTGCGCCACACATCAAGCATTGTGTCATGCACGCAATCCGAGGCGAGTTCGGAATTTCCGCAACGCCCCATGGCAAACGCATAGATGGCCTGATCATACCGGGTGTAGAGGTCCCGCATTGCGCTTTTGTCGCCTGCAGCAATGCGTGCAATGAGATCTTTGTCATCCATCGAATTTTTGCTTACCGGTCCAGAAGATTGCGCAAACAAGAAGTGCCATTGTGCACAGTCAGACACAACTCACAAGCGAGACAACAGAGTGGGTAAAGCCATGCGCTGTGCGTTTTTCCGCCCATTTTGCTTGTCAGCAACCGTGCAGGGCGAGAGGAATACCAAGGTATGAGGCAGGTTTTGCGTCAGATTCAAACCCTGGCGGGCGAAATTACGTAACCCCGCCAGCCGAAAGCTGACGGGGCCACTCGCCTCAGATGTACTCGTTACTTATGCAATCATAAAATCGTCGGCGTTAAAGTCGGAAACCACAGTGTCTTCGAATGTGATCACCTTGTTGTTGAAGGCCAGTTCCACGTCGTCCCCGGTCTGCGTCAGGTTCGACAGCAGGCTGTCGGTTGTGACCTCCGGATCGTTGGTGAGGAACAGGAGGCTGTCTTCGTTGAAGTTAAAATCGAGAATGATGTCGACGCCCGCGTCCTCTTCGAAGAACACGAAAGTATCTGCGCCCGCACCGCCTGACATCACATCGTTTCCGGCACCACCGCGGATCACATTGTCCTGATCGTTGCCGGTGATCGTGTCGTTGAAATCCGTGCCGGTGACGTTCTCGAAGTTGATCGCGGTGGATGTGTTCGCCCCGTCGGTGATGGTGCCTGCCGCGAGATCAACAGTGACCGCCGATGCTGCGTCGCTGAGGTCGAGAAGGTCCACGCCATCGCCGCCATCCAGTTCAAGTTCGATCCGCTTGAGGATGTTGTCCTTGATCACGGCCGTGTCGTCGCCGCCGCCAAAGTTTGTTTCCAACACTTCGATGTTACGCACGTCCAGTTGGAACAGGCCAGCCTCTGACTGATCATTCACCTCGGTACGTGCAAATTGCAGCCCGATGTCCGCGACGGAAAACTCAGCCACGTCCTTGTTTTGCAGATCGTCATTCACAAGGTCCGTGTCAAAGTTGACCTGCAAGCGGTCATATCCGTTGCCGCCGTGCATCAGATCCGACCCGTCGCCATTGTTCCAGATCAGCAGATCATCGCCGTCCCCGCCAAAGACCTTGTCGTCGCCCTTGTTGCCGATCAGCGTGTCATCGCCGCCCCGACCGCCGAGTTGGTCATCCCCGCCAAGACCCGAAATGACGTTGTCCTGCGCATCGCCCCTGAGCAGATCCTTATACTCGGTGCCAATGACGTTCTCGAAGTTTTCGGCTTTGGAATGCGCCAGTTTGCCAGCGGCAAGGTCCACCTTGATGCCCGCATCAACCTGTGACAGATCCAGCGTGTCGACGCCGTCCCCGCCATCAAGGTTCAGAGCGATCTGTTCAAGCACATCGCCTTTGATCACTGCAGTATCATCACCGCCGCCGAAATTCGTCTCCAGCACTTCGGTTTCGCGGATGTCGAGTTGGAACAGGCCGCGTTCGGACTGATCATTGACTTCGGTGCGGGCGAACTGGACGCCTGTGTCGGTTGTCTCAAATTCTGCGACGTCCTTGTTTTGCAGGTCATTATCCACAAGGTCGGTGTTGAAATTCACCTGTACCTTATCATACCCGCTGCCACCATTCATCAGGTCAGAACCGTCGCCGTTGTTCCAGACCAGCTTGTCGTTGCCTGATCCGCCAAACATCTTGTCGTCGCCTCTGTTGCCGACGATCACGTCATTGCCGTTGTTGCCATAAAGGGCATCTTCGCCCTCGCCACCTTCGACGATGTCATGGCCGCCACCCGCGAAAATCGTGTCATCGCCCAGACCACCGGACATTTTATCATTGCCGAACAGACCAAACATCAGATCGTCGCCACCGTTCCCGGCAATCGTATCATTGCCAAAGGAGCCGATA
Source organism: Roseobacter litoralis Och 149 (assembly GCF_000154785.2). Lineage (NCBI taxonomy): Bacteria > Pseudomonadati > Pseudomonadota > Alphaproteobacteria > Rhodobacterales > Roseobacteraceae > Roseobacter > Roseobacter litoralis. The sequence continues at coordinate 469,000 of NC_015730.1, forward strand.
ATCAGATCGCTCTTGTCAGATCCTTTAATGTCGAGGCCGTTGGAAAAAAGATTGAAAAGGTTAAAAAGGGACATTGGATTCTCCATGCTAATATCATCATCGTTTTCAATTTCACCGCCGCCTGTCCGAAGCCTGCCCAAGGTGTTGTGGCCTTGTGTCAGTGCCCCGCAACTGGCGAGATACCCATTGGTCGCGCCGATGACGCGTTGGGTTCAAAAAAAGAAACAAAAAATGAAAAAGCCTGAATCGTGCCCGCCTGAGGCCGTGTCGTCATGCGTCCTCTGATGTCTTTGATGGTATGAAAAACGGTGTGGCAGGCGCCGCTTGATCAGGCTTTGGATTTACTCGCGTTCAAAGTAATTCGCGTTTGTAATCGAAATCTGCTCGATCGTCGCGTCCAGTCGGGAGAGGTGACGCATGCCGTTCTCGACCGCGCTCTGCGCATCATGTTTTCTGACCGCTTCTGCGATACGCCGGTGATCGGCCACAAGATCAGGCATCCGATCCCCTTTGGAGAGGCTCAGAATGCACAGGCGGTCGACGTTTGATTTCTCCGTGCGGATGACGTCGAAAGCAAAATCCACCTTGGCGATATGACACAGGATCTGATGGAATTTGTAATCCAGTTCTCCAAAGGTCTCGAGGTCATTCTGTTCTATCGCCTGTTCCTGTGCCGCAAGTGCCGCGTCGAGTTCCGCCGCGCCGGTTGCGTCGCAATATTGCGACGCGCGCTGCAAGACTTCCTGTTCCACGGCGGCGCGCACGAAACGCGACTTGGCAATCTCGCGCAGCGAAAATCGTTTCACTTCGGTGGCGCGTTGTGGGCGGATCAGCAAAAGATCAAGCGTGGCCAGCCGACTGAACGCGTCCCGCACGGGCTGTCTGGACACACCGAACCGGGCGGCGATATCGGCTTCGGAAATCTTGTCGCCCGGACGCAGGCGCAACGACAGGATTTCGTCGTGAAGGTGGTCAAATATGTCGTCAACGCTGGTGCGCCGCTCGCCAAGTTGTGTGGCCTGAGCCATTGCATCACCTCCATGGTCTTTGTGTGCTTCAGGACGTCTTGCCTGAAGTGAGCTTGCGACAGAACCGTGCGGGCCAGGCGTCTGGTTCCGTTATGATCCTCAGGTGCGCCGTAAACTCGCACTGGTATACCAGTTAAATGACTAGTATACCAGTGCGAGAAGCAGCGGAAAGGGCAGGCCATGAAACTAGCAGGGCAAACGGCAATCATTACAGGTGGGGGGCGTGACATCGGTCAGGCCGCAGCGATCAAGCTGGCGGCGGAAGGTGCTAATGTGGCGATCAACTACTTTTCCAGCAGTACCGGTGCAGATGCGGCTGTGGCGCAGATCAAAGCACAGGGCGGACAGGCCTTTGCCCTGAAGGGTGATTTGACCAAACCCGAAGACGTCGAAGCGCTGGTGTCAAAAACCGTCGCTGACTTTGGCGGTATAGATATTCTGGTCAATAACGCGGGCGGCCTGATCGCGCGCAAAACCATCGCCGAGATGCCGCTGGATCATTGGAACGCCGTTATGGATCTGAACCTGACCAGTACGTTCATGATGACGAAGGCCTGTCTTGCGCATATGAAATCCGGGGCAATCGTGAACCTCGCCAGTCAGGCAGGGCGGGACGGCGGCGGTGCCGGTGCTGTGGCTTATGCCACGTCAAAGGGTGCGGTGATGACCATGACGCGCGGGCTCGCAAAAGAGCTTGGGCCGGACATCCGCGTGAACGCCCTGTGCCCCGGTATGATTGATACGGATTTCCACAATGTGCACACCCCTGATGCGGGGCGGCGCGGTTTTGAGGCCACGGCGCCTGTCAAAAGGCAGGGCACGACCGAGGACACCGCCAATCTGATCCTGTTTCTCGCCTGCTCGGATTCCGCATTCATTACCGGTGCGAATATCGACATCAACGGCGGTATGGTGTTTTCCTGATTGTACTGAAAGGGCGTGATATGTCTGATTACCCAATTGTATCCACCGGCGAAAATGTGACACGTCAGGTGCTGTCGGATCATCCTGACCTGATGGTGGTGGCCTTTCGCTTTGATAAGGAAGGGGCCACGGGCGCACTGCACCATCACCCGCATGTTCAGTCGACCTATGTCGAAAGCGGGCGTTTCCGCTTCACCCTCGGCGACACAACGCGCGACGTCGGACCGGGTGACAGCTTCGTTGTGCCCGCCAATCAGGAACATGGGTGTGTATGTCTGGAACCGGGCATGCTCGTCGACGGTTTCACGCCCAGACGAGACGATTTTCTGTAACGCCTGATCGCTTTCGTTCCGTCACGCCCGGTAAATTATATACCCATTGGCACCGCACCAAAGCCTGTTGACCCGCAGCCTGTTTCGCTTGCAGCGTGCCGTGTCCCGTTGGTCATGACTGTTCTGTCAGATGCATGTCGTGCGCACAGAGCGTATTAGAGTTGACAATTCTGGTATACTAGTCTTCCTTTACGCATCGATACACGACACCTTGTCAGGGAGGGGGCCGTGCGCTGCCAATGATCTGGCAGCTCACAAGGCGTACCGGCGGGTGTCACTGAGATAAAACCAAGGGAGGACATCATGTTCAATGCACTAACCAAATCATTTGCGGGCGCTGTGGCGCTCGCTGTCGTGGCAAGCGTCGCAAGCGCGGACAACTGGCGCGGCTGGAATATCCACGTCGACGGTTATCCAAACACCGTAGCCATGGACAAATTTGCAGAGCTGCTTGCTGTGAAAACAGACGGCGAATACACGTTGCAGATGTTCCACGGCGGCACATTGGGCAGCCAGCCCGACGCCGTCGAGCAGGTGCGCGCAGGCGCGCTGGAAATCGGCAACTTCAACCTGGGCCCCATCGGGCCGATTGTCCCGGCGGCGAATGTTGTCTCACTGCCCTTTATTTTCAAAGACGTCCCGCACATGTTCCGTGTGCTCAACGGCGAAGCCGGTGCGACAATTGCAGCGGGTATGGCCGAAAAAGGTCTTCAGCCGCTGGCATGGTATGATGCGGGCGCGCGGTCCTTTTACAACGGTGATAAACCGATCAACACGCCAGCCGATGTCGAAGGCATGAAGGTACGCGTGATGAACAACGAACTGTTCACAGGCATGATCGCCGAGCTTGGCGGCAACCCATCCCCGATGGCATTTGCTGAGGTATATCAAGCGCTGAAAACCGGTGTTGTGGATGGAGCCGAAAACAACTGGCCGTCTTACGAATCCACGGGGCACTTTGAAGTTGCAGGGTATTATTCACTGTCACAACACCTGATCATCCCCGAATGCATCTGCATGAACATCGGTACGTTCAACAGCCTGTCGCCAGAGATGAAAACCGCCGTCCTCGAAGCGGCGCAGGAATCCGCGCTTTATCAGCGTGACCTCTGGAACAAGCGCGAAGCGGCCAGCCGTGCCGCGGTAGAAGCTGCCGGTGTGGTTGTGAACGAAATTGCTGACAAGGCACCGTTCCAGGCTGCAATGACGCCGGTCTATGAAGCCTACTTTGAAACCAACCCGGATCTGCGCGCGCTCGTCGAGCTCATTCAGGCCACAGAATAATCTGTGTGTTGATCCAAGGTGAAATGGTCTGGCTCCCAATATCGGGGGCCAGACACCTCCACGGCGGAGAATGCGGATGAGCGACGCGCGGCCCCTTCCTTTTTTCGTAAAACGCATGGCGGCGGTGCTTGATACGCTGGCGTTTGTTTGCCGCATTCTGACCGGAGTGGCATTGGTTTTCCTGACGGTCATATTCGGCTGGTTGGTTTTTGGACGCTACGTGTTGAACGCCACACCCACATGGGTGGAACAGATGGCGCTGCTGCTCGTGATGCTGATCGCTTTTCTGGGCGCAGCCGTCGGTGTGCATGAAAACACCCATCTGTCCGTCTCGCTGTTGCGCAGCGCTGTTCCGCCACGGGTGCGCAGCTTTTTTGTTGTGCTGTCGGATGTGCTCATGGCCGGTTTTGGCGGGCTCATGCTGTGGTACGGCGCACAGCTCACGATTTTCAAATGGGGGTCGCTGATCCCTCTGATCCAACTGCCCGAAGGGTTGCGATCGCTCCCGCTGACCATCGGCGGCGGGCTGATACTCATTTTCTCGGTTGGTCATCTTATCCGCCTGTTTTTGGGCGTGGATGACCGCAGTGACAGTATAGAATAGGGATTTACCGTGGGCATTTTGGTTCTTTTGGGGGCATTCGCGCTCTGTGTCGTGATCGGCACGCCTGTTGCTTTCGCGCTCGGTATCTCTGCCATTGTTGCCTTCTGGTACGAAGGCTTGCCCCTGATGATCGGTTTCCAAAGGATCGTGAGCGGGATCAATGTCTTTGCGCTGATGGCGATCCCATTTTTCATCTTCGCGGGCGAATTGATGTTCCATGGCGGCATTGCCATGCGTCTGGTCAAATTCGCATCTGCTGCCGTTGGTGCCGTGCGCGGCGGGCTGGGCATCGTCAATGTTTTCTCGTCGATGCTGTTTGGCGGCATTTCTGGTTCGGCGATTGCTGATATTTCCGCGCTTGGATCCATTCTGGTCCCGGTGATGAAAGAAAAAGGCTATGATGCGGATTATGCCGTTAACGTCACGGTGACGTCTTCCATCGCTGGCATCATCATTCCGCCCAGTCACAACATGATCATCTTTGCCATTGCGGCAGGGGGCGGCATTTCAATCTCAAAACTCTTTCTGGCCGGTGTCGTACCCGGTATTCTGATGTGCTTTTGCCTCGCATTGGCGGCCTATCTGGTGGCGGTGAAACGTGGCTATCAGGCCGAACAGTTTCCCGGCTGGACAGCACTTGTGATGGCATTCTTTGGGGCGATACCGGGTCTGTTGACGGCTGTGATCATCGTCGGCGGCGTCTTGTCCGGTGTTTTCACTGTGACCGAGTCGGGGGCATTTGGGGCTCTTTACGCGTTTTTCGTCACCTTGTTGGTCTATCGTTCGATCACGTGGCTCAAATTCCGCACGGCGGTGACGCAGGCGGTCAAGACAACGGCCATGGTCATGATCCTGATCGCTTGCGCCGGGGCCTTTGCCTATATGCTGACGTTTTATCAGGTGCCGCTGAAGACGGTGGACCTTTTGACCGGCATGACGGAAAATCCGATCCTGATATTGCTGATGATCAACCTCATCCTGCTGGTGCTGGGCATGATCATGGACATGGCAGCCCTCATCCTGATCTGCACGCCGATCTTCCTGCCGGTCGCCCACAGTCTGGGGATTGACCCGCTTCAATTCGGGATGATCCTGCTGGTCAATCTGGGGCTTGGCTTGTGCACGCCGCCCGTCGGATCGTGCCTTTTCGTCGGCTGCGCTGTTGGGAAACTGCCGATGGAGAAGGCGGTTCGCACCATCTGGCCATTTTACATCGCGATTCTCATCGCGCTGTTGCTGATTACCTTTGTGCCTGCCATCTCGCTGACGCTGCCCAACTGGGTTGCGGGCTGAAATCGTTCGGCCCCGCACGTGATCGTGCAGGGCCGTCTGGTGCTTAGAGGTTTGGATACATTGGGAAGCGGGCGCACATCTCTGCGACCTCGGCTTTGACCTTGGCCTCCACCGCACCGTTGTTTTCCTCGCCATTGGCGGCAAGGCCGTCGACAACTTCGATGATCCAATCCGCGATCTGGCGAAACTCCGGCTCACCGAAACCGCGCGTCGTCCCGGCCGGGCTGCCCAGACGGATGCCGGAAGTCACCATCGGTTTTTCCGGATCAAACGGCACGCCGTTTTTGTTGCAGGTGATATGTGCGCGCCCCAGCGCCTTTTCGGTCGCGTTGCCCTTCACGCCTTTGGGGCGCAGATCGACCAGCACCACATGCGTGTCCGTACCATGCGTGATCGTGTCCAACCCGCCCTTGATCAGCTGATCCGACAGCGCCTGCGCGTTGCTTATGACCTGCTTTGTGTAGGACTTGAAATCTGGCCGCAACGCTTCGCCAAAGGCAACGGCCTTGGCGGCGATCACATGCATCAGCGGACCGCCCTGAATGCCGGGGAAGATGGCGGAATTGAACTTTTTCGCCAGTGCCTCGTCGTTTGTCAGGATCATGCCGCCGCGCGGGCCGCGCAGGGTCTTATGCGTCGTCGTGGTGGCCACATGCGCATGCGGGAAGGGCGAGGGATGCTCGCCCGCGGCCACGAGACCGGCAAAATGCGCCATGTCCACATGAAGATACGCGCCCACCATATCAGCGATTTCGCGCATCCGGGCAAAGTCGATCTGGCGCGGGATAGCAGAGCCCCCGGCGATGATCAGCTTGGGCTGGTGCTCTTTGGCGAGGGCTTCGACCTGTTCATAGTCCAGCAGGTTGTCTTCGCGGCGCACGCCGTATTGGATGGCATTGAACCATTTGCCAGACTGGTTCGGTTTTGCCCCATGCGTCAGGTGACCGCCTGCATCAAGGCTCATGCCCAGAATGGTGTCGCCCGGCTGCAAAAGGGCAGTGAACACGCCCTGATTGGCCTGAGACCCGGAATTCGGCTGCACATTGGCAAAGCCGCAGTCAAAAAGTTTGCACGCCCGCTCGATGGCGAGGTTTTCAGCCACATCCACGAATTGGCAGCCACCATAATAACGCCGCCCCGGATATCCTTCGGCGTATTTGTTGGTCATGATCGACCCCTGCGCCTCAAGCACGGCGGCAGAGACGATGTTTTCGGAGGCGATCAGCTCGATCTCGTCGCGCTGACGGCCCAGTTCATCCGTGATGGAGCCAAAAAGTTCCGGGTCACTGTCAGCAAGTGACTGAGTGAAAAAGCCGGGGGCGCGGTGGGGGGCGTTCATGGAGGCATCTCCCTTGTGTGAATAGGTTGCAGTCGGTTTCGTATCGGAAACTAGGACGCGGGCAAAGCTGGTAAAGCGACGCTCGACTAGAAATATGCGTCGTGTCTAGTGATCCTGCGCGCGCCTTGCAATCATGCAGCGGATAAATTCAGTCGGCCAACGCTGGTCAACCGAACAGAGATGTGGTTGTTTTGAGGTCCAAAGACCCCGATCGGAAACCTGTCATGACCAGCAAGATCGCCTTTACTGCCAGTCGGGCGGATGTCGCGCAGACGGCCCGAGCAGCGCTTGTCACCCGCTATGGTAATGTCGATGTTCAAGAGGCGGATGTCATTGTCGCATTGGGGGGCGATGGTTTCATGCTGCAAACACTTCATGCGACGCAGGATCACCCGGCACCTGTCTACGGGATGAACCGGGGGACCATTGGTTTTTTGATGAATGCCTATGCAGAAAGCGACTTGCCCGCCCGTCTCGCGGACGCCGAGGAAGAGGTTATCAACCCGCTGGCCATGATCGCGACCTGCGCGGATGGATCAACCACCAAGGCGCTGGCGATCAACGAGGTTTCCCTGCTGCGCACCGGTCCGCAGGCGGCCAAGCTGCGGGTGACGATTGATGGCCGGTTGCGCATGGCTGAACTGGTCTGTGATGGCGCCTTGTTGAGCACGCCCGCAGGGTCCACCGCCTATAATTACTCGGCACACGGGCCAATTTTGCCCATCGGGTCGGCGGTGCTGGCGCTGACTGCGATGAGCGCTTTTCGCCCAAGACGCTGGCGGGGGGCCCTCTTGCCGCAGGATGCAACGGTGCGCTTTGATGTGCTGGAGCATGACAAACGCCCGGTTATGGCCGAAGCCGACGCACAGTCCGTTATGGACGTGACCTCGGTCGAAATCCGCTCTGAGCCATCGGTGGCGCATCGCATTCTGTTTGATCCGGGCCATGGCCTTGAGGAACGTCTCATCAATGAGCAATTCACCTGATGTTGACGCCTGATTTTCGCGACCCTGCCCCGCGTGGGCTGTGCACGGACTGTGGGGTATCGCGTTTCAAGGACCCGCGCGCCTGTGGCAAGGCATGTCAGTTCATTGCGCCGGATTACCCCGCATTGGAAAAGGCTGTGCATGGGCGTACACGTGGTGCAGGCGATGAGACCTTTTTCGGCCCGTTCAAGGCCATGCACCGCGCGCGTATGGTGGCCCCTGCGGAGGGTGCGCAGTGGACGGGTATCACGACCGCGCTGGCCGCAGACTTACTGACGCGGGGTCGTGTGGATGCGGTGCTGACGATGGTGCCGGATGATGCCGACAGCTGGCGGCCGAAGCCTGCGTTGATTACTGAGGCCAGTGATATGGCACGCGCGCGCGGCATGCGTATGGGATATGCGCCGCTGCTGGCCTTGCTGGAAGAGGCGCAGGCACAGGGGTTCAAACGGCTCGCTGTGATCGGGATTCCCTGCCAGATTTATGCCCTGCGCGCGCTTGAGGCCGATCTGGGGCTGGAGCGTCTTTACGTCATTGGTACGCCCTGTTCTGACAATACAACGACCGAGAATTTCCACACATTTCTGAAGTTGCTGGATGAAGCCCCTGAAACGATCACCTATCTGGAATTTCGCGCAGATTTTAAGGTTGAGTTGCGTTTTACGGATGGGCGCCAACGGCTCATCCCCTTTTTGTCGCTGCCGATTTCTGACTTGCCGCGCGATTTCTTTCCGCTGACCTGTCGCACCTGCGTTGATTACACCAACAGTCTGGCGGACATCACCGTCGGCTATATGGGCGGTGAGGGGGATCAATGGCTATTGGTACGCAATGCGCGCGGGGCTGAAATGCTGGAAGGGCTGGGCGCGCGCATACACCTGCAAGCGCCGGGATCAGCGGGTAAACGAGCCAACGCCGTCAAAGGTTTTATCGCCAATACGGCGCGGGCGGCGGGCGGGTTGCCCTTGCGCCGCATGCCTGACTGGCTGCGACCGATCGTCAGTTGGCTGCAACCCCGTATCGGGCCGCGCGGTCTTGAGTTCGCGCGCACGCGGGTCGAGATGAAAGCCGCCGAGACGATCCTGCACCTGCGCCGCGAAGAACCGGCAAAGATGAAAAATATGGTGCCGGATCACGTCTGGAAGGTGGCAGAACCCTACGATCTGAAGCCTCAGGACGGCGAGCGTGCCACGCAAGCCGACGTTCCAGAAAAATAGCCCTTTGTATGGAACCCATGGCCTGATGGCGCGTTGATCATGTGAACGACGCGTAGAGAGCACGCGTTTCACTCAACTGAGACTGTTTCAGATGAAGGAGAGACACCATGAATTGGGACGTAATCAAAGGCAACTGGTCACAAATGACAGGCGAGATCAAATCGCAATGGGGCGATTTAACGGATGACGAAATCCAGAAAGCCGCCGGTGAACGGGAACGCTTTGTGGGCCTTATCCAGGAGCGCTACGGTTTGGCGAAATCCGATGCGGAAGTGCAAGTCGACAAGTTCCTCGCCAATCTAAAAGACGCCGCCTGATCACTGGCGCATATCTCACTAGCAGCAGTCCCATAGGGGGCTGCTTTTTTTCGTCCAAACCAGCGGAAGCTATCAGCCCTTGGCGTATCCGATCGTTTGCAGCGCATCCTTGATTTCATCCAGAATGGCCGGGTCATCTATGGTCGCGGGCAGTTTAAACTCCTGACTATCCGCGATTTTGACGACGGTTGCGCGCAGGATCTTGCCAGAGCGGGTCTTGGGCAGGCGATCCACAACCAGTGCATTTTTGAACGCCGCTACGGGGCCAATTTTGTCCCGGATCAACTTGACGCATTCGGTGGTGATTTCGCCATGGGGTCGGTTGACGCCTTTGGTCAGGCAGACAAGACCAAGGGGGGATTGCCCTTTCAATTGATCACTCACACCGACGACCGCGCATTCCGCCACATCAGGGTGGCTGGCGAGCACCTCTTCCATGGCACCCGTGGACAAGCGGTGGCCTGCGACGTTAATCACATCATCGGTGCGCGCCATGATATAAAGATATCCGTCGTCATCAATCATGCCTGCATCACCGGTTTCGTAATATCCGGGAAAGGCGTTGAGGTAGCTTTTCTTGTAGCGATCCGCAGCGTTCCACAGGGTTGGCAATGTGCCGGGTGGCAGCGGCAGTTTGATCGCGATGGCACCCAATTCGCCGGGCTTTTGCGGATGCCCTGCTTCGTCAAGGATTTGCACGTCATACCCCGGCATCGCGACCGTGGGGGAGCCGATCTTGACCGGCAGCGCCTCAAGACCCGCCGGGTTGCCCGCGATGGTCCAACCCGTTTCGGTCTGCCACCAATGATCATAGACAGGCACGTTCAGAATATCCTGCGCCCATTCAATGGTATCGGGGTCAGCACGCTCGCCCGCCAGATAGAGGGACCGCAGGCAAGACAGATCATATTTTTCCCGCTCCAGCCCCTTGGGGTCTTCGCGTTTTACCGCGCGGATCGCTGTCGGGGCGGTGAAAAAGCTGCGCACGTTATGTTCAGAGATCACACGCCAAAAGGTGCCTGCGTCCGGCGTGCCCACGGGTTTCCCTTCAAACACGACGGTCGTATTCCCGTGGACCAAGGGCCCATAGCAGATATAGCTGTGGCCAACGACCCAACCCACATCCGAGGCGGCCCAAAAGACGTCCCCGGGGTCTACGTCATAGATATTTTTCATCGTCCAGTTCAGCGCGACCAGATGACCGCCGGTCGGTCTGACCACACCTTTTGGCGCGCCCGTCGTGCCAGACGTATAGAGGATGTAGGCCGGGTGGTTGCCCTCGACCGGGACACAGTCGGCGGGCGGTACACCGTTTTGGGCGTCGTACCAGTCAAGATCGCGACCGGGGGTCAACTCGGCCATTTCCTGTTCCCGTTGCAGGATCAGGCAAAAGTCAGGTTTATGGTCGGCCATTTCGATGGCGCCATCCAGCAGCGGTTTGTAATGGACCACGCGCCCCGGCTCCAACCCGCAAGAAGCGGCCAGTATTGCTTTGGGCTGACAATCATCAATGCGCACGGCCAGTTCGTTCGCAGCAAACCCGCCAAAGACGACAGAATGCACCGCACCGATGCGCGCGCAGGCCAGCATCGCCTCCAGCGCTTCGGGGATCATCGGCATGTAGATGATGACGCGGTCGCCCTTGCCAACACCTTGGGCAACCATCGCACCGGCCAAGGAGGCCACCTTGGTTTGCAGATCGGCATAGCTGAGCGTGGATTTCGTGCCGGTGATGGGGCTGTCGTATATAATCGCCGCCTGCGCACCGCGCCCGGCAGCCACGTGGCGGTCAACTGCGTTGTAACAGCCGTTGACCAGCCCGTCCGCGTACCATTCGTAAATATGCTCTTCGCGATCAAACAGCGCCCTGGACGGTTTGCGCTCCCAGTCGATGGCGTCGGCTGCCTGCATCCAAAAGGCTTCGGGGTCTTCCAGACTGGCCCGGTAAATGTCTTGATATCTCATGTCTGGCACCCCTGCGCTTAGCAATCGCTTATGGTTACGCCCACGTTAAAGCGAGGGCAAGCCTTTGCGAAACATGTATCCGTTTTGCTATTGAGGATCAGCGACGGCCGTTGTTGTTCAGTGCGTTTTTTACTGCGGCGCGACAATCGCCCGGACTTTCTGGCAGGCAGGTTTGCGGCACATTTCGAACAATGACACTGGTGTGCGTATAGGTCCCGTTGCGGCCATCCATGACACGACTGCGCAGTTCATAGGTCTGCCCGTCCACCACAATGCTCCCGTATTTTTCCTCTATAACCTCGGCGCAGCCTGCCAGAACCACAGCAGCAACCAACACCCACTTCCATGCTTGCATGATACATCTCTCCTTGTAATGCTGGTCGCTGTGACGCGGCACACGTACCGTTTTATTTATCGCCAAAAGCCGCTATCAACCGTTAAAACCGCGGTCATCATAACCATTTATGAGGTGTTGTGCAGCTTTTTCACAGTCACCAGGACTGTCAATACGGCAAACCAGAGTCGCCCCTTTGAACACGGCGCTCGAATGCTCAAACGGGCCATTGCGCCCTTGTAGGGTGCGCGTACGGATTTCATATTCCTCGCCCTGGTAGACACCGGTGGTTATGCGTTCTTCGATCACCGTCGTACATGCAGCCAGCGCCACGCCGACTGCTGTTATAAGAGTTTTCGTTCTCACACATCTTCCTTTCGTCGCTGGGTAACACTTGGGACATACGTTACACTTGGAAAGGCTGAATTGTTTGTGGTTACGGGAAATTGATCACGGGTCATCCATATTGAGCGACCGGCGTTCCTGCGATTGCGGAGACATTCAGCAACCCGCGTGCCGTAATCGAAGGCGACACGATATGCGCCCTGTTGCCCATACCCATCAAGATGGGCCCAACCTCAAGCCCGCCGCCTTTCATTTTCAGGATGTTGCGCACCCCGGAGGCCGCGTCCGCATGCGCAAAGACCAAAACGTTCGCGGCCCCTTCCATGCGATTGCCGGGTAGGATGCGCGCGCGCAGCTCTGCATCAAGGGCTGTGTCAATGTTCATCTCGCCCTCATAACAGAAATCATGATTACCACGATCTAGCAGCTCGATTGCGCCGCGCAGACGCCCGCCCGTTCCGTCGCCTTTGTTGCCGAATTGCGACTGCGAGCAGAACGCGATCTTGGGCTCAACCCCGAAACGGCGCACATGACGCGCGGCCCCGATTGCGATCTCTGCGATTTCCTCTGGTGTGGGATGCAGATGCACCTGCGTATCCGCGATGAACAGAGGCCCATCTTCGAGGATCATCATTGAAAGCGCCCCGACCGGATGAAGGTTTTTACCGCCCAGAATTTGCGTGATGTAATTGAGGTGCCAGCTGAACTCCCCAAAGGTGCCACAGATCAGGCTGTCGGCCTCTTCGCGGTGCACCATCACGGCCCCGATTGCCGTGGTATTTGTGCGCATAATCGCCCGCGCAAGATCTGGCGTTACACCGCTGCGCGCGCGCAACTCGTGATAGCTTTCCCAATAGTCGCGGTAGCGCGGATCATTCTCGGGGTTCACCAAATCGACGTCACTGCCAAGTTTGATGTTCAGCCCCGCCTTTTCTATGCGCATTTCGATGACCTCGGGGCGGCCAATCAGGATGGGACGCTCGTTGGTTTCCTCCAGCATGGCCTGACTGGCGCGCAGGACCCTTTCGTCTTCGCCTTCTGCAAAAACGATGCGGCGCGGGGACTGCCGCGCCGCCTGAAACACAGGACGCATCAGCAAGGCTGATTTGAACACCGACCCGTTCAGTTTCTCCCGATATGCGCCAAGATCGTCAATCGGACGCGCGGCAACGCCGGTGTCCATCGCCGCTTTGGCAACTGCCGAAGACACGACCGCGACAAGACGTGGATCAAAGGGTTTCGGGATCAGATATTCTCCCCCGAATGTCATCTCTTCGCCCTTATAGGCCGCCGCCGCCTCAGCTGAGGTGCTTGCACGGGCAAGTTCTGCAATCCCGTCGATGCATGCCAGCTGCATTTCATCATTGATGGTGGTCGCCCCGACATCCAAGGCACCCCGGAAGATAAAGGGAAAGCACAAGACATTGTTGACCTGATTGGGGAAATCGGACCGACCCGTTGCGATGATTGCATCAGGGGCCACGGCACGCACCGCATCCGGCAGGATTTCCGGCGTCGGGTTTGCGAGCGCGAAGATGATGGGCTTTTTCGCCATGCGCTGGACCATCTCCGGTTTCAGCACACCCGGCCCCGAAAGCCCCAGAAAGAGGTCAGCATCGTGAATAACATCATCAAGCGTGCGCAAATCGGTACGCTGTGCGAATTCCGATTTGATCGGGTTCATGTCCACGTCGCGGCCCTCATAAACGAGACCATGAATATCGCAGAGCCAGATGTTCTCGCGTTTGACGCCAAGTTTTAGCAACATGTTCAGGCAAGCGATCCCCGCAGCACCGCCACCGGTTGAGACGATCTTGATGTCTTCAAAGCGCTTTCCCGCCACAAAAAGAGCATTCTTTGCAGCCGCCCCGACAACGATCGCTGTGCCGTGCTGATCGTCGTGAAATACGGGGATGTTCATGCGCTCGCGGCAAATCCGTTCAACGGTAAAACAATCCGGCGCCTTGATGTCTTCGAGGTTGATCGCGCCGAATGTCGGTTCCAGCGCGCATACGATGTCCGCCAGCTTTTCAGGGTCGGACTGGTCTACCTCAATGTCAAAACAATCGATGCTGGCAAATTTCTTGAACAGAACCGCTTTTCCTTCCATCACCGGTTTGGAGGCCAATGCGCCAATATTACCCAGGCCCAGCACGGCGGTGCCATTGGTAACAACAGCCACGAGGTTGGCTCGGGAGGTATAGCGGGCGGCTGCGGCGGGATCATTTTTTATTTCAATGCAGGCTTCTGCCACACCGGGAGAATAGGCACGCGCTAGATCACGACCATTGGCCAGCGGCTTGGTTGCGCGTATTTCCAGTTTTCCGGGTTTGGGGTATTCGTGGTAATCCAGTGCTGCCTGGCGCAGGTTTGGTGTGTCTGACATATGAAGTCCCCTCCCGTGGGCGTGGTAGTTTAATGCTAAACTATCTGCAAAATGACTGCCGACGGTTCATTACTGGACCCAAGGGCAGGAGTACAGCAGATGTTTACAACTGACCTGTAGCCAGCTTAATGATCATCGCAGCAAAATCGACCCCAAAAGCGATGCGGTACCGGATGATAGATCAGCAAAGCCCGACAGCGACATCAGAAAAGTGGCCGGGACTGGCCAGCGCAGCTGTGCTCAGTTTTGGCCTGATTGCGGTCTTCGTGATCGTCGATCTTTTGTTCTTTGCTCAGGGCCAGTCGTTCAAGCGCGAGGGCGGCGGTCTGGAGACGGCCTCGGCTGTGCTTTACATCCTTGCCGTCGTGGTTTTCTTTATCAAGACGCCGATGTCTGAATGGCTGCGTCTGTTTCACGTGCCCGCGTTGATGGCGCTTTTTGCCTGCAGGGAATTGGACTTTGACAAAGCTTTCACCGATGCAGGTATTCTGTCTCTGCGCCTTTACAGTGGTGATACTGCGCTTGGCACAAAGCTGATCGCGGGTGCGGTCGCGCTGTTTTCAATCTATGTCATTCTGCGCACGGCGTGGCGCGGCGGTCCAGCGGTCTTGCGTGCTTTGCGCGACGGCGCGCTTTGGCCTTGGTTTGCAATACTGGCCGGCGTTTTGGTTGTCGGCACGAAAACCGTTGATGGTCTGGGGCGCAAGCTGCTGGATTTCGGGATTGTGATTTCGGCAGATTTGGATGCGACAGCCTCGTTGGTGGAAGAGATTGGCGAGACCTTCATCCCCGTCTGCGCCATTCTGGCTATTGCGGCCCGGTGGAGAGGTCGCAAAACGTGAGTGACATACAGGCAGAGGTGCGCCTGCCGACGCAAGAGCTGCGTCAAGACATCCCATTTTTCACTAAGGTGCTGAAGATGCGGATGGATATGATCTATCCAGCTGATGATCCCTCAGTGGCGGTGTTTTCCGGCCACGGATTGCGCGTCCGGATCGAAAAGGGCGCATCCGAACCTGCGGGGACGTTGCGCATCCTGACGGATGATCCGGGTGGTTTCGCCGATGGACAGACCGTGCTCACAGCCCCTAACGGCACAAGGGTCGAGATTGCTGCGCTGAACGAACCTCTGATCCTGCCGGAAACGGTACATCGTTTCGTGGTGCGCAGGCTTGCCGATCAGGCCCCGTGGATCATCGGTCGTGCTGGCATGCAGTATCGTGATCTGATCCCGGACCGCCTCGGTGGGTCAATCATCGCCAGTCATATCCGCATCCCGGACGGCGGTCCGGTGCCGGATATGGTGCATTATCACACGGTCGGGTTTCAGCTGATCTTTTGTTATCGGGGGTGGGTTGATCTGGTCTACGAGGATCAGGGCGAACCCTTCCGTCTGCATGCGGGCAACTGCGTGATCCAGCCGCCGCAAATCCGCCATAGGGTGCTTTATGCTTCCGATAATATCGAGGTGATCGAAATTGGCGTACCGGCGGAACATGTCACGACGATAGATCATGACATGACGCTGCCCAACGGCCCGGCCAACCCGGACCGTGTGTTTGACGGGCAGCGCTTTGTGCACCACCGCGCAGAGCAGGCAACATGGGCGCCCTTTCGGATTCCGGGGTTTCAAAGCCGGGACACCACTATTGCCGAACACACGAATGATGTGGCTGGTGTGCATGTCGTGCGTCCCGGTGAGGGCAGCACGGTCTGGACAGAGCATAACAGCGACATTCTCTTCACCTTTGTGATGGAGGGGCAGGTGACATTGGAAGGGGAAGGGCGCGATGCGTCTTTCCTGACGGCGGGGGATGCCTTTGTGATTCCGCCGCGGATGGCATATCGCCTGAGCGATCCGTCGTCTGATCTGGAGCTTTTGGAAGTCTCATTGCCCGGTGTGTTTGACACGAAAGTCGTGGCGCGCTGAAATATCCCCGCCGCCTCTTGCAATATGAGGCGCGGGCAGACACGCTATGATTGAGTGGTATGAATTGATGAGGCGCGAATGTCCCTGAAAGATGCAGCAACAGCCGTGCGGGAAAATGCCCATGTTCCCTATTCCAATTTCAAGGTCGGGGCGGCTGTGCGCGGCGCATCCGGCGCGGTTTACGTGGGCTGCAACGTGGAAAACGTGGCCTACCCGGAAGGCACCTGCGCCGAAGCGGGTGCAATCGCGGCCATGGTGGCAGCGGGGGAAAAAGTGATCATAGAGGCTTATGTGATCGCCGGATCGCCCATGCCGGTCAGCCCCTGTGGTGGCTGTCGGCAAAAACTTGCGGAATTTGCCGGGGCCGATGTGCCTGTGACCATGGCCACGACAACCGGTATTGAACAGAAAACGACCGTGGGTGCGCTCTTGCCCGGGGTGTTCAACACCGATCATATGAGCGTGTAGCATGGCAGACGCACGTTCTGTCCTTGCGCGCCTGCGTCATGGTTCGGCCCTCACCACGACAGATATGAAATGGGTTGCGCAAGCGCTTGCGGATCACGGGATGAGTGATGCGCAGGCCGGTGCCTTTGCCATGGGCGTTTGTGCGCGTGGTTTGCGTGATCCTGAGCGGGTCGCGCTGACGCTGGCGATGCGTGACAGTGGCAAGGTGTTGCGGTGGGATCTGCCGGGGCCGATACTCGACAAACACTCAACGGGTGGCGTGGGCGATTGCATCTCCTTGGTGCTTGCGCCCGCTCTGGCGGCCTGCGGGGCCTATGTGCCGATGATTTCGGGTCGCGGCCTTGGCCATACCGGCGGAACACTAGATAAGCTGGAGGCGATACCGGGTCTTGTCACGCAACTGGACGAGGACCGGTTTCGCGCCGTCGTTTCAGAAGCAGGCTGCGCGATCGTGGGGGCCAACGCTGATATCGCCCCGGCGGATCGCAGGCTTTATGCGGTGCGGGATGTGACCTCGACGGTTGATAGTCTTGATCTGATCACCGCATCCATCCTGTCCAAGAAACTCGCCGCAGGCCTTGAGGGGCTGGTGCTTGATGTCAAGATCGGCAGTGGCGCATTCATGAAGGATAAAAAGGCGGCACAGGCACTGGCGCACGCATTGGTCACAACGGCGAATGCTGCGGAGTGCAAAACCACTGCGCTGATCAGCGACATGAGCCAACCGCTCGCGCCGAGCCTTGGCAATGCGCTTGAGGTGGCCGAAGTCATGCGCGTTCTGACAGGTGCTGCTGATGGGCCGCTGGTTGAACTATCGGTCGCGCTGGGCGGGGTGCTGTTGGCCAATGCGGGGTCCGCCAATGACGTACAGGCCGGGGCCGATGCCATCCGTGCCGCGATCAAAGAGGGGCGCGCCGCGACCCAGTTCGGGCGGATGGTTGCCGCCATGGGAGGGCCGGTGCATTTCGTGGAGAACTGGCAACGTTTCCTACCCGAAGCGACCGTGATCCGCGAGGTTTCCGCCCTGCAATCGGGCCATATCGCTGCGATTGACGGCGAAGCCCTGGGGCTGGCCGTTGTCAGCCTTGGCGGTGGTCGGCGCGTTGAGACGGACAAGATCGACCCCCGCGTCGGTCTGACACAGGTGGTGCGGCTTGGGGCCAAGGTTCGCAAGGGTCAGCCTTTGGCGGTTGTGCATGCCAGCCGACCCGACGATGCGGATCGCGCGGTTGCTGCAGTGCGCGCTGCGATCTCCCTCTCGGAGAGTGACACAATCGCTGTGCCTGACCTGATACATGAAAGGGTTGGATGATGGCGCGCGCCTTTCTGGTCGTCATGGATTCCGTCGGTATCGGGGGTGCACCCGATGTGGCGGCGTATTTCAACGGTGATATACCTGATACCGGCGCGAATACCGTCGGCCATATCGCGCAGCAATGCGCGCGGGGATTAGCGTCAGTTGAACGTGAGGGGCCGTTGAAAGTACCGCATCTGGACGGGCTGGGCTTGGGCCGGGCGGTTCAACTGGCCAGCGGTGCTGTTGCTCCGGGGCTGGGGCGAGAACCCAAAGGGGTTTGGGGGGCGGCAACCGAAACATCCACCGGCAAGGATACGCCATCAGGGCATTGGGAACTGGCGGGCCTGCCTGTCCCCTGGACGTGGCACCATTTCACGCAAACCACGAAATCTTTTCCTCCGGAGCTGATCCAGCGGGTGTGTGATCTTGCCAAAGTGGATGGTATCTTGGGCAACTGCCACGCCTCCGGCACCGAGATTGTGGCCGAGTTCGGCGAAGAACACATGCGCACGGGCAAGCCCATTTGCTATACCTCTGCGGACTCGGTTTTTCAGATCGCGGCGCATGAAGACAGTTTTGGACTGCAACGCCTGATGGATCTGTGTGCGGATCTCGCGCCGTTCCTGCACCGCATGAAAGTGGGGCGTGTGATCGCGCGACCCTTTAGGGGGACGGAAAGTGCGGGCTTTAAACGCACAGGAAACCGCCGCGACTTTGCGATTGCGCCGCCGGGCCCTGTGCTGACCAACTGGGTGCAGGATGCGGGTCGTCGTGTCTATGCGGTGGGCAAGATCGGCGATATCTTTTCGATGCAAGGCATTGATCAGGTCTTTAAAGGCAGTGACGCGGAGTTGATGGTCCACCTGCAATCCCTTCTCGACACAGCCGAAGAAGGCAGCCTGACATTTGCCAATTTCGTTGAATTCGACAGCCTTTACGGGCACCGCCGGGATGTGTCGGGCTATGCTTGCGCGCTGGAATGGTTTGATGTCTGTCTGGGGCGTATGCTGGCCCGGCTGCAGGCGGGTGATATGTTGCTTATCACAGCCGATCACGGCAATGATCCTACATGGCGCGGCACGGATCATACCCGCGAACGTGTGCCGGTGCTGATCGCTGGTAAAGGCGTAGGGCAGCTAGGCCATATCGGGTTTAGGGATGTGGCCGCTTTGGTCGCGCAGCACCTTGATGTGCCGGTGCCCTAAATGCTTTATACAAATGCTGACGCGAATTAATAATGCAAAACGCCAAAGAAAGAATCTATGTCTGATCATGTGACAATCGTTGACCACCCTTTGGTGCAGCATAAGCTGACCATCATGCGGGATAAGAAAACGCCGACCGCCGTCTTTCGCCAGTTGTTACGCGAAATCAGTCAGTTGCTGGCCTATGAGGTGACGCGGGGTCTGCCCATGACCACAAAGACGATTGAGACGCCGATGCAGGAGATGCAAGCGCCAACGCTTGCGGGCAAAAAGCTTGCGTTGATTTCGATCCTGCGGGCTGGCAATGGCCTGTTGGACGGCGTGTTGGAACTGATCCCTTCGGCCCGTGTGGGGTTTGTCGGGCTTTATCGCGACGAGGAAACACTGCAGCCCGTTCAATACTACTTTAAGGTGCCCGAAGCGCTGGAGGACCGTCTCGTGATTGCGGTTGATCCGATGCTGGCGACAGGCAATTCCTCGGTGGCGGCGATTGACCTTTTGAAACAGGCCGGGGCAACAAACATCCGGTTTTTGTGCCTGTTGGCCGCCCCCGAAGGCATCAAGCGCATGCAGGAGGCGCACCCGGATGTCCCGATTGTGACAGCGGCAGTGGATGCGCAGCTAAATGACGTCGGGTATATCGTGCCCGGTCTGGGCGATGCCGGTGACCGGATGTTTGGCACGAAATAGGGCGTTTACTTACCCGCCACAGATATTCTGCAATCTCAACCAATCCGCATCGCTCAGCAGTGGAGGGGCGGTGCGGCCTGCCATCGGGTCAGCCTCGATCAAGCTCAGCACGCTTTCCCCCGTGATATCCCGGGCATAGGCATAGGGTGTGCTGCGCAGGTTTCGCTCGGAAAAGGCCTGCAACAGGGGCGCGTCGGGCGGAAAGCTGCGCGGTTGTGTGAGGAGATATTCGGCGTAGCTGTCTAAAGTATCCCCATCAAGGCTGCCCGTCGTTAAAAGCTGGAAGCTCACGGCGGTGCCCATCGTTTCGAGCAAGGCGCGCAGTGGGTCCGATCCGGCCATCAGGGTCTTTTCAGCAAGAACAAAGCCCGCGGCGACATCAGGTTCTTCGTAATCCTCGACCAAGGCACGGTCGATCAGGATGCGCCCGCCGGGCAGGTGCAAACTGCCGGTCACAGCGCTCGGCATGATGCTCAGCGGGCCGCTGCCCAATTTGGCGCGCAGCACTTGCGCTGTGCGCAGCCCGGCAGGTTCCGCACAGGCGGGACCGGTCATGCGTTCGATCCGTGTCAGCAGTGCGGCACCGATCTCGGCGCGTTTGACGTCGGGCACGACAGAGACCGTATGCGTGATCAAAGCGCCGGGCAGCCAGAAAACCGCAGCCGCAATGACAAGAGCAAAAGACACCGCCATGCCCAGCCAGCGCAATCGTCCCGGACGCGGGCGATTGCGTTCTACCGCACGGCGCAGCTTTTCGATGGCGTCAATCATCTGGGCTTCATCTGCGGCAAGCTCGATGGTTTCACCGGTGTCGCCTTCGGGATGAAAAATAGCCGGTCTGACACCCGGGTTTGCCCGCTGCACCGCCGCCAGTGACCAATGCGTGATCGCCTGATCGCGCAGATCTGAGATGACCAGCGTTGCATCGCCAACGGACAGCACGACCTCGCGCCGCTGATCATCAGGCGATGCGCGCCACAAAGCGGTCGCTTCCAGTCGCGCGTATTTTTTCAGGGCCGTCATGGCTGTGTTTTTCTGCTCGGGTTTGCCTTTACGCAGTCTAGCACTGCCGCGCGCAGGCGGGCAATGGCTGAGGACGCGCAGACGCTGGACGATGCATGGCGGGGCTTAGGTTTTTTCGGCCAGTTTGCGCAGTTCGAATTTCTGAATCTTGCCCGTCGACGTCTTGGGTAATTCCTGAAACACCACCTTCTTAGGCGCTTTGAAACCCGCAAGCGTTTGGCGCGAAAAAGCGATCAACCCGGCTTCATCCACCGTGGCTCCGGATTTAAGCTCCACAAAGGCACAGGGCACTTCGCCCCATTTGTCATCAGGTTTGGCAACCACAGCTGCCAGCATCACGTCGTCATGGGCCATCAAAACGCCCTCCACTTCGACGGAAGAGATATTCTCACCGCCGGAAATGATGATATCCTTGGCGCGATCCGCGATCTGGATATAGCTGTCGCCATGCTGCACGGCGATGTCACCGGAATGAAAATACCCGCCTGCAAATGCCTCTGATGTGGCTTGCGGGTTTTTGTAATACCCTTTCATAACCGAATTGCCGCGGATCATGATCTCGCCCTGCGTGCTGGCATCGGTCGGGACTGGTGTCATATCGGCATCCATCACCACGATGTCTTCCATCATCGGAAAGGGGACGCCCTGACGGGACTTGATCGCCGCTTTGGCATCCGCTTCGTGCCCGTCCCATTCGCTGCGCCACAGGCACTCGGTGACATGACCATAGGTTTCCGTCAGTCCGTAAACCTGCGTCACATTGAAACCCAAGGCTTCGATTTTGGACAAGGTTGCCGGGGCAGGGGGCGCGCCTGCGGTGAAGATTTCAACAGGGTGGTCAATCGCGCGGCGCTCCTCCATCGGGGCATTCACCAGCATATTCAGCACGATGGGCGCGCCACCGAAATGCGTCACCTTTTCGTCCGCAATGGCGTCGAAGATCGCCGGTGCGGTGATATCGCGACAACAGACCAGCGTGCCGCCAATGAGGGGCATCATCCACGCGTGGTTCCACCCGTTGCAGTGAAACAGCGGAACGATTTGCATAAACGTCGGGTGCAGAGTCATGCGCCAGCTAATCACCGTGCCCATGGTCATCAGATAGGCCCCGCGATGGTGATAGACCACGCCTTTTGGCCTGCCTGTCGTGCCGGAGGTATAGTTCAGCGCGAGGCTTTCCCATTCATCCTGTGGCATGATCCACTCGAAGTCCGTCGTGCCGCCTGTTACCAAGTCTTCGTAGGTTTGGTGCCGACCTGACGCCTCAATACCCGCCACTGCATCGGGAACCTCGATGAGGGTCGGAGGGGACGCAAGATTGGCGCAGGCGGCTTCGGCGAGGTCCAGAAACTGGGAATCCACCAGCACCATTTTCGCTTCACCATGTTCAAAGATGTAGGTGACGGTATCCACGTCCAGCCGCGTGTTGATGGTATTGAGCACTGCCCCGCAAGCGGGTACGCCAAAATGCGCTTCGACCTGTGCCGGCACATTGGGCAGGAGCGTTGCCACGACTTCGCCGGGGGCGACACCCTTGGCCGCCAGTGCCGAGGCCAGCTGCGTCGCGCGTGCGGCATGTTCGCCGTAGCTGCGTCGAACATCACCGTAGACAACCGCCGTGTGCTCAGCAAATACCACCGAGGCACGTTTCAGATGAGACAAAGGTGTAAGTGGCACATGGTTTGCGGCACATTTGTCCAACCCCGTCTCGTTTGCCATCCATCCCATATCGCGCCTCCCCAGCCATTAATGTGCATCAGCCTTGCTGTGCAGCGGTGAAGATATCGCATTTGCAATTTTTGAAAAGGGAATTGTAAGACATTTAACGCCATCAGCTGAATTAGATTACTTTTCTCTGGCTGCGCAGAGAGACGCATTCGTTTTGACGACGCCCTGATCCTGCCTGTTTAGTCGGAAACGGGGCGTGATGTTGGTCGCGCGGTGGGGTCGCCAACCTGTACCATCTGCTTTTTCATGTGTTCGCGCACATCCCAAATCCCGCTGAAACCCTTTGGTATGACAAACGTATCTCCAGCCTTGAACGAATTTTCCGTGCCGTCGTCGTTTGTGATGACGACGTGACCGCTGATCATCAGGACGTATTCGGTGAAAGGATAATCCTCGAGGTAGGTTTTGCTGATCCCGGCTTCCCAGACGCCGACGCGCGCAACGAGGTTGCCCGAATGCGTATCTTCAAAAGTGATCTTTTGACCGATGTAGACGCCGGGTTTGACGGGCAGTTCTTCGGATGGGGTTGCGCTGTCTACAATACTGATTGATGGGGCTTGTGCATGAACGCCACCTGCGGTCCATCCGATGAAAGCCAGAGCGATTATCGCGCGATTTATCATCTGCTTGTCCTCTTTTGCGATGTTGGTCACTATCAGAAGGCGCCGTTAATCACATTCGGTCAATGCAGACATCCGTGTTGGTTGTGCGGGGCACCTTCGAATGTAGCGACAGTACTGTTCACACCCTCCACAAGTGCCACCGTAAGAAATGGACGGCACGCCCCGCACAAAAAAAAGGGGGCAAAATGCCCCCTTTGGTCGGCTGCCTTATATCAGGCAGCTTTGGGTTTCTGAGCGAACCGGCCATAGAAGCTTTGGTTTTTCGCGGCCATGTCGCGCAAAAGATCGGGGCAGGTGAAACGATCTCCGAAGCTTTGTGTCAATTGATCGCACCGCTCAGCGGCATAGGCCGCGCCCAGCATGTCGAGCCAGCTGACCGGGCCGCCGGACCAAGGCGCAAAGCCCCAGCCGAGGATCGCGCCCACGTCCCCTTCGCGGATGTCCATCAACACGCCCTCTTCGAGCGCGCGCACCGCTTCGAGCGTTTGCGAAAACAACAGGCGATGCTGCACGTCAATCAGGTCGGGCTGCGTATCAGATACAGGATATTGCGCGGCAAGACCGTCCCATAGACCCTGACGTTTCCCCTTTTCGTCGTAGGCGTAAAACCCGGCACTGGTCTTGCGGCCCAGACGGTTTTCGCCCTCCATCCAGAAGATCACCTCGTCCACCGCCGCATCGGGATAGGCATCGCCCATGGCAGCCTTGGTAGCACGCGCGATTTTAGCGCCCAGATCAATCGAGGTTTCATCAACCAGTTGCAGCGGACCAAGCGGCATGCCGACCAGTTTGGCCGCGTTTTCGATCAGCGCAGGTTCAACCCCCTCGGCGACCATGCGGATGCCTTCGTTGATGTAGGGAATGATGCAGCGGTTGGCATAAAAGAACCGCGCGTCATTCACAACGATGGGCGTTTTGCGAATCTGGCGCACGTAATCCAACGCCTTGGCCACGGCCCGGTCGCCCGTACCCTTGCCCTTGATGATCTCCACCAGCAGCATTTTCTCGACGGGCGAGAAGAAGTGGATGCCAATGAACTGATCCGGGCGCGATGAGGCTTTGGCCAGTTCGGTGATCGGCAGGGTCGAGGTGTTGGAGGCGAAAATACAGTCCTGCGGGATCACGGCCTCGACCTTCCGGGTCATTTCGGCTTTGACTTTCGGATCTTCGAACACGGCTTCGATGATCAGATCACAGTCCTTGAGGTGGTCAAGGTCAGTGGTCGCCGTGATCAGGTTGAGCAGTTGTTCTTTCTTTTCAGGCGTTGTCTTTTTGCGCGCAATGCCTTTGTCGGCAAAGCTGGCGGTATAGGCCTTGCCACGATCTGCGGCCTCTTGCGTCTGGTCAATCAGCACGACCTCAATCCCGGCCTGCGCAGAGACCAGCGAGATACCAGCCCCCATCATGCCCGCGCCCAGCACGCCGAGCTTTTTAACCCGTTGATCTGCAACATCATCCGGACGCACCGCCCCTTTCTCAAGCGCTTCCTTGTTGACGAAAAGCGAACGGATCATCGCGGATGACGATGGGTTCATGAGCACATTCGTGAACCAACGGGCTTCTACTTTGAGGGCGGTGTCGAACGGCACAAGCGCGCCTTCATAGACGGCTGACAACAACGCCTTGGCCGCCGGATACACCCCTTGCGTCTTGCCGTTCACCATCGCAGAGGCCCCGACAAAAGTCATGAAACCCGCCGGATGATAGGGCGCGCCGCCGGGCATCTTGTATCCCTTGGCATCCCATGGTTTGACGAGGTCCGCGTCCTTGGCATTCAACACCCAGTCGCGGGCAGCGGCCATCGGATCATCCGCCACTTCGTCGATCAACCCGGCGGCTTTGGCGCGCGCAGGGTCAACCAGTTTCCCTTCCAGCAGGAACGGCGATGCGGCCATCGCCCCCATCTTGCGCGTCAGGCGGGTCGTGCCACCGGCGCCGGGAAAGATACCGACCATGATCTCGGGCAGGCCGATCTTGGCCTTGGGGTTGGGTGCGGCAAAGATGCGATGCGTGCACAGCGGGATTTCAAGCCCGATGCCAAGGGCTGTACCGGGCAGCACAGTGGCAATGGGCTTGCCACCTTTCAGGGTCTTGGGGTCTATGCCAGCGCGTTCGATTTTTCGCATGATGCGATGGGCGTTCATGATCCCGTCAAACAAACCTTTTGCCGGGTCATCGCCTGCCATCTCTTTCATGCGTGCAATCACGTTGAGGTCCATCCCACCGGCAAAGCTGTCTTTGCCCGAGGTGATGACCACGCCCTTGATTGCGTCATCCGTCAGCGCCTGGTCTATCAAAGCGTCGAGCACATCCCATGCCTCAAGCGTCATGACGTTCATGGATTTATCTTTGACGTCCCATGTGATGGTCGCAATGCCTGCGGCATCCGTGTCCATTGTAAAATCAGTCATGTGTCGTCTCCTTTTTTGGGGTATGGAGTGCCGTTGAGGTGCGTGAAGCCTTGCGGCGTCGCCAGCATATCAAGCCCGGGGTAATGGCACACATCATCCGCAGCGCGTGTGCCCACAACCAGATAAGTTGCCGGCGCATCGCTGTTGTTCCTGAGCGTATGCGCGGTGGTATCGCCCGCTTTCCAGCAGCAGGCGTCGCCGGCCCCGACCACGGTTTCGACGCCATTCTCAACGACAGTGAGGGTGCCATGGATCATCAGCATGAACTCGTCTTCCTCCGTGTGCCAGTGCATCTGGGACGACTGGCGACCAGGCTGCAGGGTTTGTAATGAGACACCGAATTGGGTCAGCCCGCCGACATCTCCGAACGCGCGATAGATAAAATGCCCCTCACCGAGGTTAAAAGGATCAGGGTAGCTCGATTTGCCGGTCTGCGCCGGTACGCTTTCATTGGGCAGGATCATGCTTACATCCGCTCAATAATGGTCGCGGCACCCATGCCGGAGGCGATGCAGAGCGTGGCAAGGCCGACCTCTTTGTCGGCGCGCTCCAACTCATCCAGCAGCGTGCCGATGATGATGGCCCCGGTTGCCCCCAGCGGATGGCCCATTGCGATCGAGCCGCCGTTGACGTTTACTTTCGCATCATCGACATCAAACGCCTGCATGAAGCGCAGCACGACGGCAGCAAAGGCCTCGTTCACCTCAAAAAGATCAATGTCCTTGATGTTCATGCCACTGTCGGCAAGGATTTTTTCGGTCACCGGCACAGGACCGGTCAGCATGATCGTGGGGTCGGTCCCGATTTTCGCCGTGGCGCGGATGCGGGCGCGCGGCTTCAGCCCGTGCTCTTCGCCGAACTCCTTGTTGCCGATCAGAACGGCCGCAGCCCCATCGACGATACCCGATGAGTTGCCCGCGTGATGGATGTGGTTGATCCGCTCAAGATGCGGATATTTCATCAGCGCGACCTTGTCGAAGCCGGGCATGACCTCTCCCATCGCCTGAAAGGCGGGGTTCAGCGCGCCAAGGCTTTGCATGTCGGTTTGCGGGCGCATGTATTCGTCGTGATCCAGAATCTTCAGCCCGTTCTGGTCGCGCACCTCGATGACGGATTTGTCAAAACGCCCCTCATCCCATGCCTGTTTTGCACGACGCTGGGATTCGACCGCCAACGTGTCCGCATCATCGCGGCCGAAGCCATATTCGGTCGCGATGATATCCGCGCTGATGCCTTGGGGGACGAAGTATTTCTCCATCGCGAGCGTCGGATCAACCGCGATGGCCGCCCCGTCACTGCCCATGGCCACACGGCCCATCATTTCGACACCGCCCGCGATATAGGCCTGACCGGCACCGCCGCGCACCTGATTGGCGGCGAGGTTGACCGCCTCCATGCCGGAGGCGCAAAACCGGTTGATGGCCAGCCCTGGGATGCGCTCATCCAGATCGGAGGCCAACACCGCAGAGCGCGCAAGGCAGCCGCCCTGTTCCATCACCTGTGTCACATTTCCCCAGATCACATCTTCTACGGCGTGACCCTCAAGGTTGTTACGTTCCTTCAGCGCGTTGAGCGTCTGTGCGGACAGGCGCAGGGATGTCACCTCATGCAGGCTGCCGTCTTTGCGGCCCTTGCCACGCGGGGTGCGTAGCGCGTCATAGATATAGGCTTCGGTCATCGTCGTCTCCTTTGAGGCCAGCCGTTGGCCCCGATTGTGTTATGTGCGATCAGCGGGGGAGCCGGGCATCAGGTCATAGGGGGCTTTCCACCCCGGCACCTGTGACAGCCGGGTCAGCCACGCGTCGATATGGGGCCACTCGGCGCGGTCAAATCCAAAGGGTTCAGGATAATAGAGATATCCGCAGCAGGACAGATCGGCATTTGTAATGCCGCCCCCCACGATCCAGTCGCGCCCCTCAAGATGATCGTTCAGCACCGTATAGGCCGCCTTGAGCCGCCCTTGATGAAAGGCGATCACCTCAGCGGGGCGTTTGTCTTCGGGCAGGAAATTCATCAGGAAACGCGTCATGCCAGCCCCAGAGCTGAGCTTGTGATTGTCCCAGAGCACCCAGCGCATGACTTCGCGCCGCTCGGAGGCATCTGCGCCGCCGAACTTTCCGGATTTCTCGCTCACGTAGTCCTGTATGACGCCGGATTGCGTGAGCTTGATGTCGCCGTCCACCAGCACCGGAGCCTCGCCCATTTCATTGATGGAGGCGCGAAACTCTGGCGTTCGTGTCTCGCCGCCAAAGAAATCGACCTTCACGGCTTCCCAGTCCAGACCGGACAGTTGCAATGCGAGGGCGGCCTTATAGGCGTTTCCGCTTTCCCCAAAACAATAGAGTTTGATTGTCATATCTCATCGCCCCTCCCAAGGCGCTTTAAGCTTCATGCTGCTCATAAGGAGCGCGCAATCAACTCTTTCATGATTTCGTTTGTACCGCCGTAGATGCGTTGGACGCGGGCATCCGCCCACATTTCGGCGATTGCATATTCCTGCATGAAACCATATCCGCCATGCAGTTGCACACATTCGTCCAGAACCTCGCCTTGCGTGTCCGTGATCCAGTATTTGGCCATCGCGGCCTTTTCGACGCTCAACTCCCCGCGCAGATGCTCAGCCATGCAGTCGTCCAGAAAGGCGCGCGCGACAGCAGCCTTGGTCTTGCATTCGGCCAGTTTGAACCTTGTGTTCTGAAACTGCGTGAGCGGCCCGCCGAACGCTTCACGTTCCTTGCAATACGTGATGGTGCGCTCGACAGCGCCCTCGATGGCGCCCACCGCCCCGCAGGCAATGATCAGCCGTTCCTGCGGCAACTGCTGCATCATCTGATAAAATCCCTGCCCTTCGGCACCGCCAAGAATGTTCTCGGGCGGGATTTCTACCTCATCGAAAAACAGCTCTGATGTGTCAGAGGCATGCAGTCCGACCTTTTCAAGGTTACGACCGCGTTTGAACCCGTCAGCACCGTCTGTTTCAACGACGACGAGTGACACGCCTTTGGACCCTTCGGCAGGGTCGGTTTTTGCAGCAACGATGATCAGGTTGGCGTGCTGGCCGTTGGTGATAAAGGTTTTCTGGCCCGACAACTTGTAGGCGTTGCCGTCCTTGATCGCCTTAGTTTTGATGCTTTGCACGTCCGACCCGGTGGAGGGTTCGGTCATGGCAAGCGCGCCCACCATCTCGCCCGAGACCATCTGCGGCAGCCAGCGGTTTTTCTGATCCTCGGTGCCGTAGGCCAGCACGTAATGCGCCACGATGCCTGAGTGGATGCCATGCCCCCAACTGGCGAGATTTGCGCGTGCCGCTTCGATCAGGATTGCGGCCTCATGGCCAAAATTACCCCCAGCGCCGCCGTATTCCTCAGGAATGGAGGGGCACAGCAGACCCAATTCGCCCGCCTGCGCCCATGTTTCGCGGTCCATCTGGCCCTGCTTGCGCCACTTCTCGAATTTTGGCGACCATTCGTTGGTGATGAACTGTGCGGTCATATCCGCAATCATCTGATGCTCGTCGGTCATCCATGTGGAGGTGTGTTGGTTCATCTCAAGATACCCTCTTGTGTTATGGTGACGTCAAAACGACGTATTGCAAAGGTGCGCCTTGGCCGGATCAAATCCCAGTGCGCCAGCGCCGCCGGAGGGTCCTTTTGCCCCCCCGGCTGTACGCTTCAGAAATTCGCCGCATCCAGCGCCATGACTGTATCTGCCCCGGATTGGATGCGACTTAGATGCAGGGCTGTGGCTGGCAATTGGCGCGCCATATAATAGCGACCGGTCGCCAGTTTCGTTTCATAAAACGCGGTGTCCGATGCGCCTGCGGCCAGCGCATCCTGCGCGGCTTTGCCCATTTTTGCCCACATCAGTGCGAGACAAACGTGGCCAAACATATGCATGAAATCATACGATCCCGAGAGCGCATTGTTGGGGTTTTTCATCCCGTTCTGCATGAAATACATGCCCGCTGCCTGCAAATCTTTTGAGGCAGCTTTCAGCGGCTCCAGAAACGCGCGGTCATACTCCGCGTCTTGTCCTGCGTTGTCCTTGATATAGGTTTTAACCAGATCAAAGAACGCCATCACATGCTTGCCACCGTCCTGCGCGAGCTTGCGCCCGACGAGATCGAGTGCCTGAACGCCGTTGGCCCCTTCATAGATCATGGCGATCCGCGCATCACGGGTGAACTGGGACATGCCCCATTCCTCGATGTAGCCGTGCCCGCCATAGACCTGCTGCGCCTTGATGGTCATGTCATAGCCCTGATCGGTCAGGAACCCCTTGATCACCGGCGTCAGCAGCGAAACGAGACCGTCTGCATCCTTGTCATGTGATCGATGTGCCGCGTCGATCATTGTGGCCCCCCAGAGCATGAAAGCGCGCGCCCCTTCGACAAAGCTCTTTTGATCCATGAGGGAGCGACGGATGTCAGGATGTACGATCAGCGGGTCGGCGGGACCGTCCGGGTTCTTTTCACCGGTCACATCGCGCCCCTGCAGCCGGTCCTTGGCGTATTCCAGCGCGTTTTGATACGCGGCTGCGGCCTGACTCATGCCTTGCATGCCCACGCCCAGACGCGCTTCGTTCATCATGGTGAACATGGCGCGCATGCCCTTGTGCTCTTCGCCCAACAGGTAGCCCGTCGCGCCATCGTAGTTCATCACGCAGGTGGAGTTGCCGTGGATGCCCATCTTTTCTTCGATCTTACCCACGGCAACAGCGTTGCGCTCTCCGAGGGAGCCGTCATCTTTAACGATGAATTTGGGCACGATGAACAGCGACACACCTTTGATGCCCTCGGGGCCGCCGGGTATTTTGGCCAGCACAAGGTGAATGATGTTGCTGGACATGTCGTGTTCGCCCGCCGAGATGAAGATCTTTTGCCCGGTCAGGGTGTAGCTACCGTCGGCTTGTGGTTCCGCCTTGGTGCGCATCAGGCCCAGATCCGTACCGCAATGCGGTTCGGTCAGATTCATCGTCCCGGTCCATTCACAGGATACCATGTTCGGCAGATAGGTCTCTTTTTGTGCCTGCGACCCATGCGCCAGAATGGCCGAGGCTGCACCATGCGTCAGCCCCTGATACATCGTGAACGCCATGTTGGAGGAGGAAAACATCTCTCCCACGGCGGTGCCGATGACACAGGGCATATTCTGCCCGCCGTATTCCTCGGGCATATCAAGGCCCGGCCAGCCGCCTTCGCGGACCTGATCAAACGCAGCCTTGAAGCCGGTGGGCGTGCGCACCACACCGTTTTCCAGGGTGCAGCCTTCCGTGTCGCCTACCGTGTTCAGCGGCGCGAGCACGCCGGTCGCGAGCTTGCCCGCCTCCTCCAGAATGGCAGAGGTAAAATCCGCCTCGAGGTCTTCATACCCCGGAATAGGTTGTCTGACGACATTCAGCACATTGTGCAGTACGAACTGCATATCTTTGGTTGGCGCGGTGTAGCTTGGCATTTTTTCTCTCCCTGAAAACTGCGGGTATCGGGTCGTTTACTGGGCGGCGTCTTTATGCTCGAGCATGGATTCAACCATGTCTTCGCCCCATTTCAATTGCTCGGTCAGATCAGCGATCGCGTCATTCAACTCGTCCCGGCGCAGGATCAGATCGTCGAGGCGGTCGCGCGCCACTTCGATTGCGCGGCTCAACTGCGTCTGCTGCTGGTCGCCCATGTCATAGAGATCGAGCAACTGGCGGATCTCTTCAAGGCTGAATCCAAACCGCTTTCCGCGCAGGATAAGTTTGAGACGCGCCCGATCACGTCGCGTGAACAGGCGTTTTTGTCCCTCTCGGATCGGGAATAAAAGCTCTTTGGCTTCATAAAACCGCAGGGTGCGGGGTGTGACATCAAAGACGTCGCACATTTGGCGGATTGTCATATTTTCTTGTGTCATCTTTACCATCATTTTTCGTCAGAATGATCCAAACCTAAGAACGTGTGCTGGTGCTACAATAGGAGCACAGGTTTACGTAACCGAGACGTTGCGTCACTTTAGGAGCGCTTTGATTTCCCGTTAAGCGGCATTTCTTTGCAGTTTTTTCTATTATGTGTTGAAATGCGTTATTGGAAACTGCAATTCAACGACCTCTGGTTTGTGAAGGAAAAAGCGTCAATGGCTGAATTTCGGACGTTGAATGATTTTGTATCCTGCTGTCGCGACACTAAAAGTGTGACCGATCTTTGGCGCAATGCGTTGGATTTCTTCTATGCGCGAAAAATAAAAATGGTCAGCTATCATAGTGATGATGCGCAACTGCCGGGGTCCAAACCTCTGGGTATTGTTTCGGATGGCTTTCCTGAGGGATGGGTTTGCGAATACCTGGAGTCGGAGCTTTTTCGGGTTGATCCTATTCCACAACTGGCGTCGATTTTGTCTCGACCGTTTCGCTGGTCAGAAGCGCCTAAGTTGATGCGGCTTTCCCAAGAAGGCGAACGGTATATGCAAACTCTTGCCGACTCCGGGCTTGGTGACGGGGTGGCAATGCAGGTCTATGGCCCCAATATGCGCAATGCCTATGTCGGACTGGGCTTTGGCGAGCATGATCCAAACCTGACATCGGACGAAATATTTGAACTGCAATGTGCTGCACAGATCGCGCATATTCGATATTGCGAATTGACTGAATACCGCCAGCGCACGGCTGATACCTTGTCGCCACGTGAAGTCGAAATACTGCAGTGGATTGCACGCGGTAAGAGCAATTCTGTTATCGCCGAAATCCTCGGTATATCGCGGCACACGGTGGACACGATCACCCGACGTATTTTTGAAAAACTGGATGTGAACGACAGAACGACAGCGGCCATTCGCGGTTTGGGGTCCGGGCTGGTTCGACACAGGCGGGGTGCCGTAGTGTAACGTAGTCGCGTGACAGACGCGCCATTGCCACCGGTATAGAGAGGCGTTTCTAGTATACGGTGAGTGGATTAATTATGAAAACCGAGAAAAAAATAGCCCAAATTGTATTCTGCGCTGCGGATACAGTAACGGGAGCCAATATTCCTGATGCCCCGCGTGAGAGTTCGATAAGGCTGCGCCAAGCTGCCAAGCTGGTCGAATCAACGGCGTACGATTCGGCGGGGGATCATCCGACGTCGGTGGTGTCCCAGTTGATCATGGCTGCTGCTAATCTGGAAAGGCTGGCGCAGGCTTTGGAGCGCAATGGCGAATGCCCTTAGCGTTTTAAAGCGGCTGCCGTGGTATCGCGCAGCCGCTTTAATTCCGCGATGGCGTCATCGAGCTGGGCGCGCTCTTCTGCCAACTGCGCCAACTGACCGTCGGCAAGCGCGATCCATTTGCGCATCTGCGCGTCGGTGCCCTCATTCTCATAGATCAAAAGCCACTGCCGGATATCTTCGAGCTGAAAGCCGAATTTCCGACCGCGCAGGATCAGCTTCATCCGTGCGCGTTCGCGCGGTCCGTAAAAACGTGAGCGTCCTTCACGATCTGGCTGCAGCAGTTCAATATACTCATAATAGCGCAGCGTGCGCGGTGTGACGTCGAATTCGGCGCACATCTCTTTGAACGTCAAGCGGTCCGATGTCATTGCGGCTCTCTCCCTTGGGTTCAGGCTAGGGCGCAAAAGACGCGAGCGCAACACTCCCCCTTGCTCTTGGTGACACACTGCTGTGATAAAGGAGCCCAGACACACAGGACCAACGAGGCGGAGCCGGAGATGGCGGAGAAAGATGCAATCGCAAGGCAATTCGTGGAGGCGATTCCGCATAGTAAAGCTCTGGGCATGCGGCTGACGGACATGGGCGACGGGATGGCAGCGATTGAAATGCCATATGATCCGAAACTGGTCGGCGATCCTGAAACCGGCGTGATCCATGGAGGCGCGGTTTCTGCGCTTATGGATACGTGCTGCGGGGCGGCAGTGATGTGCCATCCCGATAACGGGGGCGGCACCGCAACGATTGATTTGCGGATCGACTACATGCGTGCCGCGACGCCGGGTCAGAAAATCACAGCGCAGGCGGTATGCTATCACATGACAAGGACTGTGGCCTTTGTCAGGGCGACCGCCACAGACGAAGATACAGAAAACCCCGTGGCCGCTGCCACCGGCGCGTTTATGGTGGAGAACAGACGATGAGAGCCCCACGGCGTGCCCCCGAACCGGTTCAGGTCATCAAGCAAAGACGGGATGCGACGCTGCGTGCTCTGGTAGATGGCGTGCCCTATATCCAATTTCTCGGCATTGAGTTCGAGCGGCGCGGAGATGAATTAACGGGCATCTTACCCTTTGACCAAAAACTGATCGGAAATCCGCTACTGCCTGCAATCCACGGTGGGGTCACTGCCGCTTTTCTCGAAGTGAGCGCCATCATCACGCTGAGTTGGACCTACCTGTGGGAAGACGTGGAATCAGGTGCAATAGACGCCAAGGGATTGGCCAGTGGTGGCATGCCCCGCTTGCCAAAAACCATCGATATATCCACGGATTATTTAAGGTCGGGACTGCCGCGCGACGCTTATGCACGGGCGCGGATCGTTCGGTCAGGTCGGCGTTATGCCTCTGTGCATGTTGAGGCTTGGCAAGACAACCGCGACCGTCTTTTCGCGCAAGCCACAGGTCATTTTCTGATGCCGGACCGTCGTGACGCCTGATCCTGTATCCTCTGCACGCGATGAAATCAGCCACAGACGAGTTCTGAAAATTGCCCTGCCCATTGTGTTATCAAATGCAACGGTTCCGATTTTGGGCGCTGTTGACGTCGGTGTCGTTGGGCAAATGGGCGAAGCGGCACCGATTGGTGCCGTGGCCTTGGGTGCGATCATCCTGTCCACGATCTACTGGATTTTCGGTTTTTTGCGCATGGGGACTGTTGGGCTGGTGGGGCAGGCCGAAGGGGCAGGCGACAAGGCCGAAGTGTCCGCATGGCTGACACGCGCATTGGTCGTGGCCCTTGCGGGCGGTGTGCTGCTGATTATCTCGCAGCCGCTGATCTTCTGGTCCGCGCTGCGGCTGGCGCCTGCCAGTGACGAGGTGGAAAGCCTCGCGCGCCAGTATCTGGCAATCCGCATCTGGACAGCGCCTGCCGCGATTGCGGTTTTTGCCCTCACCGGCTGGCTGGTCGCGATGGAAAAGACGGCGGGCGTCTTTTGGGTTCAACTCACGATGAATGGCGTCAATGTGGTTCTGGATCTGGTTTTTGTGCTGGTGCTCGACTGGGGTGTTCCGGGTGTCGCAGCGGCAACCGTCATTGCCGAGATTACTGGCTGCGCCTTGGGTCTTTGGTTTTGCCGTGCGGCCTTTAAACGCCCGGATTGGCGCGATTGGCCCCGTATTTTCGACCGCACCAAGCTGATCCGCATGGCGCTTTTGAACACGGATATTTTTCTGCGCTCGCTGATGCTGATGATCATCTTTTCGTCCTTCGTCTTTATTGGCGCGCGTTTCGGAGACGTGACGCTGGCCGCCAATGAAGTGCTCATTCAGTTCATGTATATCACGGCCTATGCGATGGATGGTTTCGCCTTTACGGCGGAAACGCTGATCGCGCGGGCCTATGGTCTGGGTAAACGCAGCCATGTGCGGCGCAGCGTCATCGTCACCTCGTTCTGGGGGATGGTTGTCTGTGTCACCGCTGCTTTGGGCTTTGCGCTGGCCGGGGGCTGGATCATTGACGTGATGGCCAAGGATGCCGATGTGCAGCGTGTCGCGCGCGAATTCCTGCCCTATATGATCGCCGCGCCCATTGTGGGCTGCGCGGCATGGATGCTTGATGGCATTTTCATTGGGGCGACGCGGGGTCGTGACATGCGCAACATGATGGCGCTGAGTTTTGCGTCATATTGGCTTGCTATCCTCGTGCTGCTGCCGATCTGGGGCAATCACGGGCTTTGGGTGGCCTTGCTGATCTCTTTTGCGGTGCGTGGCCTTACATTGGGCGCACGGTACCCAGCCCTTGAACGCCACGCGAGCAAGGCAGGTTAGGCCGCGTTGAGCCAGCGGTCGCGATCCGTGCCACAGGCCTCTGCCACGGATGCAAACCCGTCGCGTGCAAGCAGATCATCAAGGTCGCGGACGATGTCGCCAACCAGCGACAGCCCGCCATAAACCAACCCAGTATATAGCTGCACCGCAGTGGCACCGGCGCGGATTTTGGCGTAGGCCTGCGCGCCACTTGCAACACCGCCGACACCGATCAGTGGCAAGGTTGTTGCTGCGGAAAGCTGTGCGAGCACGCGCGTTGATTTCTCAAAAAGGGGCTGGCCAGACAACCCACCCGCCTGCGTTTTATGGGGCCCATGCAACCCATCGCGATCCAACGTGGTGTTGGTTGCGATGATCGCATCCACGCCCGCGTTCTGCGCAACGGTGGCAATATCGCGGATCTCGGGCAGGGTCAGGTCCGGCGCGATTTTCAGAAACACCGGAATGTCGCCCCGCACGTCCATCACGCCTTCAAGCAGCGCGGCAAGGGCGGCGGGCCCTTGCAGGTCGCGCAGTTTCTCGGTGTTGGGAGAGGATACATTGACCGTCGCGAAAGACACATGCGCTTTGAAGCGCTGCATCACAACGGCGAAATCGGCGGCGCGGTCCTCGCTGGTCTTGTTCGCGCCGAGATTGATGCCGACGGGCACAGCGCATTCTGCGTTTGTCAGTCGCCCGGCGATGGCGTCCATCCCATCGTTGTTGAACCCAAAGCGGTTGATGGCGGCGGCGTCTTGCTTGAGGCGGAAGAGGCGTGGCTTTGGGTTGCCGGGTTGGGGCAGGGGCGTGGCCGCGCCCACCTCAATGAACCCGAAACCAGCCTTGCCAAGCGGGCAAACGGCTTGGGCATTCTTGTCAAAGCCCGCCGCCAGCCCGACCGGATTTGCCAGATCCATGCCTGCCAAGCGCACGCGCAGACGGTCCGATGTGATCGGCCCCGGCTGACTGGCAAGCCCCGCATTGAGCGCTGCAAGGGCAAGGCCGTGCGCCCTTTCCGGGTCCATGTTCTGCAAAACCGCAAGGCCTGCCTTTTCGGCGAGCCGTTTCATGCGCAGGCCTCGTCCAGCCCGGCTGGAAACTGGTGCACGCCATCCACGAGGGGCAACGGCACCGCCCAGAGGACATCACCAAGGCGCAGCTTGCGGTATAGATGCGGGAACCGCTGATCGCCCCGCGACACCTCCCATTTCAGGTCGGCGCCCAATTTTTCAGCATCCACCGCCAATAGGTACAAATCCGACGCACCCGCGAAGTGTTTCACGGCTGTTTCCCCTGCCTGTTGCGCGGTCGAGAAATGCACATATCCATCCGCGATATCTATGGGCGCGCCAGCGGTTTCGCCCGCGTTTTGCAGCGCTTCCCATTCAGAGGCGCGGAATATTTTCAAAATGATCATATGCGCCTGATGCCCCGGCACTGGCGCGCGGTCAAGACCATGCGCACACCCGCGCCGATTGACCCTTTGACACGTCGCGGCCTGCAGGTCACGATGTGGCAAATGTCCATCTAGGGGGAAAATGATGAAACGATTCCTGAGTGCGACCGCTGCACTTGCCGTGACCACCGGTATGGCGGCGGCGGAATACAACCTGACCATTCTGCACACCAACGATTTCCACGCGCGGTTCGAGCCGATCAGTCGATTTGACAGCGGCTGCTCTGGCGAGGATGACGCCGAAGGGAAGTGCTTTGGTGGGTCTGCCCGCCTTGTGACGGCCATTGCGGATGCCAAAGCGCGCAGTGACAACGCGATCCTCGTGGATGGGGGCGACCAGTTTCAGGGCACGCTGTTCTACACCTATTACAAGGGCGCGCTTGCGGCCGAGATGATGAACAAGATGGGCTATGACGCGATGACCGTGGGCAACCACGAATTCGATGACGGGCCCGAGGTTTTGCGCGGTTTTATCGATGCTGTGGACTTTCCTGTGCTGATGTCGAATGCGGATGTCACGCGCGAGCCGCTGCTGGCGGAAACGCTGCCCAAGTCTGTGGTGATCGAACGCGGCGGTGAGCGTCTGGGCCTGATCGGACTGACCCCACAGGACACGGACGAGCTGGCCTCGCCGGGGGATAACATCACCTTCTCCGATCCGGTGGCCGCCGTTCAGGAACAAGTTGACCTGCTGACCGCGGACGGTGTGAACAAGATCATCGTGCTGAGCCATTCCGGCTATGGCGTGGATCAGCGCGTGGCCGCTGAAACAACCGGTGTTGACGTGATCGTCGGAGGGCATTCCAACAGCCTTTTGTCCAACACGAATGAAGACGCCGTTGGCCCTTACCCAACGATGGTTGGGGATACGGCGATCGTGCAGGCCTATGCCTATGGCAAGTTTCTGGGCGAATTGAATGTGACCTTTGATGACGCAGGTGCTGTAATTAGTGCCGTTGGCGAGCCGCTGATCATGGATGCGACCGTGACAGCGGATGAAGCGACTGTTGCGCGTATCGTCGAGGCAGCACTGCCATTGGATGAAATCAGAAACGCCGTTGTCGCCGATGCGGCGGGGGCGATTGTGGGGGAACGTGATGCCTGTCGCGCCCGCGAATGCGAAATGGGCAATCTGATCGCGGATGCCATGCTGGCCCGGGTGCAGGACCAGGGCATTGAGATCGCGTTGCAAAACGGCGGCGGTATTCGTGCCAGCATCGACGCCGGTGAAGTGACCAAGGGTGAAGTGCTGACGGTGCTGCCGTTTCAGAACACGCTGAGCACCTTCAAGGTCACCGGTGCCACGATCGTCGCGGCGCTTGAAAACGCGGTCAGCCAGCATGAAGAGGGCGCGGGTCGTTTCCTGCAGGTGGCGGGGATCAGCTATGCCTTTGACGTGTCACAGCCCGCAGGCAGCCGGATCAGCGACGTGATGGTGGGCGGTGCGCCGATTGATCTGGAAAAACTCTATGGCGTGGTTTCAAACGATTATGTGCGCAATGGCGGCGACGGGTTTGATATGTTCAAGACCGCGCAGGAGGCCTATGATTTCGGCCCCGACCTTGCGGATGTCACGGCGGAATACATGGCGGCGAACGCCCCCTACACGCCCTATCTGGACGGTCGCATTACGGCCAAGTAACCCACGCCGTTGCCCGAATTGATTCATGCGCCCGGGTATTTCTCGGGCGTATGCCTTTGCAACTCAACCCATATTGACCCAAACCGCGCGACAGGTAGCACGCATGTGTGGACGTTTTTCCATTACCCTTCCCACTGACGCGATGGCGCAATTGTTCGACGCACAGCCGGACAATGATCTGCCGGATGTGCCCAATTACAACGTTTGTCCGACCAACAATATCCACGTCATCACGGGCGGTGATGCGGGGCAAAGGCGGCTGACGTCCATGCGTTGGGGGTTTTTGCCGCATTGGTACAAGAAAACCAACGATGGCCCGCTGCTGATCAACGCGCGTGCCGAGACGATTGCAGAAAAACCTGCATTTCGTGAGGCTGTGCGTCAGCGGCGCGCATTGGTTGTCACCACCGGTTTTTATGAGTGGACCAAGACAGAGGACGGTGCCCGCGACCCTTGGTTCATGACCCCATCGGGGGGTGGCGCCTGTGTCATGGCGGCGGTCTGGCAAAACTGGACTGGCCCGGACGGAGAGGCACTGCGCAGTGTGGCGTTGGTAACGACTGCGGCCAATCAAACGATGGCGCGTATTCATCATCGGATGCCGGTGATCCTTGAGCCCGAGGATTGGCCGCTATGGCTCGGTGAAGCGGGTCACGGTGCCGCAACCCTGATGCGGGCGGCACCTGACGATGCGCTGGAGGTTTTTCGTGTCGATCGCGCGGTCAATTCCAACCGTGCGTCCGGGCCACAACTGATCGCGCCGATCTAGCTGATACCAATCCGCCTTTGAACCATCGGTTCCGGCTGTATCCTTTGGCACACCGCTGAGTGGGACGTCGCAAGGGGTCACTAAAAACGCGTGAACTGGTTAAACAATCAAACACCCTCGATCCGTCCCACCCAAGGAGTGGACATCCAGTGCATAAAGGCGAATTGCGACAGAAACGCGCCGCGACCATGGCGTGCTGGCGTCATTGTCAAACCGCTGCCGTTTCCGCGCGAAAAATTCATCTTCATGCAGGTGTCCAAAGTGATCGGATATGACCTATGAACGGGCTTGCTTGCGCAGCCAGGTGCGGAAAGACGTCAAACTATGGCTTTCTTCGCGGTCTCTTGGCCACACGAGGAAATAACTGCCGATGCTCTGATTGGTATGTGGCGAGGCCAGAACCAACTGGCCGCTGTTCAGGAAGGGGTCCGCGACAAAGGTCGGCAGCAGCGCGACCCCTAATCCATGCACGGCCGCCTGCGCCATGGTGGAAAATTGATCAAAAACCATGCCCGGGGGCAGTGAGGCGTCAATATCGAGTGAGCGCAACCACCGCACCCAACCGCGTGGGCGGGTTTCCAGATGCATCAGGTCATGGGACAGAATACCGCGCGGATCGCTCAGCGGCGTTGCAATCAGAGAGGGCGCGCATACCGCCACCACGGTCTCTGGCATGAGCGGCAGGTAGTCCGTTGCTGGCCAGTCTTCGCGCCCGAAATGGATGGCGGCATCAAAATGCGTATCCCGAAAGTCAAACGGGGCCAGCCGGGTGGACAGATTGACGGTGACCTCCGGGTGGGTCTGGGCGAAGTCCTGCAGCCGGGGTGCCAGCCAATGCATGCCGAAAGCGGGTAGGATCGACAGGTTGAGCGCCCCACCGCGCGCATCCGTCCGCACGGCAACAGAAGCGCGGGTCAGATGTTGCAGGATTGTGCGGACCTCTTTCACATAAGCCGCACCGCGGGCCGTCAGCACCAATTGCCGTCCGCGCCGTTCAAAGAGTTCGATACCCAATTGCCCTTCAAGGGCTTTGAGTTGCCGGCTCACAGCGCTTTGGGTCAGCGACAATTCTGCCGCCGCGTCGGTTGCGCTGCCCAAACGCGCGACCGCTTCGAAACAGGTCAGCGCGTTGGTAGAGGGGAGAAATCGGCGCGCAGGTTGCATATGAGTTATTCTCATGGATAACAGAACAAAGCCTCGTTAGCCTTTTGGTCCGTAACTTGCAATAATGCACCCAAGCAAACGCCGGCATGACGCCGAAAGGAAAACCGATGAACGTTGAAACCCCGATACTGAAAGCCAAAGATGCCCCTGATCTGGCCGGATTTGACTGGTCTGACCCTTTCCGCATGACCGATCAGCTGCACGAAGATGAGCGGATGATTCAGGAAAGCGCTGCGGCCTATGCGCAGGAAAAGCTGCAGACGCGTGTGATCGACGCCTATGAGAACGAAACAGTTGCGCCTGAGATTTTCAAGGAAATGGGCGATATGGGGCTCCTTGGGATCACGCTCCCCGAAGAGTACGGGGGTTTGGGTGGCTCCTATGTGGCCTACGGTCTTGTCGCGCGCGAGATTGAGCGGGTCGATTCGGGGTATCGGTCGATGATGTCCGTGCAATCCTCTTTGGTGATCTATCCGATTTACGCATATGGCACTGAGGCACAGCGTCAGAAATACCTTCCCAAGCTGTGTTCGGGCGAATCGATTGGCTGTTTTGGCCTGACAGAGCCGGACGCTGGGTCTGACCCCGCCGGGATGAAGACGCGCGCCGAAAAGACACCAACCGGGTACAAGTTGACCGGGTCGAAAATGTGGATTTCGAATTCACCGATCGCCGACGTTTTCGTGATCTGGGCGAAGTCTGAAGCGCATGGTGGCAAAATTCGCGGCTTCGTTCTTGAAAAGGGCATGACCGGGCTGTCCGCACCCAAGGTGGGTAACAAACTGAGCCTGCGCGCCTCGGTCACCGGCGAAATCGTGATGGATGGTGTTGAAGTTGGCGAAGACGCACTGTTGCCGAATGTGCAGGGTCTGAAGGGTCCGTTCGGGTGCCTGAACCGCGCACGGTACGGCATCAGCTGGGGTGTCATGGGTGCTGCGGAATTCTGCTGGCATGCGGCGCGGCAATACGGCCTGGACCGTCACCAGTTCGGCAAGCCGCTCGCGGGCACGCAGTTGTTCCAGAAAAAGCTGGCGGATATGCAGACCGAAATCGCACTTGGCTTGCAGGGCTCTTTGCAGGTGGGGCGTTTGATGGACAGCGCGCAGGCGGCCCCTGAAATGATCAGCATCATGAAGCGCAACAATTGCGGTAAGGCGCTGGATGTCGCGCGCATGTCCCGTGACATGCATGGCGGAAATGGCATCAGCGGAGAGTTTCAGGTCATCCGCCACATGATGAACCTTGAGACCGTCAATACCTATGAGGGCACACATGACATTCATGCGCTGATCCTTGGGCGTGCCCAAACGGGTGTGCAGGCGTTCTTCTAGACATAACGGCGCTTGGTTCGTCTGATTTGACGGCAGCCAAGGCGCATTGATTCGCCTATTGCGAGTGCTTGGATGCCGTTCACCGGGGTGAGCGGCATCAGCATTTCTGTGACCTGCTTTTACAAACGGTCGCCACGCGCAAGCGGAAGTTTCATGGGTAACAGTCTATAAAACAAGCAGGAAATTCATTTCTAGCTTGGATTTGCACACGTGTGCAAAAAAGTCTTGCCAAAGATGGGGTCAGGTGGCTAGCGTCACAGAGCAGCCGGTTTCGGTTCGCGGCGTCATCAGGGGGACAAGATGGCTGAGATACAACTGCGCAACGTAAACAAGCGGTGGGGAAGCTTTGTTGGCGTTGATAATTTCAACCTGACCATCGCCGATCAGGAGTTTCTGGTGCTCTTGGGCCCCTCGGGGTGTGGAAAGACCACAACCATGCGTATGATTGCCGGGCTCGAAGACGCGACGGAGGGCGACATCGTGATTGACGGGCAGGTGGTGAATGACCTTGACCCGAAAGACCGTGATGTCGCCATGGTGTTCCAGTCCTACGGGCTTTACCCGAACATGAACGTTTATGAGAACATCCGCTTCCCGCTGAAGGTGCGCAAGGTCCCCGAGGGGGAGCATGATGAACGCGTGCGCCGCGCCTCTGCCATGGTGGAACTGGACGATTTCCTGCACCGCAAGCCCGCTGAGCTGTCGGGGGGTCAGCGGCAGCGCGTGGCCCTTGCACGCGCGATTGTCCGGGAACCGAATGTGTTCCTGATGGATGAGCCGCTGTCCAATCTGGATGCGAAACTCAGGGTATCGACGCGGGCGCAGATCAAGAACCTCAGCCACGAGTTGAAGGTGACGACCGTCTACGTCACCCATGATCAGATCGAGGCGATGACGCTGGCGGACCGTGTCGTCGTGATGAAGCAGGGCAAGGTGCAGCAGGTCGGCACGCCGACGGAGATCTATGACAATCCGGCCAATACCTTTGTGGCCAGTTTCATCGGCAGCCCCGCCATGAACCTGATGGACGGCGAGATGACCGGCGGCACC
The DNA here is from genome assembly GCF_000154785.2 of Roseobacter litoralis Och 149. NCBI lineage: Bacteria > Pseudomonadati > Pseudomonadota > Alphaproteobacteria > Rhodobacterales > Roseobacteraceae > Roseobacter > Roseobacter litoralis. The sequence continues at coordinate 512,062 of NC_015730.1, forward strand.
TTTGTGGGCGCGCATGTGGAGATCAGCGGTCTGCCCGGTCCAGATGGCCCTGCGACACTGGGGTTCCGCGCAGAAGATGCGACTTTGTCCGAGGATGGGTCAGGTCAGATCACAGCGCCGATTTACACGATTGAACTGCTGGGGGATGCGACGATGCTCACCGTTCGGGCAGGCGGTCAGCTTGTTTCCGTCAAGGCGCACAAAGAGTTTCGGGCGCAGATTGGGGATATGATCTCCTTCATCGTGTCCCCGATCATTTGTCATTTGTTTGACAAAGAAACCGGGACGCGGCGCGCCGCATCCTGACGAAAACGTCCGATCAAGGACCAAATATAGGGTGCAGCCTTGCAAGATGCACCCAACGCAACCGCAACAGGGAGTTTGCATATGTTTTTGAAGAGAATTGCTTTGGCGGGTGCCATCTCGCTTTTGGGAAGCGCAGCATTTGCCGCCTGCTCATTCGAGAATGAGGTACCGATCAAGTCGCTGAGCGCTGGTTTTGAAGCATGGAAAGCCGTTACGGACGCGATGGCGGAATGCGGCAGTTTTCAGGCTGAACTGGATCAGGAATTTCGTACCAAGCAGCCCGCAGCCTTTGAGGCAAATCCAGCGCTTTATCAGATCGGGGGCGTGTCAAACGGGACGATCACGCCACTTTTGAATTCAGGCACAATCCGTCCGCTGGACGATCTGGTGGCCAAATATGGCCAGAACCTCAGCCCGAACCAACTCATCCGCGTGAACGGGCAGATCATGGCGGTCGCCATGATGGTGAACACGCAGCACCTGATGTACCGCTCGGATATTCTGGCAGACCTTGGCATCGAGACGCCCACGTCTTGGGATGAGATCTATGCTGCGGCCGAAAAGATCAAGGCTGCCGGTGTTGTCGACTACCCTCTGGGTGCGACAATGAAATCGGGCTGGAACATCGCGCAGGAATTCGTGAACATGTATCCCGGCTTTGGCGGTGATTTCTTTAATGATGACAACACGGCCGCGGTAAACTCAGAAGCCGGACTCAAGGCTCTGGCAACCATGGAAAAAGCGCTGGAATATACAGATCCCGAAGTTCTGGTCAGTGACAGCACCTATGTGCAGCAGCAATTCCAGCAAGGCAAGATCGCCATGGCCAACCTGTGGTCAAGCCGCGCCGGGGCGATGAATGACGCAGCCGAAAGCCAGGTGGTGGGCAAAGTGGCCATGGCCGCAGCGCCCGTCGCAATGGAAGGTGGGGCACCCGCCACGACACTATGGTGGGATGGCATCGTTATCGCAAAAAACATCTCTGACGAAGAGGCGGATGCGGCGTTTCGCGTTGCGATGGAGGGCCTCGATGCAGAAACGGTGCAGGGTGCAAATGAAGCTGCAATCTGGCTGGTTCAAGGGTATGAACCGACAGAAATTGCTGCAGGTGCAATTGCCACAGCGAGTGCAAATCCGGCACCCCCTGCATATCCATCCACAACACAAATGGGCCTGATGCACACGGCTCTGGGCAATGAGTTGCCCGCGTTTCTGACCGGCGAACGTGATGCACAGGCGACGCTTGAAGCGATCGAGGAAGCCTACACGATCTCAGCCAGAGAAGCGAACGTACTGGAGTAATCCAAGGGCTGGCCGGGGGCGTCCCGGCCAGCCGTCACGTCTTCAGTTTCATCAAGAGGAAAAACTCTGCTTGACGAAGCCGAACGAGCTGAAAGCCTGGGACCCGCAGCGAGGAAAATGCTATGAAGTTCAAAACATTTGCAGCCTTTGTTGGCCCATCCATCTTTATGATGCTGCTGTTCATCGCGGCACCTCTGCTGTCCGTTTTTATTCAGAGCTTTCAGGAAACCATCACAATACAAGAGCAGATCGAGGTGGAAACCTGCACGCCCGGTTTTGTGACCCAAACCTGCACAACCGAGATCAAGACCGTTCCGGTTCTGGATGACAACGGGAAGACGATCACCGAGACCCGCTGGGTTGGTTTGCAGAGTTATCAGAACGTGCTGCAGATGGATAAGTTCTGGGAAGCTGTCGGCAACGGCAGCTGGAACGACATCATGCAGATCGATTTCTGGAAGGCCCTGCGCTTTACGCTGTCCTTCACATTGCTGACCTTGCCTCTGGTCATCGGCGTGGGACTGCTGATCGCGCTGACGGTGAACAACGCCGCGCGCTCGATACGGGGGCCGGTGATCTTTGTATCGCTGTTGCCGTTCATCATCACGCCCGTGATCGGGTCGCTGTCGATCTACTGGCTGTTCGTGGGAGATGGTATCCTCACTTCCATGATGGAGCGTTGGACGGGAACCAACATCTCGATGTTCGCGCAGGCGTGGACGATCGAGGTGCTGATGTATTTCTACAGGGTCTGGCATGTTGCGCCCTTTGCCTTTGTGATTTTCTATGCCGGGCTGCAAACGGTGAATATGGATACGCTGGAAAGTGCCGTGATTGACGGCGCCAGCCGGTGGGAACGGTTGCGCCATGTCATCATTCCACACCTGATGCCGCTGATCGTTTTCATCGCGCTGATCCACTTGATGGACTGCTACCGCGTATTCGAAGAGATCGTCGGCTTCCGGTCGCAGGCGCATGTGATTTCACTGCAATGGTTGACCTATGACTTCATGACGCCGGACGATGCGGGCAACCGTGCGATCTCTCGCGCCTCTGCTTCGGCCATGCTGACGATGATCGGGATCGTGTTCTTGCTGATCCTGCCGCTGCGCCGCACATGGCGCGACCACAAAGGGAGTGCGCACTGATGTCTACCTCCAAGGCCATGCAGCAGTCGTTTGCGCTGCGTTTTTCGTCCGGTGCCTTTCTGGCGTTCTGGTGTCTGCTCGCGGCGTTTCCGATCTTCTGGATCGCGATCATGAGCTTCAAATCCCCCGTGGATGCCTTTGCGGCAAGCCCTTGGGATGTCATCACGGGGCCGGCCACGCGCGCGAACGGCGACGGCCTGTCGGTGCTGGACATCGTGGTCGGGCTGGCGGTTTTGTATTTCGCCATCCGATGGGCCTTTACCCGCTTGCCGGGGCTGGTGCAGCAATATTGTCCGCCGGGCATGATTGCCTTGGGCTGGATTTTCGGCGCGGTGATCTATGCGGTTGCCTTTGTGCTGATTTTCTTTGGGCTCCTGCCGCTGATCCTCGGGGCGGTGAACGGGCTGCTGGGGCCGCTGGGCACACCCGTTCTGGGGCTGACGACCGAACACTATGTGGCCGTCTGGGCCGAGAACGAATTCTACCGCAATTTCCTGAACTCGATGCTGGTCACGGCGGGGGTGGTCACTGTTTCGCTGACGGTCGGCACGCTGGCGGGCTATGGTCTGGCGCGCTCCGGCTCTGATCTGGCCTTCTGGCTGCTGATCCTTGCGCTGGTCTTTCGCGCGCTGCCGCACTCGGTCCTCGTGGCGGGGTATTTGCCGGTGTTCATCAATTCATCCGAAATCCTACGCCCGATTTTCGGTGAAGGCGCCCCGACGCTTTATGGCCAGCCCTGGGCGGTGATTGCGGTCCTTGTCGCGATCAACCAGCCGTTCACCATCTGGATGCTGCGGTCCTTCTTTCAGAACATTCCGGCGGAACTGGACGAGGCGGCGCGCGTCGATGGATGTTCGCATTTTCAGGCATTTCGCCGTGTGATCATGCCGGTGATGTGGCCCGGCGTTATCACAACGGGTCTGTTTTCATTCCTGCTGGGGTACAATGACTTTCTGGTGACATCGCTGCTGCTGGATGCCCAGAACCAGACGATGGTTCCGGCCATTGCAGGCTATTTCAACCGCGAAACGACAACCACCGATCAGGTCGAGGCAGTCGCCGCTGCGGTCTCGATCACAGCGCCGTTGTTTTTGCTGGTCATGGTGTTCCAGCGCCAGATTGTTTCGGGCCTGACCGCCGGCGCGGTCAAAGGATGACCCTGTGCTCATTTCAAAGAGGTGACAAATGAAGGGTTCACGCCCCGAACAAGCGGTTCTGAGCCGCGACACGGATATGTCCAAAACGGACGCGACGCGCGCTGCAATCGAAGGCATGGTGGATGGTTTGAACGACCACCGCATTGACGATATCGGAGCCTTTTTTGCCGAGAGCTTTCGGTGGATGGGCAATCAGGGCTGCGGCACAAAGGACGGTTTGCGCGCGTTTCAGGACAACTGGCAACGACCGTTTCAGGCGGCCTTTTCCGATAAGGTCTGCGTGGATGAGGCGCGGCTTTACATGGGCGAATGGGCTGCTGCCTTTGGCCGCCAGGAAGCGACACATTCAGGTCCCTTCATGGGGATTGCGGCCACAGGCAAGCGGATCGAAATCCGGTATATGGACTTCTGGAAGGTCGAAGAGGGCAAGATCACCGACAATTGGGTAATGGTCGATTTTCCTCATGTGCTGGCCCAATTGGGCAAAGACGTCTTTGACGGTGAGGGTTGGGAGGCGTTCGATCGCGGTGAAAAAGCACCGCCGCGACCCGAACAGTGAGGAGAGAGAAATATGGCGATTGAGTATCTGAAACGCGGCAAGCCGGATGCGGAGCGTGCTGACGATGATGCCAGAACCCGTGCGGCTGTTGAAGCGATACTGGCGGACATCGAAGCGCGTGGCGATGCAGCTGTGCGGGAGTTGAGCGAGAAGTTCGACGGCTATTCACCGGCTGCGTTTCGTCTGAGTGCTGTGGAAATTAACGATCTGATCGCGCAGCTCAGCCCGCGCGAGATGGAAGACATACGCTTTGCGCAGGAGCAGGTGCGCAACTTTGCGCAGGCCCAACGCGACAGCATGCGCGACATCGAAATCGAAACGATGCCGGGCGTCATTCTGGGTCACAAGAACATCCCGGTTCAATCGGTCGGCTGCTATGTGCCGGGCGGTAAGTTCCCCATGGTGGCATCCGCGCATATGTCGGTCGCCACGGCGAGCGTGGCAAAAGTGCCGCGCATCATCGCCTGCACGCCGCCCTTCAAGGGCAAACCGAATCCGGCGGTGATTGCGGCCATGCATCTGGGCGGTGCGCATGAGATTTACGTCATGGGTGGCATTCAGGCGGTGGGGGCCATGGCCATCGGGACCGACACGATTGAGCCTGTGCATATGATTGTCGGCCCCGGCAACGCCTTTGTCGCCGAAGCGAAACGCCAGCTTTTTGGCCGCGTGGGCATCGATCTGTTTGCCGGGCCAACCGAAACGATGGTGATTGCCGATGACACGGTGGATGCCGAGATGTGCGCGACGGACCTTTTGGGGCAGGCGGAACATGGCTATAATTCACCTGCGGTTTTGCTGACGAATTCGCGCAAGCTGGCCGATGCGACATTGGCCGAGATTGAGCGTATTCTGACCATCCTGCCCACAGCGGACACCGCGCGGGTCAGTTGGAACGATTACGGCGAGGTCATCCTGTGCGACACCTACGACGAAATGCTGACGGTGGCCGATGATGTCGCATCGGAACATGTGCAGGTCATGACCGACCGGGACGACTGGTTTCTGGACAAGATGACTTGCTATGGCGCGCTGTTTCTGGGGCCGCGCACGAATGTGGCAAATGGCGACAAGGTCATCGGCACCAATCACACCCTGCCGACGAAAAAGGCGGGGCGCTACACAGGCGGCCTTTGGGTCGGCAAATTCCTCAAGACGCATAGCTATCAAAAGATCCTGACCGATGAGGCGGCAGCAGAAATCGGGGCTTATGGGTCACGCCTGTGCATGCTTGAAGGGTTCGTGGGTCACGCAGAGCAGTGCAACCTGCGTGTCCGGCGCTATGGTGGCCAGAATGTGCCCTACGGGACGGGCGCGCCTGCAAAGGAAGCGGCGGAATAAAACCGAATGAACCGCACTCAGGCAACCAAGGAACGGGCGCTGCAAACCGGGGCCGTGGGCCCCTGTAATCTGCTGGGTGTCATCAGGTGTCTGCCTGTTGCGACCCTGCTGCGCGAAATCCGTTTGTGCGCTCAAACGGGTGATACCCAATTCAAACGGATGAGGACCCAAGCCCGGTGAGCGATACGCACAGCGATAACAAATCACGCCTCGCACCGGTTCGGGCTGCGATGTATGATTTTGATGTTGAAGGCCTGCGCGCGGCGCTGCACGCGATATGCGCAACCGACGCCGTGTTCCGGCTGGCCTTTCCGTTTGAAACGACGCTTGGTGTCGACGCCTTCATCGACAAAGCCTATCTGCCGTTGCTGCGCGCGGTGCCCGATCTGGAACGGCGTGACACCATCGTGATGGCGGGGCCAACACCGGAAGGGGCAAATTGGGTCGGATGCGGTGGCTATTACACCGGCACCTTCAGCGCGCCGTGGATGGATATCCCGGCGACAGGGCATATGATGCACATGCGGTTCCACGAATTCTACCGGATAGAAAACGGCCACGTCGTCGAGCTTCAGGCGCTTTGGGATATACCGGAACTGATGATGCAGGCGGGGGCCTGGCCCTTGTCGCCGTCGCTTGGTCGGGAATGGCATGTGCCGGGGCCTGCGACCTGTGACGGGATCGTGCCGGGGCCTTACGACGCATCAGCGGGGGCTGCGACCTGCAAACATATCATCGACATGCTGGAACACTTGATGCGCCACCCCGGTCAGGGCGGTCCCGAAGTGATGGAGATGGACCGTTTCTGGCACCCGAAAATGTCATGGTACGGCCCTGCTGGTATCGGGACGGCACGCGGTCAGCGCGGGTTCAGGCATTGGCATCAAATCCCGTTCCTGAACGCCATGCCGGATCGCGGACGGCACGTTGATGAAATTGAATGTCACTTCTTTGGGGATCGGAACTATGCGGCTGTGACGGGCTGGCCGGATATGTATCAGTCGATCACCAACGCAGGGTGGCTCGGTATCGCCCCGTCGGGCAAGAAGATCGCCATGCGCAGCCTTGATTTCTGGCGTGTGGAAAAGGGGCTGATCCGGGAGAATTGGGTTTTGGTTGACCTGTTGCACGTGTACGATCAGATCGGCGTCGATGTCTTTGCGCGCATGCGGGAATTCAACAAGGCGCGCGCAGGCTTTGATCTGCAGACAGGAGTGGCGCTGTGACGAAACTACCGACAACCCCTGCCTTTGACCTCGCAGGCAAACGTGCTTTGGTGACGGGCGCATCCTCCGGGATCGGTCTGGGCTGTGCCGTTGCTCTCGCAGAGGCGGGGGCGCATGTGGTTTGCGCAGCCCGGCGGGTTGAACCTTTGCAAAATGCGGTGACAGCGATCAAGGCGGCGGGTCTGTCGGCACAGGCCAGCCCACTTGATCAAACCGATCTGGAGGCGCTGGCGAGCGTGTTCAGTGATCCTTTTGATGTCGTGATCAATTCAGCCGGGCTTGCGCGACACGCACCGGCGGTTGAGACCACGCCCGAAGACTACGACGCGGTGATGAACATCAACCTGCGCAGTGCTTACTTTTTGTCAGCCTATGCGGCGCGAGCCTTGCAGGATGCGGGCAGGGCCGGGTCGATCATCCATATCTCCAGCCAGATGGGCCATGTGGGGGGCATTGAGCGTGCGGTCTATTGTGCCTCCAAACACGCGCTGGAGGGGATGGTGAAATCCATGGCGATCGAATGGGGCAAATCCGACATCCGCATCAATACGATCTGCCCGACCTTCATCCGCACGCCGCTGACAAAGGTGACGTTCGATGATCCCGAACGCCTTGCGTGGATCATGGACAAGATCAAACTGCCCCGCGTGGGCGAGGTCGAAGACATCATGGGGGCTGCGGTCTTTCTGGCGTCTGATGCTTCTGCGATGGTGACGGGAACGTCGATGCTGATCGACGGGGGCTGGACTGCAGGGTGAGGGGGGCGCGCGCATAATGGGCAAGGTGACGGCTCTGGATGTGGCGGAAAAGGCCGGTGTCAGCCGTTCCGCCGTAAGCCGCGTCTATACGCCGGGCGCATCGGTCAGTGCAGCGACCCGCGACAAGGTGCGCAAAGCCGCCTCTGATCTGGGATACCGGCCCAATGTGCTGGCGCGGGCGATGAACACAGGACGCAGCCGTATTATCGGGCTGGTGGTGGCTTACCTCGAAAACCAGTTCTACCCCGAAGCCATTGAACGGCTGTCAAAGTCATTGCAGGGCGAAGGCTATCATGTGCTCGTCTTCATGGCGTCCAATGACAGCGCCGCAACCCAGGCGGTGATCGACGAATTGCTGGATTATCAGGTCGATGGGATCATTGCCGCCTCGGTCGGCCTGTCCAACGATCTGACGCAGCGCTGTGAGGGCTTGGGCATCCCCATCGTCCTGTTCAACCGCCACCAGTATGACGCGCGGCTGACGTCGGTGACGTCTGATAACATGGCGGGGGGGCGCAAACTGGCCGCGTTTCTCGTCGCCGGGGGCCACACGCGCATCGGTTTTATTGCCGGCTGGGAAGGGGCCTCAACCCAGATCGACCGCGAGGCAGGTTTTGTCGAAGGGCTGAAGGAGGCCGGGCAGACCCTTTTTGCGCGCGGCATCGGCAATTTCAATTTTGAGCAGGCCAAAGATGCCGCACGGGCGATGTTTGACACGGCCGAGCGTCCTGATGCGGTCTTTGTGGCCAATGATCACATGGCCTTTGCGGTGATGGATGTGCTGCGTTTTGAACTTGGCTTGCGTATCCCCGACGACGTGTCCGTTGTGGGCTATGACGATGTGACCCTTGCGCATTGGCCAAGTTACAGCCTTACAACGGTCCGCCAACCCGCAAACCGTATGGTGGCCGAGACAACGCAGGCCCTGCTGGACCGTCTGTCCGGTGCCGATGATGTCCCGCGCCGTATCGTGCTGGATGGCCCTTTAATGATCCGCGGCTCCGCCCGCAAACCCAAGGAAAATGCGCAATGAAAGGCTTCGATCCGAAGTTCAAAGACTTTCCCGGTTACATCATCGGGATCACTAAGGAAATCTGGGAAGATCGCGGGATCGCGACGCTGCACCAGTACTATTCGGATGATATCGTCGTCCGCTCGCCCGCCTCTGTTGTGATTGGCAATCAAAAGGTCATTGGCGCGACCATGGCGACGCTGGCCGAATTCCCGGACCGCACGCTGCTGGGCGAAGATGTGATCTGGTCTGGCACGCCGGAGGAGGGCATGTTGTCCTCCCACCGCCTGCTGAGCACGGCGACGCATGCGCATGACGGTGTCTATGGCAAAGCGACAGGCAAAAAACTGACCTACCGGATTTTGGCGGATTGTCATGCGATCAACAACCAGATCAATGATGAATGGCTCATTCGGGATCAGGGTGCGATCGTGCGCCAGTTGGGCTGGGACGCCAAAGCCTATGCCACCGACCTGATCGAAAGGGAAGGCGGGCCGCAGGCCTGCGTGCAACCCCTGTCACCTGCGACGGACCAGCCCGGCCCCTATAAAGGGCGCGGCAATGACAACGAATGGGGCGCAAAATACGGCGATATCCTGACCCGCATCATGGGGGCGGATATGGCGGTGATCCCGCAGGTCTATGACCGTGCGGTGCAGGTCGAATACCCCGGCGGATATACCGGCCACAGCCACGGTGATGTGGATCAGTTCTGGATGGGGCTGCGCGCGTCTTTCCCTGATGCGGTGTTTCAGATCGACCATCAGATCGGGCGCGAAGACCCGCAGATGCCGCCCCGCGCGGCCCTGCGCTGGTCCCTGACGGGCAAGCATTCGGGCTGGGGCGCGTTTGGCGCGCCGACAGGTGCGGATGTTTATCTGCTGGGGATATGCCACGCCGAATTCGGCCCGTGGGGCCTGCGCCGGGAATACGTGATCTATGACGAGACGACCGTCTGGAAGCAAATATTGCTGCATACCGGATAGGTCGATCGCAATGTTCAGGATGAAAGAGAAAACGCTATGACCCCTGCTGAAATGGAACGCCGTATTGTCCGCTATGGTAATCTGAAACCCTGCAAGACGGCCTTTATAGACGCCCATACGCCCGGCTCTGATCAGAAAGAGAACTTCACCATCATCGGGGGTGGCGTGTCAGAATCGCCGGATCAGCATGTGCATATCTCCATCCCGCATGGGTTCAACATCGGCGCCGCAGGGCAGCCGCCCAAATGCCGCAACAGCCTGCACAGCCACCGCACAGCCGAAGTGTTTTTTGTGCTGTCGGGGCGTTGGCGATTTTTCTGGGGACGCTGGGGCGATGCGGGCGAGGTGACGCTGGAACCGGGCGATATCTTCAATATCCCCACGGGTATCTTTCGCGGGTTTGAGAACATCGGCAATGACTACGGGATGATCATGGCGATCCTCGGGGGGGATGATGCAGGCGGGGGGGTCATCTGGGCCCCGCAGGTGATCGAGGATGCAGCCGATCACGGGTTGGTCCTGTCGCAAGAGGGCAAGCTTTATGACACCAAAAAAGGCCAGGCACTGCCCGACGGGATAGACCCCATGCCGGTGCTGACGGCGCAGGAACTTGCCGCCTTTCCCGAACCGGAAAGCGCAGACGTCGTGCCAAACCATGTTGCGCGGTACTGGGATATGGTGGCCCTCGCGGATCGCGCCCCTGCGAAAGTCATTGGTGAGACAGGCATGTTGCCGGACAAGCCGGGCTTTGAGGTTGATTTCGTCACCCGCGCCTCGGCGAGCGGTGCGATGCATCAGCACAATAAACCATCGGTCTTGATGCCGGTGCGGGGGCATTGGCGTGTGGATTGGGACGGCGGCAGTGCGACGCTCGCGCCGGGCGACACGATGTCTGTGCCCGAAAACCTGATGCACCGCGCACAACCGTCCATGACGGGGGATGCCAGCCTGTTTCACGTCATCGCGACCGAGGATCAGGCGGGGCCGACGTGGGTGGCACAGGCCGGGTAATCGCACAGCGCAGGTGCCCGGCGTGGCGCAAAAAGGGAGAGTAACGTGACCAAGACAACACATGTGGGCAGCCTGCCGCGCAGTCAGGAAGTGGTGGATTTCATCTTCGCCCGTGAACGCGGCGAAACCTATGATGCCAGCGCTTTTGATGCTGCGATGACGCGCGCGGTCTCCGAAACCGTGGCAAAACAGGTCAAGGCGGGCGTGAACATCGTCAGTGATGGCGAAACGTCGAAGATTTCCTATGCGACTTACGTCAAGGACCGCTACACCGGGTTTTCCGGGGACAGTCCGCGCAATGCGCCCGCTGATCTCAAGCAGTTCCCGACCTTTCTAAAGCGGCTCGCGGATGATGGCGGCACGCCGAAATACGCCCGTCCCATGTGCACCGGTGAGGTGAAACCCAAAGGGCAGGGCGAGCTGCAAAAGGACATCGCAAACCTAAAATCTGCCATGGCGCAGCAGGGGGTAACGCGCGGGTTCATGAATGCGGCCTCGCCCGGTGTGATTTCACTGTTCTTGCAGAATGCGCATTATGCGACACGTGACGCTTATCTCGCGGCACTTGCCGATGCGATGCGCGATGAATACGAAACGATTGTTGCATCCGGTCTTGATCTGCAGCTGGATTGCCCGGACCTCGCGCTGTCGCGCCATATGCTGTTCAATGACCTGTCAGACGCGGAGTTCGTCAAGATCGCCGCAAGCCACGTCGAGGCGTTGAACCATGCGCTGGCGAATGTGCCGCAGGACAGGGTTCGCATCCACATCTGTTGGGGTAATTACGAGGGCCCGCATGTTTGCGACATCGGCATGGACAAGGTGTTTGATACCTTGATATCCGCCAAGGCGAAATACCTGCTGTTTGAGACGTCAAACCCGCGTCATGCGCATGAATGGACAGTGTTTCGCGACCGCAAGTCAGACATACCGGACGACAAGGTGCTGGTGCCGGGGGTTGTCGATACCACAACCAATTTTGTCGAACATCCGGAGGTGGTCGCGCAGCGGATCGAGCGGTTTACGCCCATAGTGGGTGCCGATCGGGTGATTGCGGGGTCCGATTGCGGCTTTGGTACCTTTGCGGGGTTTGGGGCGGTGGACCCGGACATCGCTTTTGCGAAGCTGGCGGCCTTGTCAGAGGGGGCCGCGATTGCGGCAGCGCGCTGATGGATGCGGCGCTGCTCAAGCTGCTGACAGAGGTGGACACCCCCACGGTCTGCAACGCCATCGAAGTGGCGCAGGGCAAGCGTGGTTTCAACGCGTTCACCCGGCAAACCATGATCGCCTCGCATCCAGATGCCCCGGCAATGGTCGGTTTTGCGCGCACGGCCCGCATCAAAGCGGTGGAACCGCCAAGCGAAGCGCCCGAGGTGATCAAAGCGCGGCGCATGGCCTATTACAAACATATGGCGACGGGGCCGCGGCCTGCGGTAGCTGTAGTGCAGGATCTGGATGTGCCAAATGCCATCGGGGCCTATTGGGGTGAGATCAACACGAATATCCACAAAAGCTTTGGTCTTGCGGGCACGCTGACCGACGGTGTGATGCGGGACCTTGGCGATATGCCAGAGGGATATCCGGTTGTCGCAGGCTCCATCGGGCCGAGCCATGGGTTCGTGCATGTGGTCGATATCGCAGAGCCAGTGGAGATCTTTGGCCTGAGCGTTGCGGACGGCGATCTGGTGCATGCGGATCGTCATGGCGCGCTTGTCATCCCGCCGGATGTGATCCCTGATCTGGCAGGGGCGATTGCCACGCTCATGCGCTCCGAGCGGATCATATTCGACGCGGTGAAAGGCAGACGCTTGAGTTTTGAGGACTTCGAAGATGTCTGGGCCGCGTTCGAGGCCGCACGAACCTAATCTGGTCCTAATCCATTTTGCCATCCGGCGTGGGCGCGCCCCCCTGAAAATTATTGCCATTCACGTAATCACAAGGCGCTTCACGCATCTCAAGGTGCAGAGCGTCCTGATTATATGGATGCGTGCGGGCCAATTCTTCGTTAACGTCGATGCCCAGACCGGGCGTCTCCGGCGGCGTGACAAAGCCGCCTTCGACCCGGATTGCGCCTTTGATCAGCGCGTCATGGAAGGGCGTTTCGATACACTCCGCCATCAGCACATTGGGAATGGACGCCGCCAGATGGATGTTGGCGGCCCATTCAACCGGCCCTGCATAAAGATGCGGTGCCATTTGTGCATTATAGACCTCCGCCATGGCGGCGACCTTTTTCATCTCCCAGATGCCGCCCGCACGCCCCAATGCGGGTTGCAGGATCGTCGCCGCACCCGCGCGCAGCACAGGGGCGAACTCGGCCTTGGTCGTCAGCCTTTCGCCGGTCGCCACGGGAATTCGGACAGCGCGCGCAACTTTCGCCATCTCCTCAACAGCGTCAGGCGGTATCGGCTCTTCAAACCACAGCGGGCTATAGGGTTCCAGCGCCTGACCCAGACGGATCGCCCCGGCGGTGCTGAACTGACCATGGGTGCCAAAAAGCAGGTCCGCCCGGTCGCCCACAGCGTCACGAATGGCTTTGCAAAAGGCCACGGACAGCGCGATATCGCGCATCGAAGGCATGTGCCCGCCGCGCATCGTGTAGGGGCCTGCAGGGTCGAATTTGAGCGCGGTGTAACCTTTCTCAACCATCGCAACGGCGGTTTCAGCGGCCATTTCCGGAGAGCTCCAGAAAGCTGACGGATCATGATGCGCCAGCGGATAAAGATAGGTGTAGGCGCGGATGCGATCGTTCATGCGACCGCCCAGAAGGGCATAAACAGGGCGTTCACGCGCCTTGCCCAGAATGTCCCAACAGGCGATTTCCAACCCGGAAAATGCGCCGATGACCGTCAGATCGGGACGCTGCGTGAAACCGGAAGAATAGGCGCGGCGGAACATGAGTTCTATGTTTTCGGGGTTCTCGCCTGCCATGTGGCGGGCAAAGACATCCTCGATCACGGCGCGCATCGCGACGGGTCCGACGCTTGAGGCATAGCATTCGCCCCAGCCGGTGATGCCGTTGTCCGTGGTCACCTTCACCAAAATCCAGTATCGCCCGCCCCAGCCGGGCGCCGGTGGGGCTGTAACGATAACGTCGAGGTCTTTCAGCTTCATTTCTGTTCCCTCTTGGCTGACCCGCTAGGTGTCGAACACGATCACATTGCGTCGCGCGGCACCCGCCTTGGTATCTGCAATCGCCTCGTTGATCTGATCCAAAGACCAGCGTCCCGAGATCAGCTCATCCAGTTTCAAACGCCCCTGCAGATAAAGGTCGACCATCCAGGGGATATCCCGTTGGATCACCACATCACCCATTTTTGAACCGATCATCCCCTGACCCACTGCGGCCAAGACAACCGGTTCATAGCTGGATTTGGCGCCGGAATGCGGCATACCGACCATCACAACTTTACCCCCGGATGCAAGATAACGGGGGGCTTGATCGTAGGCGGGGATCGCACCGACAGTGACGATGACGGCGTCCGCACCGCGCCCGCCCAAGGCCTCAAATGCCGCGCGCCACGGTTTGTCTGTTGTGCCCAGAACGCCGTGTGTCGCGCCGAAATCCTTGGCTGTTTCCAGCTTGTCTTCGCTCATGTCGACAGCCACGATGCGGCGCGCCCCGGCGATCCGCGCCCCTTGTATCGCGTTCAATCCGACACCTCCGGCACCAATGACAACGACGTCCTGCCCGGCGCGCAGGCCCGCAGCGTTCACCACGGCCCCCACACCTGTAATGACGCCGCACGCGATCAGGCTGGCCGCGTCCTTGGGCACAGTAGGGTCAATTCGCACGACCTGATTTTGATCAACAACGACTTTTTCAGCAAAACCTCCGGTGGCCATCGCCTGATGCAGCCTGCCCCCGTCAGCGGTTGTGATCGGCCCCGCATCCCCGTCATAGGGTGTGTCGCAGAGCGTCGGTTTGCCGCCTGCACAGCTACAGCAGGTGCCACAGGCACGGATCAAAGTCACGACAACGCTGTCGCCGAGGTTCAAGCCTGTAATGCCAGAGCCCAGGGCACTGACGCGCCCGGCTGCTTCATGTCCATAGACGGCTGGTAGCGATCCCCCCCACGCGCCTTGTGCAAATGAAATATCGGAGTGACAAATCGCGACGGCGTCAAGGGTGACTTCGATTTCGCCCCGTTCAGGCGCGCGCAGCAAGATGTCCTCAATCACCAAAGGCGCTGAGAATTCGTGGCACACGGCAGCTTTTACTTTTTGCATGATCTGGTGATGTCCCCGGCGCTTTTCATGACTGTCTGGCCAGCGTTACTAAATGGCGGGTCGTGTGCAAGCCCGAACACGACGAAATCCAACAGTTGTCGTCATGAAAACGACGCGCTTCGTCCGCGCATCACAAAAATGGCCAGACCGATTGCGATCAGTCCAGCCGATAGAATGAAGGGTGCGCCGGGTGCGTATATTGGTGCATCCGGACCGGTGAAGGCTGCAAAAGTGCCGGTCATGACCAGTGGTGACAGGATCATTGCCAGCGCGCTGAGCGAAGTAAGTGCACCTTGTAATTCGCCTTGCGCGTCGGGTCCGACAGATTTGGACATGATACCTTGCAGGGCGGGTGTGATCACCGCGGCGAGGGCGGCAAGCGGCGTCAGGATGAGGGCGACGGTGCCGCTGGTGACAAAGGCGAGGGCCAAAAACGCACAGATATCAAAGATATGGCCGTACACGACCGTGCCACGCGCGCCCAGCAGACGCATGACGGGCCGGATCAGACCGCCCTGCACGATGGCCATCATGATGCCGAACAGCGCAAGGCTCAGCCCGATGGTCGCAGGTTCCCAGCCAAAACGCTCCTTCCCGAAAAAAGACCAAATCGCGGGGTAAACGGCGAATGCCACCTGATAGAGAAAAAACACGATCAGGAAAGGCCCCAGCGCGTGCAGCTTGCTGAGGTGGCGAAAACTGCCGAAAGGGTTGGCGCGTCGCCACTCGAAAGGGCGCCGTTTGCTGGTGGGCAGTGTCTCCTTGAGCACGAAATAGCCGAATATTGCATTCAGCCCGGCGCAGGCGGCGGCGGCATAAAACGGGGCGCGGGTCCCGAATTCCGCCAGCAGGCCGCCAATCAACGGGCCAAGCACAAAGCCGACGCCAAAGGCGGCACCGATCAGGCCGAAATTTGCGGCCCGGTCTTCGGGGGCAGAAATGTCCGCCATATAGGCGTTCGCCGTTGCCTGCGTTGCAGCCGTCACCCCGCCGATCATGCGCCCGATCAGCAACAGCCAGATGCTGCCGGCCAGCGCCATGACAAGGTAATCCAGCATCATCACAACCAGTGACACCAGCAGTACAGGCCTGCGTCCAAAGCGATCAGACAGCCCGCCGATCACAGGCCCAAAGAAGAACTGCATGACCGCAAATGCAGTGGCCAATATCCCGCCCCAGAGGGCTGCCGTGCCAAGATCACCCGCGCCAACCTCTTGGAACAGATCGGGCATAACGGGGATGATCAGCCCGATGCCCATCGCATCAATCATCATTGTGATGAGAATGAAAACGACGGCGGGTTTCACTTACCAATGCCTCTGACGCGCGTGACGAAAGCCCGCGCCTCAGTAGCGGCCTGACCAAGCTGAAGCTGACTTTGAAAGAGGCTTGGCGGCAAGTCCGGGTAAGCCGCAAGTGCCAAGGCGGGCAGGGACGTGCCCTCGGCCACTGCTTGGGCACAAAGCGCTTTGGTGGCCGCCTGCGCCGCAGGTCGAGGCATGTCTTTGCTTAAGGCAAAACTCAGCGCTTCGGCGTGGATCAGCCCGTTGCCGGTTTCCAAACCCGCCTGCATCTGCGCTACGTTTGGCTGCATTTCGCCCGCCAGCCTTGTGGCGATCTGCAAGGCTGATGCGGTCGTCAGGACGATCTGTGGCAACAGCATCCACTCGGTAAACCATGCGGTGCCGTCGCGTTGGTGTTGATGCTGCGCGGCGGAGGTCATGCCCGCGCGCAAGGCCGATGACTGGTTGGCAAGGGCCACAAGCGATGTGGCGTCAATCGGGTTTTGCTTTTGCGGCATGGTGGAGGACGTACCGGGGTTGTCAAAACGAACCTCGTCAATCCCACTGGCGGCCAGCCCGTTCAGACAGTTTCCCATACTGCCTAGTATGGCAGATACGTGCCCCAGCCAGTCGCTGATCCGCAACAGGGGCGTGCGATCAGTATGCCACGATCTTTCAGGATCCTGCAGCCCCAGCCCCTCTGCCAGCGCACGGCGTAGTTCAGGGGCCTGCGTGCCCAGTGCGGCGGATGTGCCAGCCGCGCCAGAGAGCGATACGAAAAGGCTCGATTGGCGCAGCCGGGGCAAGGCGCTGAGCGCGTCGGCCAGTGGCATGCCCCATTGCGAGACGACAGCCCCCCAGGTTGTGGGGGTGGCGATCTGCCCATATGTCCGGGCGGCCATGGGTGTCATGCCATGTTTTTCTGCGGCGTCCGCCAGCCGGGACAACAACGCCTGCAGGTCACTTTCCGCAAGCGCCAAGGCCTGACGCAAGCGCAACATCAGTGCTGTGTCGATGATGTCTTGCGATGTGGCACCCCAATGGACGAATTGCGCATGTTCGGGTGCGTTCATCTCAGCGCGAAAAGCATCCACCAGACCGGGGACGCACACGCCGTTCTGCCCTGTGGATGTGGCCAGCGCGCCGGGGTCAATCTGAATTTCAAGCGAGGCGCGATGAATGGCGGCCGCGCTTGTTTCGGGGATGATGCCTAATGTGCCCTGTGCTTTGGCCAATGCGCCTTCAACCAGCAGCATCGCGCGGATCGCGGCGGTGTCTGAAAACAGGCGGCCCGTCTCACCGACGGGAAAGAGTTTACTGTAAAGGGGGCTGTCAAAAACGCTTGCGGCCATCGGTTATCCTCGGATCGCCTGATCAATATGGGTGGCGAGAGTTTCAGGGTCTGAAAAAAATGGAGAATGTCCGCAGTTCATTTGGCGCACAGAGATAGCGGGCCAGTCTTGGGTCATGGTCACCTGAAACTCGGGTGGAATGGTGCGGTCATCCATACAGCGAATGTAGCAGCGGGGCCGTTTTTCAACGGCGGACATGTCAGCCAAAGACACATTCGTCGGTGCAACCGCCTGAGGACAGAGGCGGGACAGGGCAAATTCGACGTCACCCTGCGTGCAGTCGTGATAAAAGATGTCGGGGGCCATCTCAGGGTCGATTGTAAAGCTCAACCCATCTGGTGCCATGCGAACAGCGGGCAGGAGAGGCTGGCGGGGCGCTTTTTTGCGCATCTGGGCAAGGGTCATGCCGTTTTGCGGGACATAGGCACATAGATAGATCAGTTGCGCGATCTGTTCCGGAATGCGCTCTGCCGCCGCTGCGATTGCATAGCCCCCCATCGAGTGGCCAACAAGCGTCGTGTGATCCTTGCAGTTCTCGGCAATGGCACGGGCATAATGATCAAGGGTGACCGCTTCCACAGCTGTTTTATCATCGCCGTGGCTTGGCAGGTCGATGGCGCGTGCAGTGTGACCCTTGGCGCTGAGGTGGGGGATCAATTTGTCCCAGCACCACGCCCCGTGACAAGACCCGTGGATCAGCAAGATATCAGCCATCCGGCCCCGCAGTATGACCGACCTGCTGCAAAAAGCCCGTCAGGACGCGCGCGAATTCCTCGGGTTGTTCAACGCAAGGCAGGTGTCCGGCCTTCCTGATCAGGTGAAACTGACTGCCCGGGATCAGGTCTGTCGTCTCGCGCACGAGGTCAGGGGGCGTTGAGCCATCCTCGGACCCGGCGATGCCCAGCGTCGGCAGACGCAGCCCGCTGGTGGGCGTGAAAAAATCGGTGCCTGAAATGGCGGCTGAACATCCGATATACCCGTTGGCTTCCTGCCGTGTCAGCATGTTGCGCCAAAGCGCAAGTTCGGGCTGGGCGCGAAAGGGGGCTGAAAACCACCGCTCCATCACGGCATCCGCAAGTTTTTCGATGCCCCCGCTTTCAACATCTGCGATCCGTGCATCCCACAACTCTGGCGTGCCGATTTTCGCAGCAGTGTTTGACAGGACCATGGCACGCATCAGGTCGAGCCGTTTGACCGCAAGGCCCTGCGCGATCATCCCGCCAATCGACAGCCCTACGAAGACGCAGTTCGTAACTTGCAAATGATCCAGCAGATTTTCCGCGTCTTTGACAAGCGCACCCATCGCATACCGACCCGGCGGGCAACTCGTCAGCCCATGGCCCCGTTTGTCGTAGCGGATGATGCGCAAGCCGCTTGGTAAAAGCGGCAGAATGGGATCCCAAAGCCGCATATCTGTGCCCAGCGAATTGGCAAAAACAACCGGTGGCCCATCGTCGGGCCCATCCACTCGGTAATGCACTGAGATATCACCAAGCCGCGCCATCTTCATACGCAGCACCCCGTCAGGCGGGTCGAAATGCGCAGGTCGGTCACAAGAGATCACCATATTGGCGTAAGGCCATTTGAAAAACCTCGGCATCGACATTGCCGCCTGAGATCGTAACGATCACTGTGTCGCCGTCAATTTCTGAGGCGTGAAACAAGGCCGATGCCAGTGCAACGGCGCCACCGGGTTCGGCCACGACCTTGAGGTGCGCAAACGCCAAGGCCATGGCGTGCAGTGCTTCGTCATCTGTCACGACAATCCCGGGGCCTGCCAGTTTTTGCAGGATGGGAAAGGTCAGAACGCCCGGTGTGGGAGAGATGATGGCGTCGCAAATACTGCCGGAAGTTTTCGCGTTGCTTAAACGCTCACCGGCAACGAGAGACCGCGCCATATCATCGAAATCGGCAGGTTCTGCAGGGCGCACGCGGTAGCCCGGGGCGTCCGCCTCCAGCGCCAGCGCAATGCCGGAGGCAAATCCCCCACCACCGCAGCAGACGATCACTTCGGCTGTGTCCACCCCCAGCGCTGTCGCCTGTGCTGCGATTTCCAGCCCGGCGGTGCCCTGACCTGCGATCACTTGCGGGTTGTCAAAAGGCTTGATCAGGGTGAGATCGCGCTCCGCTGACAACGCAGCACCGATGGCGTCCCGGTCTTCGCCTGCAACGCGGTCATACAGAACGATCTCCGCACCGAGCAGTTTCGTGTTCTCAATCTTCGTGCGCGGTGCGTCCTGTGGCATAATAATGACCGCAGGGGCGCCAAATTGCCGGGCTGCCAAGGCGATGCCCTGCGCGTGATTGCCGCTCGAATAGGCGATAATGCCCCGTTTGCGCGCATGCGCATCAAGGGCCGAAATTGCGGACAGCGCGCCACGGTATTTGAAGCTGCCGGTGTGTTGCAAGCACTCGGCTTTGATCAAAACACGACGTCCTGCGATTGCGTCGATATTGGGTGAGGACAGCAAGGGCGTGCGCCGCACATGTCCTTCTAGTCTTTGCTCTGCGGCCCGAATTGCGTCGATGTTCACTTGAGCGCCTCAACCCATGTTTGCAGTGCCGCAACCGATTCCGGTTCATCAAGAAACGGCACATGTCCCCGTCCGATCACTGTGGCTGAAATCATCTCCGGGCGACGGTTTTTCATCTCTTTCAGGGTTTCATGCGAAAACAGATCAGAGTTTTCGCCGCGAATACATGCCAGCGGCAGGCCAGACAATGCATCGAAGTAGGGCCAAAGGTCGGGTGCGGCCTGTGCCCCCTGCAATTCCACCGCGTCGCGCAGTTTTGGATCATAGGTAATGTCCAAACCGCTGCCGCTGCGGGTATAGTGTTTGATCGCCTCTTCCATCCACCGGGTCAAAGGAACGTCTGAAAACCCGGTCATGTTCTGCTCAAGCAAACGCGCAGCGGTCAGGTGGCTGACCGCTTTGGGGGCCCGTCCGATATAGCCCATGATGTTATCAAGTCCTTTTGGCTCAATCACCGGCCCGATGTCATTCAGCGCCGCGCCCAAGAGCCGTTCCTTTGCGCCGAAGGCCAGACCCATTGCCAATAGTCCGCCGCGCGACGTCCCCAGGATCGCCACGCGATCCAGCGCCAGATGGTCGAGCAATTCAATCACGTCGCGGGCTTCAATCAAGAGGTTGTAATTCGCCCAGTTTGTGTCCCAATCCGAATTGCCCCGTCCGCGGTAATCAAGTTTGATCAACCGCGTCCCACTGAGGTGCGGTGTCACGTAGGAAAAGTCCTTTGACGTGCGTGTCAGCCCCGACAAACAAAGGATCGGCAAGCCGTCTCCGTCGTCCGTGTAATAGAGGGAAAGCCCGTCTGAGGTTGTGAACTTCGGCATCATATACCTGCAATTTTGGGGATTTTCTGCAAATCATCCAACACATGTTCCGGGCGCCACGGCAACCTGTCTACAGGGTCGTTCGCGCGGTTGACCCATGCGGTTTGAAACCCGTAGCCTGAGGCGCATGCGGCGTCCCAGCCATTGGACGAGACAAAAAGAACCTCATCAAGATCGCCGCCAAACCGCTTGAGCACCAGATCGTAGACCCGCGCATCCGGTTTGAACACGCCTACTGATTCAACCGACAAAGTGTCGTCAAGAAAGGTTTCGATACCTGCTGACTGAACCGCACCGGCAAGCATGTCGGGCGAGCCGTTGGACAGGATTGCTGTGTTCAACCCCGCCTCTTTCAACGTGGCCAACATCAGCGGCACTTCGGGATAGCTCTGAAGTTCCCAGTAGAGCGCCAACAGGCGTTCGCGTAATGCTGTATCCTGCGCGTGCCCGGATTTTTCCAAGGCCCAGTCCAGTCCTTCTTGGGTGATGGTCCAAAAGTCATCATGTGCCCCGACAACAGCGCGCAGCCATGTGTACTGCAATTGTTTCTGCCGCCAGTTTTCAGCCAGAACCGGCCAACTGTCGGCGATATGATTGAAATCAGGTTCAGAGGCCGCCTGTCGCGCGGCTGCAGCGACATCGAAAAGTGTGCCGTAGGCATCAAAAACACATGTCTTAATGGCCATCTGCACATTCCTTTACCGCTATCCCGGTGCAGAGTGTCACGGGCCGCCGCTTTGTAAAAGGGCGAAAAGGACTGGTTTTCGGGTTTACTGATCTCCAAGAGATGTTCAATGTGGGGGCGACACAGAAGAACCTGCGCAGATACGCGGCCTTCGCCACACACCCCCACACAGAACACTGGAGACGAAATGACCCACGTCAAGACGGGCGATACAGTCGCTATTCATTATACTGGTACGCTGTTGGATGGCAGTACGTTTGACAGTTCAGATGGTCGCGACCCATTGGAATTCATTGTCGGGTCAGGCCAGATCATACCCGGCCTTGATGTGGCCTTGCCGGGCATGAGCGTGGGCGACAAGAAGAAAGTCGAAATTGCCTGCGATCAGGCTTACGGTCCCTTGAAAGCTGAAATGCGGCAGGCTGTTCCGCGCGAAGGCATTCCGCCGGATTTGCCACTGGACATAGGGACGACACTGGAAATGCAGACGCCGGATGGCCAGTCAATGCCGGTGCGCGTGGTTGAGGTCGATGACGCGACGGTGACATTGGATGCCAATCATCCACTCGCGGGCGAAGACCTAACGTTTGATATCGAGTTGATGCGCATAGATGCGGCATGAATTGATATCCCGCATACCGCTGACAAAGTGTTAATTATGAATTCTGTAGTCACTTGAACGAAATGCGGGGTGCATCTAACCATAATGAGACGGAGTGTAGCGTTTAACTAGGGCCTTTTTTGCGTTCCTGAAGGAGAAATTCTTATGGATTACGAAACCTCCCGAACGAGCGATGCTCCTGTTATGAACGCGCTACAGGTTATCTTTTTGGACATTGCCCTCACTGTCGGCCTGCTGGCAGCCCTCAAGGTCAGTGGTACTGGGTGGTTGATGGCTTTCGTTTGTGCCTGGGTCGGGGGATGTTTGCTCACGATTGCTGCAGTCTTTGTGATTTACAAGGTTGCGCTGATGTCTGAGCAGAAAGTTGAAGCCGCGGCGGATACCCGGTCGGCTGTGATGCCCGCTAAGGTCGCCGATGCCATACAGGTCTGGGAAACAGACCGTCTGATGGAGCTGGATCTGACGGCGCAGGCCGGATCTGCACAGGCAACGCATGCCGGACACCACCGCACGGGTGCAGCGCCAACCACAGGCGCGGAGGCATCAGACGTGCCGGATCACGCCCACGGTAAGCGCGCAAACGGGACTTAGCGCGAGGTCGGGTAACTGCGGCATGCAATAAACTCTTGTTCATGCGTTTTCAGGCGCATTTTTGGGCCAATAGGGACAGGCAAAACATCGCGCGTGTACGTCAGGTACGACTGTGCCGCGGCATAAGCGTTTACAGGTTCTCGCCCTGTGGCATCCCGAGGATATGATACCCACCATCAACGTGTATGATTTCGCCGGTGGTGCAGGCACCTGCATCTGACGCGAGATAGACAGCCGTGCCGCCCACCGCGTCCAACGTCGCGTTTGAGCGCAGAGGGGCGTTTTGGTCGGTGTGTTTATAGGTCTTTCGCGCACCGCCAATGGCCGCCCCGGCAAGGGTTTTCATCGGGCCGGGAGAGATCGCATTCACGCGGATGCCTTCGGGGCCAAGGTCGTTCGCCAGATACCGTGTGGCACTTTCCAACGCGGCCTTTGCCACACCCATGACGTTATAATTGGGCACGACAGTATTGCTGCCCTGATAGGTCAGCGTCATCAACGTACCGCCATTTTCGACCATAAGGGGGTGCGCGCGACGTGCCACCTCCAGAAACGAATAGGCGCTGATGTCCATCGTTTGCTTGAAATTCTCGCGACTGGTATTGAGAAAACGGCCCGTCAGTTCTGATTTGTCCGAAAACGCGATGGCGTGCACCAGAAAGTCCATTGTCGGCCAGTGCGCCGACAGTTGTTCGAAGGCTTTGTCCAAGGATGCGTCGTCTGTGACGTCCACATCGACCATGAAGTCCGACCCGACAGAGGCCGCGAGCGGGGCAAGGCGCGATCCAAAGGCGTCGCCCTGATAGGTGAAGGCCAGATCCGCACCGGCAGCCGCCATCGATCTTGCGATGCCCCATGCGATCGAACGCTCGTTTGCGACGCCCATGACCAGCCCGCGTTTTCCTGCCAAAAGACCTGACATGATTTTCTCCTATCCCAGATATTTCGACAGGATCATCGACCCGTTGGTGCCGCCAAACCCGAACGAATTGGTCATGACGGAATCAAGCCCGGCGTTGTCGACACGTTCCAGTACGATTTCCTCGGGCGTCAGCGCGGGATCCAGTGTCTCTACGTTGATCGATCTGGTCATGAAGTCATGTTTGAGCATCAGCAGGCTGAAGATGGCCTCCAACGCGCCGGCGGCACCCTGTGCGTGACCCGTCATGGATTTGGTTGAACTGACCGGCGGGGTGGTGCCTGTGCCGAAGACACGGCGGACCGCTTCAATCTCGCCGACGTCACCCACTGGCGTAGAGGTTCCATGCGCGTTGATATAGCCGACCTTGCGCCCCTCGGGCAGTGTGCTTAGTGCCAAACGCATCGCACGCTCGCCGCCCTCACCGGAAGGGGCGACCATGTCGTGCCCGTCGGAGGTTGCCGCATAGCCCGTGACTTCGGCGTAGATCGTAGCACCGCGTGCCAAGGCGTGGTCGAGTTCTTCAAGCACCACAATGCCGCCACCGCCCGAAATCACAAACCCGTCGCGGTTGGCGTCAAAGGCACGGCTGGCCAGTTCAGGCGTATCGTTATACTTGCTGCTCATCGCGCCCATCGCGTCAAAGAGGCAGGAAAGGGTCCAGTCGAGTTCCTCGCCGCCGCCTGCGAACATCACGTCCTGCTTGCCGAGCATGATCTGCTCAGCCGCGTTGCCGATACAATGCAGCGAGGTCGAACAGGCTGACGTAATCGAATAGTTTACGCCCTTGATCTTGAACGCGGTGCTGAGGTTTGCGCTTACGGTCGAGGACATGCACTTTGGGACGGCAAAGGGACCGATGCGTTTTGTAGCGCCGGTTTTGGCGACGACATTATGCGCCGTCAGCATCGCGCTGGTGGAGGGGCCACCTGATCCGGCCACCAGCCCCGTGCGCGGGTTGGACACGGTGTCTTCGTCCAGCCCGGCATCCGCGATGGCCTGCGCCATGGCGATATAGGCATAGGCAGCACCGGGTCCCATGAAACGCAGCGTGCGTTTGTCGATGTGTTCGGTCACATCAATCTTGAGCGTCCCGGCGATCTGGCTGCGAAAGCCATGCTCGCTCATCTCAGGGCTTGCGGTAATGCCACTGGTGCCCGCCTTGAGAGAGGTCAGAACTTCTTCTGCGTTGTTTCCGATGGATGAGACGATGCCCAGACCTGTCACGACGACACGGCGCATGGCGCACTCCTTTGTTAATAGCGGCTCTGCCTCAACTCTCGGAGAGCGCAACCTTCATATCTGTAACCTGATAGATGGTTTCCCCATCTGCTTCCACACGGCCATTGGCCACGCCCATTGTCAAGCGCCGGGACTGGATCGCCTTGGTGAAATCCACATAATAGGTCAGCATCTTGCGATCCGGGCGCACCATTCCGGTGAGCTTTACCTCGCCGACACCAAGGGCATAACCGCGCCCCTGCCAACCGCGCCAGCCCAGATTGAAACCGGTCAGTTGCCACAGCCCGTCAAGGCCAAGGCACCCGGGCATGATCGGGTTACCGGGGAAATGGCAGTCGAAAAACCATAAATCAGGGGTGATATCGAATTCTGCGACAACATGTCCTTTTCCGTTCGCACCCGCATCTTCAGAGATGTCCGTGATGCGGTCCATCATCAGCATGGGTGGTTCGGGCAATTGTGCGTTGCCGGGGCCAAAAAGCTCGCCGCGGGCGCATTTTAACAGGGCTTCTTTGTCGAAACTGGTCGGGTATTGGGCCATACTGGCGCGTCTCCTGCTCGGCGTCTCTAAGGGTCGACCCCCTCTAGCATCGTGTTTGCGGGTCCTGCAAGAGTGCGGATGCGGCATGTTTATATGCGACACCCGTAGTTTTCCTGAACGGCGGGGGTGTCTTTCCAATTGAAAATCATTCGCAAAGCCCTTTATATAGAAGAGGTTCGTACAAAGAGGCACTCATGAACGACGCGCAACATGATATCGGAGCACAATGGCTGGCAACCGCTGGTCTGCGCCCGACGCGCCAGCGCGTGACGCTGGCGGCATTGCTGATCGGCGATGGTCAGGACCGTCACGTGACGGCTGAAAGCCTGTTTGACGCGGCCAAGTCGCAGGGCGAGGCAGTTTCTTTGGCAACAGTCTATAACACCCTGCGGGCCTTTTGTGATGTGGGTCTGGTGCAGGAAGTCACCGTGGATGGGTCAAAAAGCTATTTTGACACCAACACGCATGATCATCCGCATTTTTACTGGGAAGATGATGCAACCCTCACAGATGCCCCGTCAGAAGACCTCGTGATCGCGCAACTGCCCGATGCCCCTGAGGGGGCGGAGATCGCCTCCGTCGATGTGGTTATCCGCCTGCGTCGCAAACCCTGACGCCCAAACCTGCCGCGGTTCCGGGCTTTTGCCGCGCAGACAAGACTAATGCGGCGCGCAGGTTGAGCGGACCAAAGGTGTGCTATCAAATCGCGTGACGTTGAGACAAGCGAGTTGCATTGCAAGCTTTCGCAGAGACTGGTATCCAGCCGCGCAACACCCCACTGATCGGATCCCTGCCATGACTGCGCCCAAGAAGCTTTTCATAAAGACATACGGCTGTCAGATGAATGTCTATGACAGCGAGCGCATGTCCGAGGCGCTGGTCGCTGAAGGGTATGTTGAGACAAAGACCGCGGAAGATGCGGATATGATTCTGCTCAACACCTGCCACATCCGTGAAAAGGCCGCGGAAAAGGTGTATTCGGAACTGGGGCGCCTCAAATCGCTCAAAGCAGATAATCCTGACCTGAAGATCGGCGTGGCCGGATGCGTGGCACAGGCCGAAGGGGAAGAGATCATGCGCCGCCAGCCTGCGGTTGATCTGGTTGTGGGGCCGCAGTCCTATCATCGCTTGCCACAGATGGAAGCGCGCCTGCGCGAAGGTCACAAGGCGCTCGACACCGACTTTCCACCCGAGGACAAATTCGAAGAGCTCAAGGCGCGCCCCAAAGCGCGGCGCGCGCCCTCGGCATTTTTGACCGTTCAGGAAGGCTGCGACAAATTCTGCGCCTTTTGCGTTGTGCCCTACACGCGGGGTGCGGAGGTCAGTCGACCCGTCACGCGCGTGTTGGACGAGGCGCGCGATCTGGTAGAGCGTGGCGTGCGCGAAATCACCCTGCTGGGGCAGAATGTGAATGCCTATCATGGCGCGGGTGCAGACGGGAACGAACAGACGCTGGCGCAATTGATCTGGGCGCTCAATGATATCGACGGGTTGGAGCGCATCCGTTTTACCACCTCGCACCCCAACGACATGCGGGATGATCTGATCGAAGCACACCGCGATTGCCCGAAGCTGATGCCCTATCTGCACCTGCCGGTGCAATCGGGGTCTGACAAAATCCTCAAACGCATGAACCGCAGTCACACCGCCGACAGCTATCTGCGCCTCATCGAACGTATTCGCGCCGGACGGCCCGATATCCTGCTGTCCGGGGATTTTATTGTTGGTTTCCCTGAGGAAACAGAAGCGGATTTTCAAGCCACGCTCGATCTGATCGAGGCGGTAAATTATGGCTATGCCTATTCATTCAAATACTCCACACGGCCCGGCACGCCCGCCGCAGAGCGCGCGCAGGTCGACCCCGACGAGGCGGATGAGCGATTGCAGCGCATTCAGGCGCTGATTACGCGCCAGCAGCAGGACATCCAGCAGTCGATGGTTGGGCGTGATGTCAGCGTTTTGATTGAAAAGCCCGGCCGCTTTGACGGGCAGATGGTGGGCAAATCCGAATACTTGCATGCGGTCCACGTGGATCAATGCAATGCGCGCATCGGTGACATTTTACCGGTTCGCATTGTCGAGGCGAAACGCAACTCGCTTGCTGCGGTGGCGCTTAGCTGACCTCAATCAACATTTTTGTGTGGCTTTGCCGGATAATCGTACAGGCAGCGCTTGCGTTGGTCTCAAGGAATTGGCACCGTCGTGCCGACTCGTACCCCGTTAGGAGCAGCTATTGCCGCCCAGTGACCCAAGCGCGACTGATGTTTTGACCGCCGCACCCGGTGGCACAGTTGAATTCCCCGATAATCGCCTGCTGATCGACCTGTGCGGGCCGTATGACGCAAACCTCGCGCAGGTGGAAAAGGCGTTGGGCGTTCAGATCGTGCGGCGTGGCAATCAACTGGCTGTCGTCGGCAGCCATGACGCCTCTACCGATGCGATTCGCGTTCTGCACGCGCTTTACACGCGGCTGGAAAGCGGTCGCGCGGTCGAAGCGGGTGATGTCGATCGTGAGTTGCGCATGGGCCCCTTTGAAGAGGTTGCGGTGCCTGAAGATGGGGATCAGCTGGAAATGCCCATCGGCAACCGCATTGAGATCCAGACCCGCAAGAAACGTGTTGAGCCGCGTACGGACGCGCAAAAAGCATATGTTCAATCGCTTTTCGAGAACGAGTTGGCCTTTGGCATTGGCCCGGCGGGTACGGGCAAGACATATCTTGCCGTGGCCGTTGGGGTGTCGATGTTTTTGTCGGGGCAGGTGGATAAAATCATCCTGTCACGTCCTGCCGTTGAGGCGGGGGAACGGTTGGGCTTTCTGCCCGGTGACATGAAAGACAAGGTCGACCCCTACATGCAGCCGCTTTACGATGCGTTGGGCGATTTTCTGCCGGGTAAGCAGCTGGCGCGGCTGATCGAGGAAAAGCAGATCGAGATTGCGCCGCTTGCCTTCATGCGCGGGCGGACGCTGTCGAATGCCTTTGTGGTGCTGGATGAGGCGCAAAATGCGACCACCATGCAGATGAAGATGTTCCTGACGCGTCTCGGTGAGGGTTCGCGTATGGTGATCACCGGGGACCGCACGCAGATTGACTTGCCACGCGGGACGGCCTCGGGGCTGGCGGATGCGGAACGCCTGCTGAAGGCGATCCCCAAGATCAGTTTCAACTATTTCACCTCAAAAGACGTTGTGCGCCATCCGCTGGTGGCTGCGATCATCGAAGCCTATGAGGCTGATCCAACCCCCAAGGCGTGAAACACGCGTTTTGCCAATGGGGTCAGGGAATGGCGCATGGATATTGACGTATTGATCGAAGATGACCGCTGGAGCGCCTTGGACCTTGATGTGCTGGTACTTGAGGCGCTGCGCGCGACATCCGTCACCCTGAATCTTGATCTGGAAGCTGCGGAGGTTTCGTATCTCGCCTGTGACGATGCGCGCATCACGCTTCTGAACGCTGATTTTCGTGAAAAAACAACGGCGACCAATGTGCTGAGCTGGCCTGCCGTTGATCTGGCGCCGGTGATTGCTGGTGCCGTGCCCGCACCGCCGACTGCGGATTTAACCGGCGTGTTGGCATTGGGGGATGTGGCCATCGCCTATGAGACATGCCTGCGCGAAGCGACTGATCTGCGCAAGCCACTGGCAGACCATGTGACGCATTTGATCGTTCATGGAACATTACACTTATTGGGGTACGACCATATTCGTGACCCTGATGCCACGCTAATGCAGGGTGTCGAGGCTAAAATACTTGGCAAAATGGGTTTGGATGACCCATATATGGTTTAACGGGCGGCACTATCCGCCTTTAATTCAGAACAGGACCCAATGGGCGACAACGACGGATCATCTGACGCAGCGCTGAGCGCGCGTGAACAAAACACCCCTCCACCAGACGATGAACCTGCAAAACAAGCAGGATTCTTCAGCCGCGTTATTGGCGCATTAAGCCCCTCAGAGGGCGATTTGGTCGAGGCTCCGGCTGAAAATCATTCAGAAAGCCTGCAAACGCATGGCATGATGAACCTGCGGCGCATGCGGGTGGAGGATGTGGCAATCCCCAAGGCTGATATTACGGCCATACCGGCGACATCTACTCTGGACGAAGCCATCGCTGTTTTTAAAGAGAGCGGTTCGACGCGTTTGCCAGTCTATGATGGCACGCTGGACACGCCCATCGGTTTTTTGCACCTGAAAGATGTTGCGTTGAACCATGGGTTCAACGGCGGCTCAAAGAGCTTTGATCTGCGTGCGATGCTGCGTCCGCTGCTCTACGTGCCGCCGTCTATGACGATTGGCGTTTTATTGACCAAAATGCAGGCGGAACGTCGGCATATGGCGCTGGTGATTGATGAATATGGCGGTGTGGACGGGCTTGTCACCATCGAGGATTTGATCGAGCAGGTGATCGGCGAAATCGAAGATGAACACGACGTGGATGAGGACGTGTATTTCACCGAAGAAAAGCCGGGTTGTTATCTGGCTTTGGCAAAGACCCCACTAGAGGATTTCGAGGCCGAAATCGGCACCTCCCTGACCGCGCATGAAGAGGTCGATGAAGAAGAAATTGATACGCTGGGCGGCTTGGTCTTCATGCTGTCGGGGCGCGTGCCTGCGCGGGGTGAAGTCGTGGTGCACCCCGATGGCCCGGAATTCGAGGTGATCGACGCAGACCCGCGCCGCATCAAAAGGCTGCGCGTGCGCACGGCGGCTCAAACAACGTGACAGCCACGCCGGGGCGTTCGGAATTCGCCGGGCTGGCAAAGCTGCCGTGGTCTGCGCAAATTCTACTTTCGGGTTTTCTGGGTGTCATTGGCGCTTTCGGGCAAGCCCCTTATGATCAGCCCGCTGCCCTTGTGATCGCTTTGGCCGGCGCGTTTTGTCTGTGGCGCATCCAGGCTGACCGGCGCGCGGCGGCAGTCGTTGGCTTGGCTTTTGGCTGCGGCTATTTTGCACTCGCTCTCATCTGGATTGTCGAACCCTTTCAGGTCGATGCAGCGCGCCACGGGTGGATGGCGCCGTTTGCGGTCGGTTTGCTCAGCCTCGGGCTGGCACTATTCTGGGCGCTGGCGTTCTGGGCTGCCCGATTTGTGTCGCACGCGACGTTCGGCTTGGTGCTGACTTGGACCGCCGCTGAAATCGCACGGGCATATGTCTTTACGGGGTTTCCGTGGGCCAGCCCGGCGCAGGTCGCCATCAATGGCCCGCTGTCGCAACTTCTCGCGTGGGGTGGGCCACATGCAGCGACCTTTGCGCTTCTGCTTTCTGCATGGGTGCTTTCCTTGACGGGTGGTCGCATCTTGAAAGCGGGGCAAGGCCTCGTTTTTGTCGCTGTTTTGGCGTCACTCTATTCGCCTCTGATGCGCCCGATGGCGGAGCTGAGCGGCAATTGGGTGCGTCTTATCCAGCCCAATGCGGAGCAGCATCTCAAATGGCAGCCCGACTTGGCCGAGGTCTTCTTTCAACGACAGCTTGCGTTGACCGCGGCCCCAGCGCAGACGGCGGACCAAGTGCCTGATCTGATCGTTTGGCCGGAAACGGCAATTCCGTGGCGTTTGGAAACGGCGGGTCCGGCGCTTGTCGAAATCGGGCGGGCGGGTAACGGTGTTTCGGTCGTTTTGGGGGCTTTGCGGGCTAAAGGGGGCACCCTGCGAAACGCGCTTGCCGTGATAGGTCCTGAGGGCGCGCCGCAAGCGATTTATGACAAACACCACCTTGTGCCCTTTGGCGAATATATGCCCTTTGCGGGCCTTGCGAACCGTCTTGGGTTATCCGCCCTTGTGGCACAGGCTGGCATTTTCAGCAGCGGCCCCGGTCCTGAACTGTTGGATTTTGGTCCCTTGGGTACTGCGCTGCCTCTCATCTGTTACGAGGCTGTTTTTGCCCATGGCGTGAACGCGGCGCCCGCGCGCCCTGATTTCCTGTTACAGATCACAAATGACGCGTGGTTCGGACAATATGCGGGGCCCCAACAACACTTGGCACAGGCCCGCATGCGCGCGATTGAGCAGGGTTTGCCGCTGATGCGCGCGGCCAATACAGGGATTTCCGCCATGATTGACCCGGCCGGGCGGATCATTTCCAGTCTGCCGCTGGGGCAGGCCGGTTTTATAGACGCGCCGTTGCCACGCCCTGATCCTGCGACGCTTTACAGCCGCTTTGGTGACGTTCCGATGTCTGTATTTTTGCTTGTCAGCCTCGTGTTGCTCTGCCTGCGACAGACCACCGTACGGTGGTCATATAGCGATTGACCTTGGCATAGCGCGACCGTAAGCAGTTGCAGCGAACCACAACGGCTTCCTGACGTGGTTCTTCATTGGCGATTGGAGCGATAAATGTCCCGCAAAAATTATGTTTTCACCTCGGAGTCCGTTTCAGAAGGACATCCGGACAAACTCTGCGACCGGATTTCGGATGCAGTTCTCGACGCTTTCATTGCCGAAGAACCCGAAGCGCGTGTGGCGGCCGAAACCTTTGCCACCACGAACCGCGTGGTCATTGGGGGTGAGGTGGGATTGTCGGATAAAGACAAGCTGCACGAATACATGGACCGTATCGAGGAAATCGCGCGCGCCTGTATCAAGGACATCGGCTATGAGCAGGACAAGTTTCACCATGCCACATGTCAGGTGACAAACCTGCTGCATGAACAATCCGCGCATATCGCGCAGGGGGTCGATGCCGCGAAAGGCAAAGACGAAGGTGCCGGCGATCAGGGCATCATGTTCGGCTATGCCTCCAACGAAACGCCGGAACTTATGCCAGCGCCGATCCACTACGCACATGCGGTGTTGCGCCGCCTCGCTGAGGTGCGCAAAGACGGGACCGAACCAACCCTGCGCCCCGACGCCAAGAGCCAGCTTTCGGTGCGCTATGAAGACGGCAAGCCGGTTGGTGTGACCTCTATCGTCTTGTCGACGCAGCATGCTGATGAAAGCCAGACGTCCGACGATATCCGCGCAATCGTTGAACCCTATATTCGCGAAGTCCTCCCCGATGGTTGGATCACAGGCGATACGGAATGGTGGGTGAACCCGACTGGCACTTTTGTGATTGGCGGGCCGGATGGCGATGCCGGACTGACAGGGCGCAAGATCATCGTGGACACCTATGGCGGGGCCGCCCCGCACGGTGGCGGTGCCTTCTCAGGGAAGGATCCGACGAAAGTGGACCGCTCAGCCGCCTATGTGGCGCGCTATCTGGCCAAGAACGTGGTTGCGGCAGGGTTGGCGGACAAATGTACGATCCAGCTCAGCTATGCGATTGGCGTCTCCAAGCCGCTGTCGATCTACTGCGACACCTTCGGCACCGGCGAAGTGGACGAAGAAGAGATCGAACGCGCGATCGGGCAGGTCATGGACCTGACCCCGCGCGGCATTCGTGAGCATTTGCATCTGAACAAACCGATCTATGAGCGGACGGCGGCATATGGTCATTTTGGCCGCGCACCTGATGCAGACGGCGGGTTCAGCTGGGAAAAAACTGACCTGACAGAAGTGCTGAAATCGGCGCTGTAGTAGAGTAACCTTGCCGGGCCATATGCCGAAAACATGCGCTTATGGCCCGCCGGTTTTACGATACATCACACTGCCCGAGGCAGGGAATAAGTCTCTGCCGGAGATCCGTGAAACGTCGAACGCTCCATCTTAGCAAGTCGTCCGGCTGTAGAGTATCGACCAACTTCTGCCCGCTCGCGTGTTGCAGCGGTTTTGATGGCTCGTTAACGCGTTATGCAAAAAGCCGGAATAACCCACTGCTCCCTGAAATCAGAGATTTCAACGCGGTAGGCGATATGCGATGTGTCTGATATTTCGTCGGACGCTGTAAGGGGCATCTATGAGCACAGAAAAACGCCCACATCGAAATTTCTATGGCCGCCTCAAGGGCAAGTCGCTCAAGGCGGCGCAGAAGCGATATCTTGATGAGGACCTCGCGGCGCTCTCGCCCGGACCTGTGGGCTGGGAGGAAAACCCGGATCGCAGGCCCCTAGATTTGCCCGCCCTGTTTGATGGCAAGCCTGTCTGGCTGGAAATCGGCTTTGGCGGGGGCGAGCATCTTGTGCACCAAGCCGCGCAAAACCCTGACATCGGCATCATCGGCGCGGAGCCCTACATCAACGGTGTTGCGATGTTGCTGGGAAAGATTCGCCGCGCGGGTGTTGAAAACCTCGCGGTCCACGCGGGCGATGCCCGTGATCTGATGGATGTATTGCCTGCGGCGTCCATCGACCGGGCCTTTCTGCTTTATCCCGATCCATGGCCGAAAGCACGCCACCATCGGCGTCGGTTTGTCACGGCAGAACACCTCGAACCCCTCGCGCGGGCGCTCAAGCCCGGCTCGGTCTTTCGCGTGGCCACGGACATCGAAGACTACGTCCGGCAAACCCTGCAGGAAGTGCCGCAGCATGGGTTCAAGTGGCTGGCCAACTCTCCAGATGATTGGCGCAGGCCTTGGCCCGACTGGATTTCCACGCGTTATGAACAAAAAGCGCTGCGCGAAGGGCGCACGCCGCACTACCTGACCTTTATCAGGGAGTAGGCCGCCCGAGACCCGAATGGGCTGGACGCAGCAGCGCCTTGCCGCTAATCCAGCGGCAGTTCTGTTCAATACCGAGATGCATCATGTCCAGCCACGGCGCTCCCATTCCAATGACATCCAGCGCCTGCGGGCCTCTGACGGGTGAGGCCCGTGTCCCCGGTGATAAATCCATTTCGCACCGGTCGTTGATCCTGGGCGCGCTGAGCGTGGGTGAGACACGGATTTCCGGCCTTCTTGAGGGGCAGGATGTGCTCGATACCGCCAAGGCCATGCGGGCCTTTGGGGCCACGGTCACCGATCATGGCGGTGGTGAATGGTCCGTGTATGGGGTCGGTGTGGGCGGGTTTGCCGAACCCGATGGCGTGATTGACTGCGGCAATTCAGGCACCGGTGTGCGATTGATCATGGGGGCCATGGCCACATCCCCGATCAGCGCGACATTTACCGGCGATGCCTCGCTGAACGGGCGACCGATGGCGCGGGTTACGGACCCGCTGGCGCTGTTCGGGGCGCAGTCCCACGGCAGACAGGGCGGGCGGTTGCCGATGACCTTGGTTGGCGCTGCTGACCCCGTGCCGGTGACTTACACCGTGCCGGTGCCGTCTGCGCAGGTGAAATCGGCGGTCTTGCTCGCTGGTCTCAATGCGCCGGGACAGACAGTTGTCATCGAGGCCGAGGCGACGCGCGATCACACGGAACGCATGCTGGCGGGTTTCGGGGCCGAGATTTCGGTTGAGGACACGGACGAAGGCCGGGTGATTACCCTGACAGGCCAACCCGAATTGAAACCCCAAAAGATTGACGTGCCGCGCGATCCCTCCTCTGCGGCGTTTCCGGTCTGTGCAGCGTTGATTGTGCCCGGTTCGGATGTTCTGGTGCCGGGGATCGGGTTGAACCCGACGCGCGCCGGGCTGTTCACAACGCTGCGTGAAATGGGGGCGGATCTGACCTATGAAAATGAACGCGTTGAAGGCGGCGAACCGGTGGCCGATCTGCGCGCGCGGTTTTCACCGGACCTGACGGGCATCGAGGTGCCACCGGCGCGCGCGGCCAGCATGATTGATGAATATCCCGTGCTGTCTGTTGTGGCGAGTTTTGCGCGCGGCGATACGGTCATGCGCGGCGTCAAGGAACTGCGTGTCAAGGAAAGTGACCGTATTGATGCCATGGCCAGTGGTCTGCGTGCCAACGGCGTGGCTGTTGAGGATGGCCCCGATTGGTGGATTGTCACGGGACAGGGCCATGGGAATGTTGCTGGTGGGGCGACCTGCGCAAGCTTCCTTGATCACCGGATCGCTATGTCATTCCTCGTTTTGGGCATGGCCACGCAAAAGCCGGTCAAGGTCGATGATGCCGGGCCTATCGCGACGTCCTTTCCGATTTTTGAACCCTTGATGGCGCAATTGGGTGCCCGCATTCAGCGCGAAGACGGCTAGGGGCGCGATGTCGGACGCGGCCTTTACCATTGCCATCGACGGACCCGCCGCTGCGGGCAAGGGCACGATTTCAAAGGCGGTCGCTGCGCATTTCGGGTTTCGCCATCTGGATACGGGATTGCTCTACCGGGCGGTCGGGGCGCAGGTGCTTTTGGGGATGGAGCCGCTGCAGGCAGCGCAACGACTTTCCGCTGACATGCTGGAGGGCTCGAACCTGCGCAGCCCGGAAGTCGCGCAATCCGCCAGCCGCGTTGCTGTCATCCCCGAGGTGCGCGCGGCTCTGCTTGATTTCCAGCGCAGCTTTGCCAGACGGGCCGGGGGCGCGGTTCTGGATGGGCGTGATATAGGCACGGTGATCTGCCCGGATGCGGAGGCCAAGATATTCGTGACGGCCAGTGCTGATGTGCGCGCGCGCCGCCGCTTTGATGAACTTGTCGGGGCAGGCGCGGCGATCAGTTTTGAACAGGTTCTGGCGGATGTGCTGGAACGCGATGCCCGTGATCGGGACCGCGCCGAGGCCCCTTTGAAACCCGCCGCCGACGCGGTGACGATTGACACCTCTACCTTGGATATTGAAGCGGCGGTCGCTGCAGCAATCCGCGCAATTAAAGACCGACGCGCCTGACGCCTCACGTGGCAAGCCCCCCTTGATCTGCATCCATGAACCCGGCAATGGCCATGAGTTACAAGCCGTTCACTAAAGGGTGCTTGGTCAACATGGCTTTGGGGCGCTATCATTTCGCCACATAGATTTGTGAGGGTTTGGAATGATACGGATTGCTTTACTCACCGTCCTGCTTGTGATGTCGACAATGGCGCGCGGGCAAGATTTACCCACGCCCGAAGGGCCGATGACGATGGAACGGATGGCGGGCATCATCGCGGCCCTTGACCCTGAGGTCTCGCAGCGTGGTCCGACGTTTGAATTCACCATTCAGGACATCCCGGTCATTGTGATCGCGGACCCGCGTGCGGATCGTATGCGGGCCATGGTGCCGATCCGCTCTGCCGATGCGTTGGAGCAGGCAGAGCTTTTACGCCTGATGCAGGCCAATTTCGATTCAGCACTTGATGCGCGATATGCTGTGGCACAGGGCCGGTTATGGGGCGTTTTCATCCATCCCCTGTCACCTCTGGAGCGGGATCAGCTCATTTCCGGATTGGCGCAGACGGTCAGTGTCGCCCTGACTTATGGACAGAGTTATTCCGGCGGCGCGTCTGTCTTTGGCGGCGGTGATTCCAGTGGCATTTATCAAGAGTTGCTGGATGAGCTGAAAAAACGCGGTCAAGAGCTTTGATCACGCGCCCGCTCACGACGTCCGCGATAAATGGGACGCATCATGCGGCCTGACGGTGTTCTGCCGATTTGCGGCACGCGTCATCACATGTCTTGATACCGCGACCAAACCACGCTAAGAGCGGCGCATTGACGGGGCGTTAAAGCCACGCATCTGAGGAAAATAGGCAGGGTCGGTGATCACCGGCCCTTCGTTTGTTTCAGTGCAAGGCCCGATCCGTCAGTGCAAAATCGTCAAAGACCGGCGGAGACAACCGCACGGCCAGAAACAAACCAAGTTAGGAAAACGACGCCACATGGCAAATCTGATGGATGAGTTTGAAGCACTCTTAGAAGAAAGCTTCGAAATGGACACCCCCGAAGAGGGATCGGTTGTCAAAGGTAAGGTTATCGCGATTGAAGCGGGCCAAGCCATTATCGACGTAGGCTACAAGATGGAAGGCCGCGTCGAACTCAAAGAATTCGCAGACCCCGGTGAAGCCCCCAAAATCGCTGTTGGCGATGAAGTGGAAGTCTTCCTCCGTCAGGTCGAAAGCTCCAAGGGCGAAGCGGTTATTTCCCGTGAAATGGCCCGTCGCGAAGAAGCATGGGACCGTCTGGAAAAAGCCTACGCCAGCGAAGAGCGCGTCGAAGGCGCAATCTTTGGCCGTGTCAAAGGTGGATTTACGGTCGATCTTGGTGGTGCTGTGGCGTTCCTGCCCGGCTCTCAGGTTGACGTGCGTCCCGTGCGGGATGCAGGCCCGTTGATGGGTCTCAAGCAGCCGTTCCAGGTTCTGAAAATGGACCGTCGCCGGGGCAACATCGTTGTATCGCGTCGCGCGATCCTCGAAGAATCCCGTGCCGAACAGCGCGCCGAAGTCATCGGTAACCTTACCGAAGGTCAGACAGTTGATGGTGTGGTCAAGAACATCACCGAATACGGTGCCTTTGTGGACCTTGGTGGCGTAGACGGCTTGTTGCACGTGACCGACATGGCATGGCGCCGTGTGAACCACCCCTCCGAGATCCTCACCATCGGTGAGACGATCAAGGTGCAGGTCATCAAGATCAACAAAGAGACCCACCGCATCAGCCTCGGCATGAAGCAGCTGCAGGAAGATCCATGGGATCTGGTGGCCGCGAAATACCCGCTGGAATCCACACACACAGGTCGCGTGACCAACATCACCGATTACGGTGCCTTTGTTGAGCTTGAAGCCGGTGTTGAAGGTCTGGTGCACGTCTCCGAGATGTCCTGGACCAAGAAGAACGTGCATCCGGGCAAGATCGTGTCAACGTCCCAAGAGGTCGAAGTCATGGTTCTGGAAATCGACGGTGCGAAGCGCCGCGTTTCCCTTGGCCTCAAGCAGACCATGCGCAACCCATGGGAAGTGTTCGCAGAAACACATCCCGAGGGCACAGAAGTCGAAGGCGAAGTCAAAAACATTACCGAATTCGGTCTGTTTGTTGGTCTGGACG
Source organism: Roseobacter litoralis Och 149 (assembly GCF_000154785.2). NCBI lineage: Bacteria > Pseudomonadati > Pseudomonadota > Alphaproteobacteria > Rhodobacterales > Roseobacteraceae > Roseobacter > Roseobacter litoralis. The sequence continues at coordinate 550,418 of NC_015730.1, forward strand.
GCGACATCGACGGCATGGTTCACCTCTCCGACCTGTCGTGGGACGAGCGCGGCGAAGATGCGATCCAGAACTACCGCAAAGGCGACATGGTGCATGCCGTTGTCTCCGAAGTGGATGTCGAGAAAGAGCGTATCTCTCTGTCGATCAAAGGCGTTGGTGGTGATAAATTCGCCGAAGCCGTGGGCGGCGTGAAGCGTGGTTCCATCGTGACCGTGACCGTAACGGCCATCGAAGACGGTGGTGTCGAAGTGGAATACGAGGGCATGAAATCCTTCATCCGCCGCTCCGATCTCAGCCGTGACCGTGCAGAGCAGCGCCCGGAGCGTTTCTCGGTCGGTGACAAGGTCGACGTGCGGATCACCAATGTCGACGCAAAATCGCGTCGCTTGGGTGTCTCCATCAAAGCGCGCGAAATCGCGGAAGAGAAAGAGGCCGTGCAGCAGTATGGTTCGTCCGACTCCGGCGCGTCCTTGGGAGATATCCTTGGTGCAGCATTGAAAGGCGACGACGACAAATAGTCGTTTCCACATCATGACTTAAGATCTTGAAATAATACGTTTCAGGGTTTGATGATAAAAGGGCCCCGGGGGAAACACCGCCGGGGCCTTTTTCATAAACAGCCACGCGTGCTGCTACTCAAAACGGGCTTTTACGATCCAGTGGGGGCTTGCCAATGGCGAAGGTCCCGGAAAACAGGGGCGTCTTTTGGTCGGATGTGATGATCTTACCCGCGACGTCCAATACCGTGCGGATCGCCTGTAAACAGAGTGTTTGCCATGGCTCCTCGGATCGAATCATTCCATTAGCTGCGTTGCAGCAATGCACCCGCCCGGACCCATTATCGCATGACCAATAGTGATTGCGGCGAAAAACGACGCGAATACAGGGCCTTCAGTGACAAAAAACCGCCCACCGTCGCACAGGCTGACTTTCCGTGGCCTCAGAAACTTTCTATAGTTTAGCCAATGCGCTCCAAAGCGCTACACATAATCCCGGGGGGTGTTGCTATGATCCGTTCTGAGCTGATCCAAAAGATAGCTGACGAAAATCCGCATTTGTACCAAAGAGATGTGGAGCGGATTGTGAATACGATATTCGAGGAAGTGACCGATGCCATGGCCCGCGGCGACCGGGTCGAGTTGCGCGGGTTCGGTGCTTTTTCAGTAAAGAAGCGGGATGCGCGTGTCGGACGCAATCCACGGACCGGCGAGACGGTGCATGTAGAAGAAAAACACGTGCCGTTTTTCAAGACGGGCAAACTTCTTCGAGATCGGCTTAACGGGAAATCGTGATGCGTTATATCAAATATGCTCTGATCGCCGTTTTCGGCATCGCCTTGATCGCTATTGCTGTGGCGAACCGTGGCTATGTTTCTATCCAACTGATCCCGAATGAAGTGGCGGGATGGTTTGCGATGAATCCGCAGATTGAGTTGCCGTTGTTCATCATCATCTTTGGCGGGATCATCGTGGGCCTGTTTGTTGGGTTTGTTTGGGAGTGGATGCGTGAATATGCGCAACGCGCAGAAGCAGCGCGACAAGCCCGCGAAATGCGCAGGCTGCAACGTGAAGTAAAACGGCTCAAGGGCGAGAAACACGAAGGCAAGGACGAAGTGATCGCCCTGCTGGAAGAGGCCAGCTGAAGCCCTTGCAGTGCCCCCTTTGGCGTGATCAAACGAGCGTATGAAAAACAGCGTCTCAGTCAAGATTTGCGGCTTATCCTCCGCCGCTGATGTTGCGGCGGCGGCGAAATCAGGCGTCGCTTATGTTGGCTTTGTGTTTTTCGCGAAATCACCACGCAATGTGAGTTTTGAGCAGGCGCGTGCCTTGGCCGTTGACACACCCACCGGTGTGGCGAAGGTCGCCCTGACAGTAAATGCGGATGATGCGTTTCTGGATGCGCTGACGGCGCAGGTTCCTCTGGATATGCTTCAGCTTCATGGGAGCGAAACGCCTGAGCGGGTGTCGCAGGTCAAGACGCGTTATGGTCTGCCGGTGATGAAAGCTTTGGGCGTTTCTGATGCCAGTGATCTGCCCGCAATTGACCAATACAGTGCGGTGGCGGATCAACTGTTGATCGACGCCAAACCCCCGAAAGGCGCCGATCTGCCGGGCGGCAACGGTCTGGCCTTTGACTGGCAGTTGTTGGCGGACCGGAAATACTGGACACGGCCCTGGATGCTGGCCGGGGGGTTGACGGCTGAAAACGTCGCGGATGCGGTTCGGCTAACCCGCGCGCGGCAGGTTGATGTGTCTTCGGGCGTGGAAAGCCAGCCGGGGACAAAAGACGCGCGGCTTTTCGACGCTTTCGTCAAGGCGGCCAACAAACAGAGCATTCCCTCCCTTCTGTGATCCACTTCACAGACCTGCCGCTGGCACTTTGTTAAGAAAGTGTTAGCAGCAGATCATCCGTAGATCTGAATTGCAGATTTGTGGAATAGAAAAGTGAAATTTGTCCTTATCGTCGCTTTTGCCTCTGTTGCTGTGACCGCTATTGGCGTTATTGCCGGGACAAAGACAGATGTGGGTCGTGCCGGGGCCGTCAGTACGCTCCATCTGTCTGAAACCTCCTCCCGAACCGGCAGTATCGCCGATAGCACCACGCCGACCACGCCCTTTCATACAGGCTCGCCCTAAGTAACAGGTCGCTTGTAAACACCGGGCAAAACGCCTTGTTTACCGGCGTCGCGCACGATAGTCAGAAGGCTAGTTCTGCGAACAAAGGTGCGTATCATGGCCAATGATCTTTTCAATTCTTTCATGACGGGTCCGGATGAAAACGGGCGTTTCGGTGATTTCGGGGGACGTTTTGTCTCAGAAACGCTGATGCCGCTGATTCTCGAGTTGGAAGAGCAATACGAAAACGCCAAGACGGATGACAGCTTCTGGGCTGAAATGCATGACCTCTGGACGCATTATGTCGGCCGTCCCAGCCCGCTTTATTATGCTGAACGCCTGACGGAGCATCTGGGTGGTGCCAAAGTCTATATGAAACGTGATGAGTTGAATCACACAGGCGCCCATAAGATCAACAACGTGCTGGGCCAGATCATTCTGGCGCGCCGCATGGGCAAAACGCGGATCATTGCGGAAACGGGCGCGGGTCAGCACGGTGTGGCGACAGCGACAGTTTGCGCAAAATTCGGTCTCAAATGCATCGTGTATATGGGCGCACATGACGTTGAGCGTCAGGCCCCGAATGTGTTCCGCATGCGACTTCTGGGGGCCGAGGTTGTCCCCGTGACCTCGGGTCGGGGCACATTGAAGGATGCGATGAACGACGCCTTGCGCGACTGGGTGACCAATGTCCGCGACACGTTCTATTGCATTGGCACTGTTGCCGGCCCGCACCCTTACCCCGCCATGGTGCGGGATTTCCAAGCGATCATCGGCAAGGAAGTGCGTGAGCAAATGACTGCCGCCGAAGGCCGGTTCCCGGATACATTGATCGCGGCGATTGGCGGTGGGTCGAACGCCATGGGTCTGTTCTATCCGTTTCTGGACGACAAGGAGGTTGGCATCATCGGCGTCGAAGCAGGCGGCAAAGGTGTAAATGCCAAGATGGAGCATTGCGCATCGCTGACAGGCGGGCGACCCGGCGTTCTGCATGGCAACCGGACGTATCTGTTGCAGGATGACGACGGTCAGATCCTCGAAGGGTTCTCAATTTCAGCGGGCCTCGATTATCCGGGGATCGGGCCGGAACATGCATGGCTGCATGACATCGGGCGCGCGCAATATGTGTCGATCACAGATGTCGAAGCGCTTGAGGCGTTCCAATTATGCTGCGAACTGGAAGGTATTATTCCCGCGCTGGAACCCAGTCATGCGCTGGCCCATGTGATGAAAATCGCACCTGAATTGCCGTCGGATCACATAATCTGCATGAACATGTGCGGGCGTGGCGACAAGGATATCTTTACCGTCGCCAAAGCGCTGGGGTTCGAGATGGGCGAATTTGCTTAACGTCCTTCAAATATGTCGACAACCTTGCATTCAACATAGCCGTTACGTCTTGCCCAGTCGCGCTGTTTGGCGTTCAGGTCTGCAAGAACACCCTTAGTTGAGGCCTCGCATTGGAGCAAAGCGGTTGCGAGCGCCTCAGAACGTTCATCGAAACTCCAACTGTAGCCCCAGCTCCCGACGCGGGATATGGCGAATGCGCCGTACTTGCCAGCTTTTTGTTGACCTCTGTATTCCGTCTTGAAATCCTTGCTACCCTCTTGGCTTAACCCATTGGAAAAACCGTCGTTTGGAGATGTGCCCCTTGGATAAGACAAGGCTGCAAGTGTGCAATTGCCTTTTCCACCAGAGCCTAGTTCACAATCGGCTCTAGCGGCTTGACGCGCGTCCGACAGGTTGTGCAGCCCCCAGACCCAATATGACAAATCTGTGGTTGTGTTTGTGTACATCGCACCGAAATAATTAGCTTCGCCCCGAAATTGTCGGTACGCAGTTTTCGCTTTTTTGCTCATTTCGACCCCGCTGACAGCACCAAACGCGGTTTGTTTCCCATAGTTCGTCGGTTCAGCAGCAACGGGATTTGACGTTAAAAAAGCCAGTGCAGCTGCTGCAATAAATTTGTTTTTCATCTTAAGTCCTACTTGGAGCGTCGTGGTATGGTCAGGCTAACACCACATTGCCAACTGTCCAATTGATAGCGAAACACGAACGCAAAAAAGCCGATGCCCAAAGCTCAGATTTGGGACGTAAGCAAGAGACTATGCCGACGCATATTTCTCCAGCACGTCCAGCGGTACGATTTCCAGCGCCCTTTTGTGCGTCGCCTCCAGACTGACCTGTGGTGCGCAGCCCTCAGCGTGGGCTTGTAAAAACCGGCTCGCACAGAGGCACCATGTATCACCGGGGTTGAGACCGACAAATCCGTACTCGGGGCGCGGTGTGCTCAGATCGTTGCCGAGGTATTTGGAGAACGCCAGAAACTCCGCCGTCATCACGGCGCAGACGGTGTGGCTGCCCTGATCGGCAGCACAGGTATTGCAATACCCGTCGCGAAAGAAACCCGTGACCGGGTCGGTGCCACAGATCACGAGCGGCTCGCCCAATACGTTGATGCTATCATCTTTTTCCATTTGCATCTCCTTGCACACGATCGGCTATCTTACGAAACAGCGCGATGTTCTGCCGCTGCACATCTGCGTTGCGAAACTCGCCATCCGCCGCCGTCAGCGCGATCACCACGCCGCGTTCCTCATTGATGTAGAGGTATTGGCCATAAATGCCACGTCCCATGTATTCACGGGGCCTTGCGTCGTGCGGCATCCACCATTGATAGCCATAGCCGTATTCATCTGGACCGGTTGGCGCAGAGGCGGTGGTTGACGCGATCACCCAGTCTTTCGGGACGATTTGCTGTTCGTTCCAGCGTCCATGCTGTGCCATCATCTGACCAAAGCGCGCATAGTCGCGGGTCATCATGTTCAACCCGCCCAAAGCAAATGCCACGCCCGCGCCATCCGTCAGATAAAAGGGCGTGCTTTCCAGACCCAGCGGCGTGATGATATGCGCGCCCATCAAGTCGACCAAGGATCGCCCCGTTGCACCGCGGATGACCATGCCCAGCACATGCGTGTCAATCGACACATATTGCCAGTCACTGCCGGGGGTCGTGAAGGTTTCGGTGAGGCCTGCGGCAAAATCATCCATCAACCCGCCCAAGGCCAACACACGCCCCATGCGATTAATGTCAGCATCGTAGTCGGTGTAGTCTTCGTCAAAACTGATGCCGGTTGCCATGTTAAGCACGTTGCGCACCGTGGCACCGTCGTAGGCGCCGCCTTTCAGGCGCGGCGCATAGCGCGTCACCGGATCATCGAGAGATGCGATGGACCCTTGCGCCAAAACGATGCCGGTCAGGGCCGAGATATAACTTTTGGCCAGCGACCAGCTGATGCGCCTGTCTTCTGGTTTGGTGCCGAGGTGATAGCTTTCATGGACCAGCTGCCCATTGCTCAGCACCACCAATGATGTGACCTTGCGCGCGGCGAGCCATGCCGCTGTGCCATCGGACAGGGTCATTTTCGGGCCAGCGGGCAGGGCAGAGGGCGGCGTCTGCGTGTTCCCCACAGGTACATGCAGAAATGCCGCATCCATCGTGCTGAAATTCCGGACGATGCGGTCTGGCTCAAACAGGCTGTTGACCGCCATCAGGCGTTTGATTTCCTCGCCTTTCCAAAGGCCTATGACGAGTGCCGCGCAGAAGGCGGCGAGCAAGATGCGCCCCAGCCATTTTCCAAAGCGGCGCATCAGGTCATGCCAGCCCATTTGACCCATCGGCCATGAAAATCTGCGCGCCCAAGGTGCAGCGTTTTGTCGCCCGGCCATAGCCTGAGTGTCAGCGCAGCCCCCAATGCACCTTTCGTGTCGCCATCGGTTTCCAGTGAAAGCCAGGCAAGGGGCCGCGTTTGCGTGGCCCGTGCACCTGCCGCTTCGATCAGGGCGCGGCCGCGGGTCTGCGCGTCGCTGGGGAAGTATTGCCAAGCGACGGTGTGCTGGATCAGGTGCATGTGCTGGTCTGGCGCGTTCGTCAGACGGTGTTCCAGCCAGTCGATGGCATCACTGCGCTCAATCTCTGTGCAGGCAACAGAGGCGGCTGCTTTAGTCAAGGCCAGCCGCTCAGGTTGGTCGGGCCATAGAAATGCGGTCAGACGTAGCAGGTCCGCAGGGTCGCTGGGGTCGAGCGGGTTGAGGTCAACGCCTGCCCGTTGCGCAATCCTCGGCAAGCGTTGCGGGGGCATCGGCCCGTTCCAATCCGGACTTAGGGTAAGTGCGGGCGCTTGCACGCCGAAACTCCCCTCCGGCAGCGCCACATCAAAGTGGTCCCACATGAGGTTCAGCCCCGCACTCGCGCCGAGCTCGGACAGGTAGACCGGCAGATCAAAATACGTCGCAGCTACCGCCGCGCCGGGCATCAGCGCAGCGGAGCGACGCACCTCATTGGTTTGCGGCGGGCTTTGCACCCAATCGAGCAGAAAGACCTCGTGGGTATGCAGCGCTTCCAGAACCGTGTCACGCAACAGCGCATCTTCGCTCTGGTTCGGGGGATAGACCCGCGTCAGCGCAGGTGCGAGGTCACTCAGCACCAGCGCATGCAAGCCGCCCGCAATGCGCAGCGGCAGGGAGGCACCCGATGGGCCAATATCCCCGCTGAAGGTCGCAAAATACTGACCCAATCGGCTGTTGGCGGGCCAGTAATCCGCCAGAATGCCCAACAGTTGCCCCATAAAAGGAGAGCCAAGACGCGTGCAACTGATTGCCTGATCGCGGAACGCCTCCTGCAGCATCACCTGAAGCGTTCCATCAGCTTTTGCAGTGCAGAACGCGTATCGGGTTCGGGCTCTGCCTTGGTTTTTGTCGCCTGCTGTTTTGTGGGCGCGGGTGGTTTGTCCTTGCCCTTTTGTCCGGTGCCGGAGCGGGGCGGCGACACGCGCAGCGCAACCGCGTTACTGAATTTTGCAGCCTCTGTGGCGGCAAGAAAGGGCGCACCATCGCTGACACCGCGCAGGACATCATCCAGCCAATTCTGATCCGCTTTGGCAAAATCATGCAATACATAGCCGGGTACGCGGTCTTTGTGTCCCGGATGTCCAACGCCCAGCCGGACGCGCGCGTATTCAGGCCCGATATGCGCATGGATCGAACGCAGCCCGTTGTGACCTGCATGCCCGCCACCAACCTTGTGTTTCACTTTGCCCGGCGCAAGATCGATCTCATCATGCAGAACAATCACATCCTTCGGTTCAAGTTTGTAAAAGCGCATCGCCGCCTGAACGGACTGGCCAGAGTTGTTCATAAACGTCAGCGGTTTCAGCAGGATCGCGCGGTCACTGCCAAAGCGCCCCTCGCTGATACTGCCCTGATGTTTGTCCTTCCACGCAGTAAACCCGTGGTCCGCTGCGATGCGGTCCAACGCCATAAACCCGATGTTATGCCTGTGTCCGGCGTATTTGGGGCCCGGATTGCCCAACCCAACGATCAGTTTCACGCGACGGTTTCCTCCATATTGCGATGCAGCATAGCCGAGCATGTCCCGAAACGAAATACGGGGCCGCAAAGGGCCCCGCATCGGTTATCGCATTGAAAGGCGACTTACTCTTCTGTTGTCTCGACAGCTTCTTCTGCGCCGTCCTCTTCGTCTTCGTCATCAGATGACACAAGACCCGCAGGTGCGGAAAGCTGAGCAATCACAAAATCACGGTCAATCGTCGGCTTGGCACCTTCGGGGAGGTTCACCGAAGAAATCGTGATGTTGTCGCCAATCTCCATCTCGGAGATGTCGATCGTGATGTGATCAGGGATATCGCCTGCGGTCACGATCAATTCGACCTCTGGTCGGATCAACGTCAACACGCCGCCTTTTTTCAGACCCGGTGCCTCTTCTTCGCCGTCTACTTCGACTGCAATAAACAGGTTGATCTGAGTTGTACGCTTAAGACGCATGAAATCGATGTGCGTTGGCAAGTCTTTGACCACATGACGTTGCACGTCGCGGCAGATCACACGCACGTCGTCGTGACCTTCGACTTTCATGTTGAAAAGGGTCGATTTGAAACGCCCTTCACGCAGCTTTTTGATCAGCACGTTAAACGGAATGTTGATCGGTAAAGGGTCGACATCACCACCAAAAACGATACCAGGAACCATGCCGTCGCGGCGTGCCTGACGAGCGGCGCCCTTGCCTGTCCCCGTCCGTTCCTGAGCGACAAGATCCGGAATTTCTCCAGCCATTGATACTCTCCAATATATAAGGGTGGGGCTCCTCCAAGGCTGTAGCCCCACGTGAAGTCGCGCGTATAGACCGGTTTATCTGTCATGGAAAGCGGTTTTTGCGCAAAGGCGGCTTGTTGCAATTGCAGCGGCGTGTCAGGGAAAAGCATGGGATTTTTGCATGACCTCTGGTTATCGCGCAGACCGCTGACGGGGTTCGCTCTGATGGCCGCGGCCTGGGCAGCGTTTTTTGCGCAGATGCCTGTAATCAAGGCGGCCATTGATGCCTCTGACGGGGCCTATGGTGCTTTGCTTTTGGTGGCGTCTTTGGCCGCCGTGACCGCGATGTGGCTGGCCCCATTTGCGGATCGCGTTGCGGGGCGATGGGCTTTGTCCTGTGCGTCAGTGCTGGTTGCCGTCGGGATGCTGGGCGCGGGGGTGGCAACCGAATGGATACTGTTTACCCTCATGATGGTCGTCGCCTCCATCGCCGCTGGTGTTGTCGATGTCCTTGCAAACGTACGCATTGCCGAAGCCGAAGAGGTGTCAGGCCGACCCCTGATGAACCTCAATCATGCGATCTATTCCTTTGCTTATGGGGCTGCGGCGATGGCGACCGGGGCGTTTCGCGAATTGCACTGGACGCCGTTTGAGATATTCGCGCTGCTGTGCGGTGTGACGATCGCTCTGGCATGGATCATGGTCGAACCGGCGTCAAAGCCCCGACCGGTTCCCGCCGCTGCTGCACGGGCGTCGGTATCCGTGGCGCGTCTGTTGACCGTTTTGGGCGGTTTTGTGGTGCTGGTGGCCTTTCTGGTCGAAGCCAGCGCCGAAGGGTGGTCCGCGCTGCATCTTGAACGCACGCTGGGGGGCGATCCGTCAGAGGGGGCGTTGGGCCCTGCCATTCTTGGGCTGACCATGGGGGTTGGTCGCCTAGCGGGGCATTTCATGTCGCATCATATGCCTGAACTCAAACTGATGGGCATCGCGGCGCTGGTTTCGGCTTTTGGGCTGTGCGTTGCCGGTGTCGCGCCGTCCCTGATGATTGCCTATCTGGGCTTTGGTCTGGCGGGGCTGGGGGTGTCGGTCATCGCCCCCCTTGCCCTCGCGCTGATCGGCAGAACGGTGGCCCCCGAGGCGCGGCTCGACGCGATCAGCCGCGTGTCCGTCATGGGGTACGGGGCCTATTTCTTTGGACCGCCCTTGATGGGGTTCACCTCGGAGGCCTTCGGGCTGCGGGCGGGGTTCATCCTCGTGGCCTGCATCATGGTGGTCACGGCACTCGTGCTCTTGCCCGCCCTGGGGCGCAGTGCCGCCGCACACCCGGTCAGGGATGCCTGAGGCCCCCTGCAGGTCATCGGCGTTTTAAGGCGACTGCCACTGCCCCTCGAAATCCTTTGGGACCAAAAGGTTATGCCGCCCAAGGTCAGCGACATTGGTCTCCCCACACAGCGCCATGGTGGTGTCCAGTTCCTTGTGGATAATCTCCAACGCCTTGGTGACGCCGGGACCACCCATCGCCCCCAGCCCGTGCACAAAGGCGCGGCCGATGTAGGTGCCCTTTGCCCCCAGCGCCAAGGCTTTCAGCACGTCCTGACCAGAGCGGATGCCGCCATCCATATGCACCTCGACCTTGTCGCCAACCGCGTCCAGAATCGCCGGAAGCGCCCGGATCGACGACAGTGCCCCATCCAATTGTCGCCCGCCGTGGTTTGACACGATGATTGCATCCGCACCGACATTGAGCGCCATCTTGGCGTCCTCAGCGTCCAGAATACCCTTGAGGATCAGCGGCCCGCCCCACATTTTCTTGATCTCCTTGACCTCGTCCCAGTTCAGTTTGGGATCAAAACTTTCGGCAGCCCAGATCGACAGAGACGACATGTCGCTGATACCGTCGATATGGCCCACGATGTTGCCGAACTGGCGGCGCTTGGTTTTCGCCATGGCCGCGATCCAGCGCCATTTCGTTGCAAGGTCGATCAGGTTCGGCACGGTCGGTCTGATCGGAATGCTCAGCCCGTTCTTAATGTCCTTGTGGCGCTGCCCGAGGATTTGCAGATCAAGCGTCAGAACCAGCGCCGAGCATTTCGCGTCCTTGGCACGCTGGATGACCCGCTCCACAAAGCGTTTGTCCTTCATTGCATAAAGCTGGAACCAAAACGGTTTGCTGGTGTTGGCGGCGACATCCTCAATGGAACAGATCGACATCGTTGACAGCGTGAAGGGCACGCCAAAGGCTTCAGCGGCTTGTGCTGCGAGGATTTCGCCATCCGCATGCTGCATACCGGTTGAGCCGACCGGCGCCAGAGCCACCGGCATGGAGACATCCTCGCCAATCATCTGGCCCGCGGTGCTGCGCCCGGTCATATCCACGGCAACCCGCTGCCTGAGGCGGATTTTCTCAAAATCAGTGGTGTTTTCATGGAACGTCTGTTCCGTCCAACTGCCGCTTTCCGCGTAGTCGTAGAACATCCGGGGCACACGCCGTTCGTGCAGGTCTTTCAGGTCTTGTATGGTGGTGATCGTCGGCATGGTGTCCCCTCGTATTGGTCACATTTCGTTACCAATCGGGCTTGCAAAGATCAATCGCTTAACGCTTTGGGTCTTCGCCGGGCCTGCCGCGATCAGGAGAGATCAGGTGCGGTTCCCGTCTGACCCGGCGCGCGCGGGTCTTCGCCCTCAGTTTCCGTATAGGCAAGACTGAGGGCGGCGGCGGTCAGGTAAATCGCGAAAATGCCGACAAGTTCGAATGGGATTTGCAAGGCCGCGTCGATGCCCGGGTTCCCCGTTTCCGGCAGAAGCCAAAGCAGAAGGCCGTTGCCTATTACAGAAAACAGGACGTTTCCGCCCCACAACCGCCCCAGCGTCGGCCAGAAACGCCGACGCCCGCGATGCCATGCGGCACTCAGGCCCACATTTCCCCCGATTGCCGCGGCGGGCAGCGTGGTGCCAAAGGCTGCCAGAAAGGGCAGGGCGAACACAACGGTCACAGCAGAGGAGACAATGATAAGGCCCATTGCTTGATCCGAGGTGATTGCGTCACTCGGCGCATAGACGAGAGATTTCTGAGCAAAATAGAGACCAATCCAGACCCCTGCGCAAAATACCCACCAGATAAACATGCGCCACAAGAAGGGCCACAGTTTCACAGCTGGCGTGCTCTGTGGTGGCTTCCTGAATGAACCCCGCCAGCTGTGCGTTTCACCCAGCAGGATGGCGCGGTGCGCGTAAAAAGCGACGAGAGCGAAAGCGATCAGAGATCCTGCCAGAGATGTGTCGGGCAGGAACTGTTTCGCGAGTGCCAGTATGACGCTGATTGTAATCGCGACCGGGAAGGTCCCGGCAAAGGCCTTGGTCGCGATCCGGTAGGTTTTAATCACACGCTGTGGGCGCCGTCAGACAGAGTTTTGACGAAGGTCAGAACATCCGAAACGCTGTCGCCTGCGCCGATTTTTCCGACAATGGCTGATCCCACGACCACGCCGTCGGCTACCTCTGCGATGGCTTTGGATTTTTCAGGGGTGTTCACGCCGAAACCGACGATAACGGGCAGGGCGGCGGCGGATTTGATCCGCGCCACTTCGGGGCCGACATCGACCGCTTGCGCTTCGGCAGCGCCGGTGATGCCTGTGATCGACACGTAGTAGACAAAACCGGAGGTGTTTTGCAGAACACGCGGCAGCCGTTTTTCATCGGTGGTGGGCGTTGCGAGGCGGATGAAATTCAGACCAGCGGCTTGCGCGGGCAGACACAATTCGCTGTCTTCCTCGGGGGGAAGGTCCACCACGATCAGACCATCAATGCCTGCGTCCTTGGCCTCGGCCAGAAAGCTCTCTACGCCGCGGCTGTAGATCGGGTTGTAGTAGCCCATCATGACGATGGGGGTTGTCTGGTCGTCTTCGCGAAAAGCGCGGGCGAGATTCAGCGTCTTTTGCAGCGTCATTCCAGCTTCAAGCGCGCGCTGACCGGCCAGTTGGATCGTCGGCCCGTCCGCCATCGGATCGGTGAAGGGCAGGCCCAGTTCGATCACATCCACACCCGCCGCAGGCAACCCTTTGACGATTTCCAACGACGTCTCATAGTCCGGATCGCCAGCCATTACGTAAGCCACAAAGGCTTTTTTGCCGTCTTTAGCAAGTTGGGCGAATTTTTCGTCAATACGGGTCATGGCGGCACCTTTCAGCAGTTCCGCTTCACATGCCTAAAACTGCCGGGGAAATCAATGCATCAAAGGCCGCACATGCTCGGTCTTGGCCGGAGGGAGAGGTTTGGAAGATATTTCCCCTCGAAAACCGAAACAGATGCCATTATCTTGACGTCATGAACTATATCCTTGCCATTCTTTTACCTCCGCTTTCCATTTTGCTGACGGGTCGCCCGATACTGGCGATCATCGTTTTCGTGATCTGGATACCCGCGCTGATCTTTTCAGGCGGACTGACCCATCCGATGTTCATCATTCTGGCTTGGGCGTTGATCTTTCATGCGCGCGAAGACCGCAGGCAGCGGTTCTGACCGCAAGACCTTGTGTCGGACGCACAATCGCTCTAGGTGAAGCGCGATTGATCAGAGGACGCGAACATGGGTTTCAAAATGGGCATTGTGGGTCTGCCGAATGTCGGCAAATCCACACTTTTCAACGCGCTGACACGTACGGCGGCGGCGCAGGCTGCGAATTTTCCGTTTTGCACGATTGAACCCAATGTGGGTGAGGTTGCCGTGCCGGATGTGCGGCTCGACAAATTGGCCGATATTGCCAAATCGAAACAGATCATTCCGACGCGGATGACCTTTGTGGACATTGCGGGTCTGGTCAAAGGCGCGTCCAAAGGCGAGGGCCTTGGCAACCAGTTTCTGGCCAACATTCGCGAAGTGGACTCGATTGCACACGTACTGCGGTGCTTTGAGGATGGCGATGTCACCCACGTCGAAGGGCGCGTCGATCCGGTTGCGGATGCGGAAACAATTGAGACCGAGTTGATGCTGGCAGATCTTGAGAGCATCGAAAAACGCTTGCAGAATATCATTCGCAAAGTGCGTGGTGGCGACAAGGAAGCCGTGCAGCAGCAACGCCTGATGGAGGCTGCGAAGAGCGCTTTGGAGGATGGTCGCCCGGCCCGTGTCATTGACGTGGATGCCGAGGACCGCAAAGCGTGGAACATGCTGCAACTGCTAACCAGCAAACCCGTTCTTTTTGTGTGCAACGTGGGCGAGGCCGAGGCCGCGACGGGCAATGCGCACTCAGCCAAGGTGGCTGAGATGGCGGCGGCGCAGGGCAATTCCCATGTGGTGATTTCGGCCCAGATCGAGGAAGAAATCAGCCAGTTGGAACCTGATGAGGCAGAGATGTTCCTTGATGAAATGGGTCTGTCAGAGGCGGGGTTGGACCGTTTGATCCAAGCCGGATATAAGCTTTTGCACCTTGAAACCTATTTCACCGTGGGTCCCAAAGAGGCGCGCGCCTGGACCATTCCGCAAGGCACGACGGCCCCGAAAGCGGCGGGTGTCATTCACGGAGATTTCGAAAAGGGCTTCATCCGCGCCGAAACCATCGCCTATGATGATTTCGTCTCACTTGGTGGCGAGTCTGCGGCGAAAGAGGCGGGCAAAATGCGCGCCGAGGGCAAGGCCTATGTCGTCAAGGATGGCGACGTACTGCATTTCCTGTTCAACACCTGACAGATCATGGGCGCGCGTCGCACCGCGCTGGCACATCATTCACGGATCAACACCACGATGCGTGCGCTGCCCCCAGCGGTTGCCGTGGCGGGGCACTTTCGCGCCACCGCCTGATCGTGTTCACGTGAGCTTTGCGCAGAATGTCTGAATGCGACTGCAGGCTTCGGTCAGGGCCGCATCCGAGGTCGCATAGCTGACCCGGAAGTTCGGCGAGAGGCCAAAGGCCGCGCCAAAGACCACCGCCACGCCGGTTTCTTCGAGGAGCGCCGTGGCAAAGGCTTCATCCGTGTCGATCAATGTGCCCGCGGCCGAGGTTTTGCCGATCAGACCCGCAATTGATGGGTAGACATAAAACGCGCCATCGGGCACCGGGCAGCGGATTCCTTCGGCCTCGTTCAGCATTTTCACCACCAGATCGCGGCGACGCGCGAACATCTCATTGTTGGGCGCGATGAAATCCTGCGTACCGTTCAGCGCCTCCACCGCAGCCCACTGGCTGACCGAGCAGGGGTTGGAGGTGGATTGCGACTGTACCTTGCGCATGGCGCTGATCAACTGCTCCGGCCCTGCGGCGTAGCCGATCCGCCATCCCGTCATGGCATAGGCCTTGGAGACCCCGTTCACCGTCAGCGTGCGGTCATACAGCCGCGGTTCGACCTGCGCCGGGGTGCAGAATTTGAAATCGTCATAGACGAGGTGCTCATACATATCGTCAGTCAACACCCAGACATGGGGGTGACGCATCAACACATCCGTCAGCGCCTTGAGTTCCTCCCAAGTATAGCCCGCGCCGGTCGGGTTTGAGGGCGAGTTAAAGATCAGCCATTTGGTTTTATCCGTTATCACCGCCTCAAGCTGATCCGCTGTCAGCTTGAACCCGGTTTGCAGCGAGGCTTCAGCGATGACGGGTTCACCGCCCGCCAGCAGCACCATATCGGGATAGCTGACCCAATAGGGGGCAGGGATCACGACCTCGTCGCCTTCGTTCAGCGTGGCCATCAGCGCATTGTAGAGGATTTGTTTGCCACCGGTGCCGACACTGACCTGTGACGGGGTGTAGCTGAGGCCATTATCGCGTTGCAATTTGTCGCAGATGGCCTGTTTCAGCTCGGGAATGCCGTCAACAGCCGTGTATTTTGTTTTCCCGGCTGTTATGGCTGCCACCGCGGCGTCTTTGATGTTCTGCGGTGTGTCAAAATCAGGCTCGCCTGCGCCAAGGCCGATGATATCGCGGCCCGCGGCCTTCAGTTCGGCCGCTTTGGTGGTAACAGCAATCGTCGGAGACGGTTTGACGCGTGCGAGCGTCGTAGACAGGAATTCCATGGGGGCCTCGGTTTGATACAACTCAGGCGTTCTTAGGGGGCGGCAGGCTTCCGATCAAGCGCGATAGCGCGCAGGAGAATACAAAATGGACGATTTTAAAGACTGGTACGGGCCTGAAACAGCGACTTTCGGGGACAGATTGGCGGCAGCTCGCGAAACATCTGAAATGACGCAGGCGGAACTCGCGCGGCGTCTGGGCGTGCGTGTCGCAACTTTGCGGTCGTGGGAAAATGACCTGAGCGAGCCGCGCGCGAACCGCTTGTCGATGATGGCGGGCTTGTTGAATGTGTCCATGATGTGGCTGATCAACGGGCAGGGCGAAGGGCTCGACGCGCCGATGGAGGAACGGACTTTGCCAGCCTCCGCGAGCGAAGTTCTGAACGAGATGCGCGAATTGCGGACCGATATGATGGCACGGGTGGAACAGATGGGGCGTCTGGAAAAGAAACTGCGCCTTGCGTTGCGGGACGGTGTAGATGACCGAACTGCATGAACATCGTATCAAACGGCTGAAAATGCGATCCATGCGGCGCGGGATCAAAGAGATGGACCTGATCCTGCAGCATTTTGCCGAGCGAAAGTTGGAGGGTATGGATGACGCGGGCCTGACCCATTACGACGCCATGCTCAATGAAAACGACCATGACTTGTACCAGTGGGTTACCGGTCAGATTGCACCACCCGAACCCTATGTTGCCTTGATTGAGGCCATCAAAAACGATTTGCCCGGACACTGCGTGTAGCACGCAGCGCGACAAGCTTCCGGTCGATTGATGCGGCCTTGCATCTCAGGTTTGCCGGAGGTCCTCACCGGGCAGGGGTGCTGGGGCTTGAAGCAGGTGTTTGGTGGCGCCGATGCAGCGCTGGCACCCCTTTTCAAATTCACATGCCACAGTGGCAGCAAGCACGCCCCGGCCTGCGCGGGCCAAGATCGTCACGGTGCCGGGTCGGCCATCGCTGCGCGGTGAGGTGGGGACGGCAATACCACAAATGTCCAAAAGGTTCACAAAGTTGGTGTAGGTTCAGAGCTTAGAGTTTGGCGTAATCGGATCAACCAGCGGGTCGTCTGTTGTGTAAAAAGTGGGAATGCTCAGCACGCTGATGCGCAGACCATTGGGGGCAGAATGCAAGGATGCATGGGGCACGTGTTTGGAATATACATCTTGCGGATCATAGCCGCGCGCGACCGACAAAACATCATAGGCGTCATCCGTTGTCAGGGCGAAAATAGACACCGTATCGGCAGGCCGGCACGACGCCCGTCGCGGAAAGCGCGCCCAGCGTTGGTTTCAAACCGACGATGTTGTTCAGTGCGGCAGGCACCCGGCCTGATCCGGCGGTATCTGTTCCAAGCGCAAACGTCACGATGCCGTGACTTGTAACAGCGGCTGAACCAGCGGATGACCCGCCCGGAACAAGTGCAGGACCAATGGCGTTGCGCGCCGTGTGAAGTGCGCATGCCCACCAGACCGGTTGCGAATTGGTCAAGGTTGGTTTTCCCGATCACCAACGCGCTGGCATGGCGCATTTTTGCGACGACGAATGCGTCTTTTTCCGGGGTGTAGGCGTAGACTGGACAGCCCGCTGTTGTCTTAAGGCCCGCGACGTCACTGTTGTCCTTTGCCGCAAAAGGGATGCCCCAAAGGGGAAGGTTGGGGGCAAAAGAACCCAGTGCCCGCGCCTTAGCATATAGCGTGTTTTTGTCTTGGCAAGAGATGAAGATAGCCGGATCTGCAACCGCAGTCAGCCGTCTGAAAACCTCGTCAATGACCTGTTGCGGTGTGACGCCCTGAGCGTAAGCTCTTTCTGAGAGCAGGCAGTGTATAGGGCAGTTTGGACAGCACCATATTCTTCGGCAATTCAGGCATTGCATCGGTGTGCGGGTGGTGCTGGGGGTCGGCGCCAACCGTGTTTGACTGTATTCGCATGATGGACAGCACACTAACTCAGCAGCATGACCCCGGCTCTATCTTTTAGCGTCTTTGATCACGACGCACCATAGCACGCCGCATAATCCCACTTTGCCGCCAATACGGACCCACAGGCAGTTAGGTTATGACCTTGACGTTCCGGCACTGGTGCGGGCCGTCGGCCCTGAAAGCCCGCGCAATTTTTCGGCACGTGGCATGTCGTCGACAGCCGGGCAGTGTTCAAGAATTGTGCATTGCGCCCGCGAGGGTCGCTTTTCTGTTAGGTACGGCTCCATGAATCAGCTGTATCCGGAAAAAAATTCAGTGTTACCGTCCATTCTGCAATCGCAAGTTGTATTTCATCACGCCTGTTGAGAAAAAAACTTGATTGATAGGAAAATCCTGTAACACTGACGTCAATGGAATGCTGACGAGCCGCGGGTAAAGATTCGCCGATGCTCTGCGGGGCTGCACATGCGGCGCGTTCTGAAAATAATGCTTAACATAGCTTTACCAACCGGGAGACTAACATGAAAAGACTTACAACTGCTCTGGCAACAGGTATTCTGGCCTGTATGCCACTCGCAGCCTTTGCCGAAGACAGCAGCGATCCAATTGTGATCCCTATCCACAACTGGTCATCACAGATCGTCATGTCACATGTCGTGGGCCAGATTTTTGAAGAAATGGGCAACAATGTCGAGTTTGTGACCACTGACAGCCAAGCGGTTTACGAGTCGGTGCGACTTGGTGACGTCACGCTGGAAATGGAAGTCTGGGAAGGGGCCTTTGGCGCGTCCTTCCGTGCCGCACTGGAAAAAGGCGGATTGCATGATGCGGGCGATCATAATGCGGTGACGCGCGAAGACTGGTGGTATCCGATGTGGACCAAAGACGCATGCCCCGGTCTGCCCAGCTGGGAAGCGCTGAACGAGTGCGCAGAGATATTCGCCACGCCTGAGACGGGTGACAAGGGCCGCTACCTGGATGGTCCCGTGGACTGGCTCAAGCACGGTCAGGAACGGGTTGAAGCGCTGGAAATGGATTTTGTCGTGGTCAACGCAGGGTCGGCTGCCGCGCTCTGGGCTGAAATCGGGGCCGCTGAGGCTGACAAGCGCCCAATCGTCGTCTTCAACTGGACGCCGAACTTTGCCGAAGCGGTCTGGCCCGGTGAGTTCGTGGAATTCCCGGAATGGGTCGATGGATGTGACAAAGACCCAAGCGTTGGCCCCAATCCCAATGCGCTTTATGACTGCGGCAATCCTGCCAAGGGATATATGAAGAAAGCGGCATGGGATGGCATGCAGGAAAAATGGCCAGCAGCCTATAGCACGTTGACCAAAATTTCATTCACCAACGCGCAAATCGCTCAAATGGCCAAGCTGGTCGATGTTGACGATTATGAGCCCGAAGAGGCCGCAGAAATCTGGTTGGAAGAAAACCCGGATGTCTGGCAGCCGTGGTTGGGCAATTCCTAACCCAAACTGACACAGACAAAACTGACACCCGGCCAAATGAACCTTTGGTCGGGTGTTCGCGACCCGAATAGGTATCCTGTACAAAGGAAGACCCAAAACATGACTGATGCCCCCGTTATTTCCTGCAAAAACGTTTGGAAGGTTTTTGGCGCAGATCCGAAAAGGTATCTCGCTCAACTGCCTGAATCCCATAGCTTTGATGATATAAGGGCGGATGGCTACATTGCAGGGGTAAAGGACGTTTCCATAGACGTGGCCCGCGGTGAAATGCTGGTCATCATGGGTCTGTCGGGGTCCGGAAAATCGACGCTCGTGCGGTGTTTTTCGCGCCTGCACGACATTACGGGCGGCGTCATCGAGGTTGAGGGTCAGGACATCATGAAGCTCTCGGAGAAGGAGCTGATCGATTTGCGCCGCAACAAGATGGGAATGGTTTTTCAGAGCTTTGGGTTGTTGCCGCATCGTACTGTTCTGGAAAATGTCGCTTTCCCACTTGAGATGCGCGGGCAGGACAAACACGAACGCCGTAAACGCGCCTTGGAAGTTGTGAAACTGGTCGGGCTTGAGGGGCGAGAAGAATATTTCCCGCGCGAACTATCGGGCGGACAACAGCAGCGTGTTGGCATTGCACGATCTTTGGCGATTGAGCCTGACATCTGGTTTCTGGACGAGCCGTTTTCGGCCCTTGACCCTCTGATACGGCGCGGGATGCAGGACGAATTCCTGCGCCTGCAGGCGATGCTGGGCAAGACAATCGTGTTCATCACCCATGATTTTGACGAAGCACTTCGGCTGGCCGACCGTATTGCGATCATGAAGGACGGTGCGGTCGAACAATGCGACACGCCTGATCAGATCGTGCTGCACCCGGCGACCGAATATGTGCGCAAATTCACCGAAGATATTGATCGCGCGCGGGTGGTTCAGGCGGGCGCACTGGCGCAAACCGATGCCATGGGCGACGGTGAACCGGTCGATGCAACCGCGTCTGTCAAGGATCTTGCGAAACTGCTGGTGCAGGACACACGCGCCATTATCCCCGTCCAGCGCGATGGCGTGGCCATTGGCGGCCTTCGCCGTCAGGACGGGCTGGATATCCTGCTGGAGGCCACCTGATGGCCGATATCGCACAGAGCGGTGAAGTTCAGGGCATTCAGGCGCGTGATGGGATGTCGACCAGCCGACTGGCCGTTGTTTTCGTCGCGGTCGCGGCGGTTTTGACGCTGGCCCAATACGCTGGGCTGTTGCCGTCAGTGCTGTTTCGCCTGCCCGAAGCATTGGTGCCGCCCTTTGCGGTCTGGCTTGATGCTATTTTCAATTTTGTCAAAGATGACCTCGGTCTGCTTGTTCTGACGCGGACACTGACCGAGGGGTTGGAGTGGATACTCGATGCCACCGCCAACCTGCTGTTTGGAAAACGAAGGTGGCCCAACATCGGGCCCATTCCATGGACATCCGTGGCAGCAGTTGCGGCGGTCGTTGGCTATTATCTGGGCGGCTGGCGGATGGCACTGCTGGGGGCGGGTACGTTCATCTGGACGGCGTTGATCGGTCAGTGGACCATCGCCATGGAAACCATGTCCGTGCTGGTTGTTGCCGCCCCGCTGGCCTTTGTCATTGGCCTTTCGCTGGGCATCCTTGCCTGGCGTAAACCATGGTTCAATCGCGCACTCAAACCCGTCTTGTCGGTGTTGCAGACGTTGCCGTTCTTTACGTATCTGCTGCCCGCCGTGATCTTTTTCAAGGTTGGCCCGACAGCGGGCGCCGTTGCGACCACAATCTATGCGATCCCTCCGATGATCTTGATGACGACCTTGGGCCTGCAAAAGGTCCCGGCAGAGGTCGTTGAGGCTGGGGAGATGAGCGGATGCAGCCGATGGCAGCTTTTGCGCCACGTCTATCTGCCCTCCGCGCGCCGGGAAATTCTGGTGGGTGTCAATCAGGTTATCATGCTGTGTCTGGCGATGGTGGTGCTGACCGCGTTTATCGGCATGCCCGGATTGGGGGCCAAGCTGCTGGCGATGATGGGCAGTTTCAAGCTGGGCCGCTCGTTTGAAATCGGTGTTACGATCGTGCTGCTTGCTGTCATGCTGGACCGTATGTCCAAAGCCTGGGTCGCCAAACAGCCCGTCCATTTCGAAAAAGGCACACCTTGGTGGAAACGCCATTTGATCGCGTTGATTGGCGTCGGACTGTTCGTCTTTTTCATCGTCGTTTCACAGTTTGTCGAAGTGGCATCAACCATCGGGCGCAGACAGAACTTCAGTCAGGGCAGGGAGATCGACGTTCTGATCAAAGGCTTCCTCGACATCAATATCGTAAAGACCACTACAGGGTTCTTACGTTCATTTTTGAATGTTCAGGTGCTGATACCGTTCCGGAATTTCCTTTTGTCGATCCCGACACCTGCTTTCATATTACTCATTGTTGCCTTTGCGCTGTGGCTCGGCGGTAAAAAGCAAGCAGTGCTAGCGGGAATTTTCTTTTCACTGGTTGCCTTATCGGGGTGGTGGGACCGTTCGGTCATTACGCTTTACTCGGTTATTTCGGCGGTCACTTTAGCGATGATGTTCGGTTTGCCTTTGGGAATATGGGCCGCACGTACGGAGAAGTGGTCAAATCGCATTTTGCTGGTATGCGACACGGCGCAAACCTTCCCGAGCTTTGTCTACCTGATCCCGGCTATCATGCTGTTTGGGATCACTGACGTCGCGATCGTGTTCTCCATCCTGATTTTCGCGATGGTGCCATTGACGCGTTACACAATCGAAGGGCTTCGATCTGTTCCCGAAGAGATGATTGAAGCCGCTGATATGGCGGGCGCTACACGCAGACAAAAACTGTGGAAAGTGCAGCTTCCGCTTGCCTTGCCGACCATGGCCGTCGGGTTCAATCAAGCCATAATGTTCGCTTTCTTCATGGTGATCATCGCGGCCTTTATCGGCACGCAGGATCTGGGGCAGGAATTGCAGCGGACGCTTGCGGGCACTGATATGGGCAAGAACTTTGTGCTTGGGATTTGTGTGTCGCTCATGGCGCTGACATTCGACCTTACCATCATGAAATGGGCGTCGGATCAGAAAAAAATGCTGGGTCTTGGGGACTAGCGGGCGGCGGACACGGGCGAGGTGACCCTTGCCCGGTTTGGCAAAACGACCGGCTATGGCCTTTCAATTTTGCGCGCGCGCGGCGCGACGGGAAGGCACACGCGAAATGGTAATGCCTTCGGTCGGCCCTGCCGTTCAGCGTCGACATCCAACGGGAATGATGTTTGACTTTGCGCCGCCATATGTAGCAGCTTTGCGTTTCAAGAACATGAGGAGCAGCTGACGTGTCGGTCCAACGTAGAAAACTGATCAACCATCCCGACAACCTGATCGAAGAGTTGATCGCGGGTATGGTTTCCGCGCACCCAGACCACCTGTTCGTAAGCGGGGACACAGGGCGCGCCATC
Source organism: Roseobacter litoralis Och 149 (assembly GCF_000154785.2). Classification (NCBI taxonomy): domain Bacteria; kingdom Pseudomonadati; phylum Pseudomonadota; class Alphaproteobacteria; order Rhodobacterales; family Roseobacteraceae; genus Roseobacter; species Roseobacter litoralis. Next base: position 572,991 of record NC_015730.1, read on the forward strand.
GTTGCAAAGAACGGGCCGCGCCATGGTAAGGTCGGGATTGTTGTGGGCGGTGGATCAGGGCATGAACCGGCGTTTGCAGGCTATGTGGGGCATGGGCTGGCCGATGCGGCACCCTTGGGAAATATCTTTGCCTCACCATCGCCGTCACAGATCATGGATGCCGGGTTTGCGGCGGACGGCGGTGCGGGCGTGTTGTTCCTCTACGGGAATTACACCGGTGATGTGATGAATTTTGGCATGGCCGCAGAGGGCATGGCCAAGGAAGGGATCACTGCGCGCTCGTTCGTGGTGACAGATGACATCGCGTCCGCGCCGCTTGATAATATCGAGGAAAGACGCGGCATCGCGGGCGATTTTTTCGTCTTCAAGGTTGCGGGGGCCGCCGCAGACCTTGGCTTGGACATGGAGGCGGTCGAAGCGGCGGCCAAGCGGGCCAATGATGCGACGCGAACCATGGGCGTGGCACTTGGTCCCTGCACGATGCCGCAGACCGGGCAGGCCAATTTCGAACTGCCGCCGGGTGAGATGGAAATCGGCATGGGAATTCACGGCGAGCCGGGCATCGAGCGTGGCCCGGCGGAAACGGCAGATGCGGTTACGGACCGGTTGCTGGCCCCGATCCTTGAGGAACTGGACCTGGGCGCGCAGGACCGGGTCGCGGTTCTGGTGAATGGTCTCGGGTCCACCAGTCTGCTGGAGCTTTACATTCTGCACAACCGGGTTGCGCAGATCATGGCAGAGCGTTCGGTCGATATTCACGCAAGCTGGGTTGGCGAATACTGCACCTCGCTCGACATGGAAGGGGCGTCGATCACCATCATGAAGCTGGACGGCGATCTGCAAAGCTGGCTGGATCATCCCTGTGATACGCCCGCCTTGCGCGTTGGCGCGGCTGCTGCGCCCGCGGCCCACCCTGCGCGTGAGATGCAAAGCAGATCAAAGCAGCGCGGGCGCACGACTGTTGCGCTGGATGATCTGAAGTCCGACGGGCCGATTACCCCGGGTGTTTTTCATACCATGATGGAAGCATCGGCGCAGGCTATTTACCGGGAACGGGACCGGCTCAGCGCACTTGATGGGGCAATCGGGGATGGTGATCATGGGCTGACGATGGAAATCGGCTGGAAGGCTGTCATGGCCCGGCTGAACGCGCCAGACCGGCCTGCGACGATATCCGCAATGTGTGAGGACATGGCGGATGCCTTCCTTGAAGCGGTTGGCGCCTCGGCGGGCCCCCTATACGGGAGTGCCTTTCAAACGGCGGGGGCAGCGGTCGCTGACCGGCTCAATCTGGATGCGGCCAGCTATGTGGCTTGGGTACAGGGCCTGTCTGATGGAATCGTTGCACGTGGTGGCGCGCAGCCCGGCGACAAAACGATGGTCGATGCATGGGGTCCCGCCGCAGCGGCAGCCAAAGCGAAGCTGCGCGAAAGTTCCGCCGTGGCGGACTGTGCTGTCGCGGCAGCACAAGCGGCGTCAGCCGGTGCCGTTGAGACAAAACAGATGCTCAGTAACAGGGGGCGGTCCAAAAAGCTGGGGGAAAGGTCGCGTGGGCACATTGATCCCGGCGCTGAATCCGCTGCGGTGATGCTGCAGGCCTGGGCACAGGTGCTGGCCGATCTGGAAAAATCCTAGCAGTATGTCGCCGGGCCTTCAGCTTGGTGCAATGGCGCCTTTGGACAGGATGATATTGCCGTAAAAGCGGTTTTCTGACGTTTGAACAACGCAGTAGGTCTTTTTGGCCTCCCGGTAGAATTCATGCCGTTCCACGGATTGTATCTGTGCGGGGTGATCGGCCACGTCATCAATGATGCGCTGAAACTCTGCCACGATATCCGGGACAGCCGCCGGGTCACCCACCACCTGCATCGACCGGGCCGGGGCGTCCACATATGTGTCGAGCGGCATGATGGACAGGATCGCGCGCAGCGCCTCGGTCGCGCTGGCCCCGGCCAGACGTTCAATACGATTTGCACAGGCCTCGGCCGGGAAATTCGCATCTGCAATCACGAGTTGATCTCCGTGGCCCATTGCCCCGAGATGGCGCAAAAGGTCCGGGGTCAAAACAGGGTCAATTCCGATAAGCATAAGCACGAGCCTTTCATGGATGATGTGATTTATCTCATTTTTGGTTGACGTACATCATGAACTACATCAACCTTTTGACCAGAGGGAGTCAACATGAACCGGGTGACGGCACAAGACGTTGCGAAAGCGGCTGGCGTAAGCGTCGCCACCGTTGATCGTGTGCTCAACGAGCGCAAAGGCGTCAGCGAGAGCACGATAGAAAAAGTGCACTCTGCGATGGATCAGTTGCGTTTTGTGCGCAATCAGGCCGCCGCCGATCTTGCGCGGGGCAAAGACTATCGGTTCACCTTCATTCTCCCGGCGGGTGAGACCACGTTTTTCAATGACCTGCTGAACGAAGTGGAGGCGGCCAGAAGTGACGCATCCAAGAGCCGGATAGATATCCGCGCGGTCACTGTTCCCCCGTTGAACCCGGAGGCCGTTGTGCGTGCCATTGACGCGCTGGGGGATGATGTCGGCGATGGTCTGGCGCTTGTGGCTGTCGAAAGCCAGATCGTGCGTGATGCGATAAACAAGCTTCGAAATCGGGGTGTTCGCGTTGTCACGTTTATTTCTGACATCCCGAATTCGCGCCGCGATCGGTTTATCGGCATAGACAATGTGGCCGCAGGACGAGTCGCCGCAAGCCTGCTGAACAGGTTCATCTGCGCGCCGTCGGGCGATGTGGCGGTCATTGCGGGCTCCGGGATATTGCGCGATCACGTTGAGAGACGCATGGGATTCGAACAGGTCATGCGCGCTGAATGTCCACACCTGAATGTGCTGCCTTGGATTGAAGGCGAAGAGCTTGCGGGTTTGGTCGAGGAAAAGCTTTCAAAACTGTTGGCTGCAAATTCGAATATTGTCGGATTGTACAGCCTGGGCGGTGGCACCCGTGGCGTGATCGAAGCAATCGAGAGCGCAAAGACCGATATCCGGGCTGTCACGACCGAGCTTTCCGAGCATACACGGGATGCGTTGCTATCTGGTACAGTCGACGCCGTCTTGGTGCAGGATCCGGGTCATGAGGTTCGCAGCGCAGTGCGCGTGCTCAAAGCCCTCACGGACAACGGGCCGATCAATGAAAATCAGGAACGGATCAGAATTGAAATCTTCATGCGGGATAATCTTCCGTAAGTCTGGAATTGGTGAAGGGGTACAGGGGAATGAAAACGATCAAAGGGCCAGCGTTGTTTCTGGCGCAGTTTGCGGGCGATGAGGCACCGTTTGACAGCTGGGATGCGATCACGAAATGGGCTGCGGATTGCGGGTACAAAGGCGTGCAGATCCCAAGCTGGGATGGTCGATTGTTTGACCTTGAAAAGGCGGCGGAGTCCGAGACCTATTGCGATGAGATCAAGGGTGTTGCTGCGGACAATGGCATTGAGATCACCGAGTTGTCGACGCACCTGCAGGGGCAGTTGGTGGCCGTGCATCCGGCCTATGATGACGCCTTTGACGGATTCGCGGCGCCCCATGTGCGCGGCAACCCTGCAAAACGTCAGGCATGGGCCGTCGATCAGGTTAAAAAAGCGCTGAGCGCATCGAAAAACCTCGGCATAGGCGCGCATGCGACCTTTTCCGGCGCATTGGCCTGGCCCTACATGTACCCTTGGCCGCAGCGTCCTGCGGGTTTGGTCGAAACCGCCTTTGATGAGTTGGCCAAACGCTGGATGCCGTTGCTGGATCATGCAGAAGATTGCGGTGTCGATGTGTGTTATGAAATCCATCCGGGCGAAGACCTGATGGACGGCGTCACCTACGAGATGTTTCTGGAGAGGACGGGCAATCATGACCGCGCCTGCATGCTGTATGATCCGTCGCACTACGTGCTGCAGTGCCTTGATTACCTTGATAATATCGACATCTACAAAGACCGTATACGCATGTTTCACGTCAAGGATGCGGAATTCAACCCGACCGGTCGGCAGGGTGTCTATTCCGGATTCCAAAGCTGGGTCAACCGTGCGGGGCGTTTCCGCAGTCTTGGCGACGGACAGGTGGATTTCAACGCGGTCTTTTCCAAAATGGCGGCAAACGGGTTTGATGGCTGGGCCGTGGTCGAATGGGAATGTTGCCTGAAGCATCCGGAAGATGGCGCGCGCGAAGGCGCTCAATTCGTCTCTGATCACATCATCCGCGTGACCGAGCGTGCGTTTGATGACTTTGCGGATGGCGGTACGGATGAGGATGCGAACAAGCGCATGTTGGGGATTTCGTGATGAGACATATGGTGCAAACCAAGGCCATGGGCCGCAAGGCGTCCGGGGTAGGCAACCAAGCAGTGCAGGGAACACGGGGGGCATGCCACCTTGTCTGAGCTAAAAGTCAAAAACCTGCGGCGCGAGTTTGGCAGCGTTGTCGCCCTTGAAGACATGACCTTCGACGTCGCCGATGGTGAGTTTTTCTGCCTGCTGGGGCCATCGTCATCGGGTAAGACGACGACGCTGCGCGCAATATCCGGGCTCGAAGAGCTGAAAGAGGGCGAAGTCCGCTTTGACGGTCAGGATGTCACCCGTTCGCCGGTGCAAAACCGTGGGATGTCCATGATTTTCCAGACGTTTGCGCTCTACCCGCATATGACCGTTGAGGCGAATCTGGCCCATCCTTTGCGCCGCGACGGGGTTGCCAGTGACGATATCAAAAAGCGTGTCGGCGAAATTGCTGAATTGTTGCGGGTATCGCATACGCTCAAGCGCAAGACCACGACCCTGTCCGGTGGGGAGCAGCAGCGTGTTGCCATTGGACGTGCCATCGTGCGTCGCCCAAGGCTTTTGCTGCTGGATGAGCCGCTGACCAATCTGGATGCAAAGCTGCGCCATGAGATGCGCGCGGAATTCAAACGTCTGCACCGTGAATTGGGCATGACGATGGTTTATGCGACGCCGGACCAGCTTGAAGCGCTGACTATGGGCGAACGGGTTGGTGTGATCGAGAACGGCCGCGTGGTGGCGATTGGCACACCGCGTGATCTCTATAGCATGCCGAATGACCTCTATGTGGCGCGGATGGTCGGGTCCCCGCCGATCAATATCCTGTCCGCGGCGACCCCGGATGACGGGCAGGTCCAACTGTCGTTTCTGAAAGCACCCGTGCATGCGCGCAGTGTTCTGTCGGGTCAGGATATTGCCGTTGGGCTGCGTCCGCAGGACATTGTTCTGGCCGAAGGGGGCACGGCGGCACGGGCGCGGTTCCCGGCCAAAATTCATCTGACTGAACCACTGGGGGATGTAACAATTTTTGACGTGGCGGTGCAGGACGTGGGCCTGAAAATGGTTCTGCGCGAAGAGGTTGCGGCGCAGTATTCGGTGGGTGACGAGATCGAAGTCGCCTTTGACCCCTCTGATCTGCACTTCTTTGACCGGGGCAGCGGGCGGCGTTTGGGCAGTGGATAAAAAGCAAAAGAAAAGGTGAGCAGAGCAATAAAAACTCAAAATTTGACAACTAGTGGAGGAAGAAGAATGCGTACTTTAATGGGCGGATTACTGGGGGCGACAACCCTGGCCGCAGGATTGAGCGGAGCCCCGGCTCTTGCGGAAGACATCACGATCACGATGGCAGCACCTGACTGGCCACCGACAAGGTTCATGCAGGAATATGCGGATCAGACCTATACGTCGCCGTCGGGTGCCAATGTAAAACTGGAGATTGATTTCATCCCATGGCCCAGCTTTTACGAACGGGTTGCAGCGTCGCTGACGTCGGGTGAACAGAAGTACCAGATGATCGTGACGGACAGCCAGTGGCTTGGTGCTTTCGTCGAGGGCGGGTACTATCTGAACCTGACGGACCGGATCAAAGCGGACCCGGAACTGACGGCCATCATGCAGGATCTTCACCCGGCGCTTGTGTCGGCTTATTCGACCTATCCGCACAGAACCCGTGCGCAACTGGAAGAGGCGGGCGAAGTACCGGCACCGGGCGTCAATTACTACGGTTTCCCGCAGTTCCCCGATACCTATGTGACCTACTATCGTGAAGATATCTTCTGTCACGAAGGGGAAATGGCGGATTTTGAGGCCAAGTATGGCACAAACCTGCCCTGCACCTATGAGGACTGGCAGGATACGGACTGGACCAAATGGGGTCAGGTCGGTGAGTTCTTCCAGCGTAAGAAAGGCGAAATGCTCGCCGGTGAAACGCTGGACGATGATTTCTATGGCATCGCCTATCAGGCTGGCAAAGGCTACGACTTCTCCACCATGCAGATCAACGCGTTTATCTGGCAGCAGGGTGGCGATATCTGGGACGAAACAAAAGCCCCCGAGGCGCAAGCCGAAGGTGTCGTGAATTCGGATGTCGCGGTTTCCGCGTTTGACGAATACCTGTCCTATTTGCAGTACATGCCGCCGGTTGCGCAAACCGGGCAAATGGACATCTTTGTGATCCAGGATCTGTACATGCAGGGCAAGGTCGGTGCGATTATCGACTGGGTTGGTCTCGGTGAGCCTATTCTCGACCCCAATGCATCCAAGGTACATGACAAATCTGCCTTTGCACCTGCGCCGGGCACACGTAAGGGCGATGGATCAATCGACCGGACGGGTAACATCGGTGGTCAGCCGTTTGTCCTGACAACGTGGAATAGCGATCAGATCGTCGAAGAGTCGCTGAACGTTGTGAAGTGGTGGCTGAGCCCCGAAACCCAATTGGAAGCGGTCAAAAACGGTGGTCAGTCCGGGCGCATGAGCGTCATGGCGGATCCACAGTACAACGAACTGCGCCCATGGAACCGTGCGCATGTCGAGATGATCGATTGGCAGAAAGACGTCTGGCACATCCCTGAGTTCTTCGAAATGCTGACACAGCAGCAAGAAGAATTCGACAAGGCGATCACCGGTCAGATTTCGGCCAAGGAAGCGCTCGATTCGGTTGCTGAATTCCAGCAGGAATTGCTGGAAGACATCGGCATGATCGAATGATCTGATACTCTCGGAGCCCGGGATTGATCCCGGGCTCTGGTTTTTTACGTAATCCTTGTGAGGCAGTAGTACATGGCAGATGCAGCAAACGGTAAGGGCGGTTTCGGCGCCTGGCTGTTAGATCCAAAAAGACGTGGTGCGCTTTTGGTCACGCCTGCAATCACGATCCTGTTCGTGATGAATATTTTCCCGTTGCTCTGGTCGTTCGGGCTGAGCTTTTTCAACTATAAAGCAAGCTCGCTCAGGGTGCCGACGTTTCGCGGTCTGTCAAACTATGAACGCGTGCTGACAGACGAAAAAGTCTGGGAAAGGTTTCAGACCACGGCCATTATCGTCGGGTCGTCTGTCCTGCTGCAACTCATCGTCGGGTTTCTTCTGGCGCTGATGTTCGCCAAGGCGTTCCCCATGCGGCGGATCGTGCTGATGCTCGTCCTGACGCCGATGATGCTGTCTTTCGTGTCCGTTGGTGTGTTTTTCAAACTGTTTTACGAACCGACATTCGGCATCGTGAGCTACCTGCTCAGTAATTTTTCCGAAGACAGGTTCGTGGTCATGGGCAGCCCTGCGGGGGCCATCGCCGGGATCGTCATCGCGGATGCCTGGATGTGGTCGCCCTTTGTGATGCTCCTGGTTCTTGCCGGTCTCGTCAGCGTGCCGAAATACCTCTATGAGGCGGCCGAGATTGACCGCGCCAGTGCGTGGCGCAGGTTCTGGACCATCACCTTTCCCTATATCAAAAGCCTGCTTTTGCTGGCGGTTCTGTTTCGCACGATTGAGACGTTCAAGCTGTTTGATATCGTCTACATCATCACCGAAGGCGGGCCGGGGAGTTCGACCGAGACTATCGCGGTGTACCTCTATCGCACGGCCTTTCAGTTCTTTCAGACCAGCCAGTCGTCTGCGCTGGCCTATATCGTGCTGTTCATCGTTGTCGTGATGACAAACCTTTATCTTTATACCGTCAATCGACGCGCAGAGGAGGTCGGCTAATGGCCCGTAGATATCGTGAGATTGGCAAGGCGGGCTGGGGGTACACCTTGATCACCACCCTTGTCGGGCTGGTCTATTTTTCGCCGGTCCTCTGGATTATCCTGACCGCCTTCAAAACGCGGACAGATGCGCTGGCGGTGCCGCCCAAACTGTTCTTTACACCGACGATGGATAATTTCGTGTCGGTGTTTTACCGGTCGTCGATCACGACCGGGTCCAGTCAGGCCACTGATATGGCGCTCTATTTCTTCAATTCGATCTTTATCGCGGGGACTTCCGTGGGGCTCGCGCTGATCGTGGGGACATTGGCGGCCTATGCCTTCAGCCGTTATCCGCTGAAAGGCAATGACACCTACCTCTTTATCATCCTGACGACACGGATGATGCCGCCCATCGTGGTCATCATTCCGATCTTCCTGATGTTCCGCCTCTCTGGTCTCGCGGGCAGCTATTGGGGGATCATCCTGCTCTATACCGCCTTTAACATCCCGTTCTCGGTCTGGCTGGTGAAAAGCTTCTTTGATGAGTTGAACCCGGAAATCGAGGATGCTGCCCGTATGGACGGTGCGAGCGAAAGCCGGGTTTTCTTCCGCTTTTGCATCCCGCAGATTCTGGCCGGGCTTGCGGCGACATTCGTCTTTGGCCTGATCCTGACGTGGAATGAATTCCTCTTTGCGCTGCTGTTGACAGGGGTTGAGACCCGAACCGTGCCGGTCGCAATGGCGCGGACACTGGGCGGTGAGGTCGGCGTTGATTACGGCTTGCTTGCAGCCATTGTGACCTTGTTCCTGCTCCCCATCTTTTTCGTCACTTTCCTGCTTCAAAACCAGCTTTTGCGCGGTGTGACTTTCGGAACGGTGAAAAAATGACGATTGAACTGAAAAGTCTCACCAAACGGTTTGGTGCTTTAACGGCCGTGGATTCGGTTGATTTCGATGTGGGCGATGGTGAGGTCTTGTGCCTGCTTGGCCCATCCGGCTGCGGGAAAACAACAACCCTGCGCATGATTGCAGGGTTGGAATACGCGACCGAAGGCGACGTTGTCCTGCAGGGCAAACGGGTCAATGAACTCGCGCCGCGGGACCGCAACGTCGCGATGTCGTTCCAGTTCTACGCGCTCTATCCCAGCCTGACGGTTGCGGAAAACCTCGCGTTTCCTTTGCATGCGGAAAAGATGTCGAAATCCGAAATCGACAAGCGCGTGCAAAAGATCTCCGATACCCTGCAACTGGGCAGTATTCTGGGCCGCAGACCGGGGCAGCTTGCCGAAGGGGAAAAGCAACGGGTCGCGGTGGGGCGCTCCATCATACGTGATCCCACGTGTTTTTTGTTTGATGAGCCGCTGTCCCGGCTCGATGTGCAACTGCGCGAGGAAATGCGCGGCGAGATAAAGGAGGTGTTGCAGGACCTCAGCCGCCCAACCGTCATCGTGACCCATGACCAACTCGAAGCGCTGACCATGGCCGACCGGATTGCGGTAATGCGCGATGGCAGGATCGAACAGGTGGACACACCGCACAATGTGTTTCAGCGGCCAAGCAACCTGTTTGTGGCCGGGTTTATCGGCACACCGCAAATGAACCTGCTGCCTGCGACGCTGACCGACCTCAAAGGAGACGGGGTTGCAGAATTCGCGGTTGAGGGAAATCAAAGCATGATCATTGAGGTGGATCGCCGTGTCGAGGAGCTTGCGCGCGGGGCCAAGGTGACCCTCGGCATCCGCCCCCGCAACCTTGAGATCAGCCGCGAACCTTCTGCGGATGGCCTGTCGACAAAGATTGATATGGTCGAACCGATGGGAGCAGAAACGCTGGTGCACCTCAAGGACGGGCACCATGATCTGCGACTTGTAACGGATTGGCGCGTGCCACTCGCGGAAGGGGACCATGTGCATACAAAGTTCCCGCCCAAAATGACGCATATCTTCACCGAAGACGAACAACTATTGAGGACAAAATGACCGCATCACAGGCAAAACTTGCTGAACGTCTCATCATCGGTTTGTGCGTTCTGTCCATTCTGGCGATCTTTCAACCGTTTTCACTGACGCTGTTTTCCATCGGCTGCGTGACCGTGGTGATTGGTGCGCTCGTGTTCAATCTTGTACCATTTTGCCGGGAAGGGGTCCCGGCGCGCAAACTCCTGAATGTGTTTATAATCGTGATGATCGTGCTGGGCGTCGCGGCGGCGCTGGGGATTGGCACGGCTTTTCTTTACGTTGAATATCTGGGATCGCTGAGATGAGCGGCCGCTTTGATGTCTCTGTGGTCGGGCTCTATATCCTCGATATTCTCGGGCGTCCGGTCGAAAGCATCCCCGAAGGAGGCAACGTCGAGTTTATTGACGAGATACGCCTGACCGTCGCCGGGACCGCTGGCGGGACTGTGGTCGATCTGGCCAAGCTGGGTCTGAACTGTCAGGCGGTCGGAGCCGTCGGTGATGACGAAAAGGCCGATTTCGTATTGAGCCATATGGCGCGGGCAGGGATTGATTGCCGTCTGATGCAGCAGCTTGAGGGGGTTGAAACCTCAGCCACGATTCTGAATGTGCGCGCCAACGGCGAACGACCGGCCCTGCATTGCCGGGGCGCGTCCGATCATTTTGATGTGTCACCGGATAAACTGTCAGAGGTTTTGAATTGCCGGTTTCTGCATCTTGGCGGTACCGGGCTTCTGGCCAAGATGGATGGGGAGCCATCGCGCCGCTTGCTGCAGGCCGCCCAGGAGGCAGGCTGCGTCACCACATGGGATCTGGTCGGTGCCGGGCCTGATACATGGCAATTTGTCGAGCCGTTGTTGCCGCATATCGACTATTTCATCCCCTCCATCGAGGAGGCGGAAATCCTGTCCGGTGTCAGTGGTGTTGAGGAAAACATCGCCTTTTTCCAAAGCCGGGGTGTCAAGTGTTGCGTGCTGACCATGGGGGGCGATGGGTCGATGATCGCGCTGGGAAACGATCGCGTGCATGTGCCGGTCTATGATATCGACGTGATCGATACGACCGGATGTGGCGATGCCTATACGGCGGGCTTCATTGCCGGGCTGGCGGATGATCGCTCGCTGCTAGAGTGCGGGCATCTGGGCACGGCGGCTGCGTCGCTTGTCGCATCGGGCCTTGGGTCGGACGCCGGGATCATTGATCGCGCGCAGACCGAGGCCGCGATGGCCGCATGGCGCGCGGCCTGAGCATCTATTGTTGCGCACGCCTCAAAAGAGCGTGATGCGCCGCACCGAAATATCCGCTTCATGATCGCGGCCAAAGGCGACAATTGCGATGCTGATGATCTCCTCAGGGTCAATTCTCTTGCTCAGATGTGCGTGAGATCGCTCAAAACTGTCCAGCGATAGTTGAACCTTTTGCCATGCGGTGCCAGCTTCAAAGCTTTCGCCGTAATAGTACCATGGCCTGCTCATCTCGGACGTTCTGATGAAGATATAATAGCGTTGGTCGTTCCCGCGCACATCCAGCTCAATCCCGGCGGTTTCTGCGGGCAGGCCATCGCGCAGCAGACGGCGTACCTGAATAAAGCCACCGTTGAACTCTGTGCTGACCGTGCCAGTCAACCGGATGCCGGGCTGCCCATCGATCACGGCCACGACGGCAGCACCGTCAGAGACACCGCCCATGACTGTATCCGCCGCATATTGCCAGCGTTTCGATGCGCCGTCGCCGAAGTCTTCGAGAACCATGTCATCTGCGGCGGCCGTCGCGCCTAGTCCCACGGCAAGCAATACCGCCCATGCCAATCCTCGTATTCCGCGCATTTCATCCCCTTTCGAAGTCGTCCTTTCGAAAGAAATAGTGCGCCAATGGGCGCGGTCGACCCGCGCGATCGGCTCAAAGGCGCGGGTCGGCTCAGGCATCAGATCAGCTTGCCGTTTCCCATCGGCCAGTGTCGGCAGATTTGAGAACGGCATCTGTCACCTTGTCGGTCTTCAGCGCGTCGGCAAAGGTTGGTGCGGCGGGCGTCCCATCAAGACCCATGATGAAATCCGCCGCCTGATGCGTGAAACTTTCATCATAGCCGATGGACAGGCCGGGCACCCACCATTTGTCCATGTAAGGGTGATCACCATCGGTCACATGTACCGAACGCCATCCCCTCGTCCGCCCGTCGTCGCGGTGGTCAAAATACTCAAGCCGGTGCAGATCATGCAGATCCCAGAACAAAGAGCCGTGTTCGCCGTTGATCTCAAGCGTGTAGAGCGCTTTGTGACCACGCGCGTAGCGTGTCGATTCAAAGGTCGCCAGCGATCCATTGGCGAACCGCCCCATAAAGGCGCAGGCGTCATCAATGCCAACCGGTTCGACCTTGCCCGTCAGGGTGTGTTCGCGCTCTTTGACGAAGGTTTCCGTCATGGCAGTCACGCTGTCGATCCCGCCGTTCAGCCACATCGCCGTATCAATGCAATGCGCCAGCAGATCGCCCGTCACACCGCTGCCCGCCACGGATTTATCGAGCCGCCAGAGCCCTTCACCCCCCTGCGGCAGGTCTTCGGAAATCGTCCAGTCCTGCAGGAACTTGGCGCGATAATGGAAAATCCGGCCCAGATCACCGTTGTCGATCATTTGCTTGGCCAGCGTCACGGCAGGAATACGGCGGTAGTTATACCAGACCATATTGGCGACACCTGCCTTTTCGACCGCATCCACCATCTTTTGGCTTTCAGCGGCGGTCCGGCCCAGTGGCTTTTCACACATCACCATTTTACCAGCCTCAGCGGCGGCGATTGCGATCTCCTGATGCATGTTGTTGGGTGCCGCGATGTCAATCAGGTCAATGTCATCGCGCGCGACGAGGTCCTTCCAGTCCGTCTCAACCGAGCCGTAGCCCCAGTTCTGAGCGAAGGCTTCGGCGCGGTCACGGTCGCGTGCGCAAATAGCTGTCAGTTCTGGCTGACGCGGCAGATCAAAGAAACGCGGGGCGGTCAGGAAAGCGTTGGAATGTGTGCGGCCCATAAATCCATAGCCGACCATGCCAATTCTGAGTTTGGGTTTTGTCATATCTGCCTCCTTATGCCTGCCAGCCATGGGCGTCGCGCACCTTGATCATGGCGGCCAGTATTTCGTTCCATGTCTGTTGATCGTTCAGAACCGCATTGGGGAACATACACCCGTCCCAGCAGATGTGCTGCATCGCCTTGGTTGGTGTTCCATCCGCGTTGTTCAGCCAGAACCCCGCGTGTTTGACGATATCGAGCCTGCCATTCGGGTCCGTTGCCAGACAGTGCCGGCCCGTTTTGTCGTGGCTGCCGCTGCCATGCACGGTGCCGTCGTTCTGGGCGACGTGAAAGTCAATCGTCCAGGGTCTGAGCGCGTCCGTGATTGTTTTCAGCGCGACGTCCAGTTCGGCAGGGTCCTTCCAATCATACCCTTCCGGCAGCAGCCGGTGTTCCGGAGCATTGTAGCCCAGAGCATAAAGCATCGTGTGCGCAAGATCTGCCTGAAACCCGAATGTCCCGGGGCGATCCACCGCTTCCAGAAGGTCCAGCATGTGTTTCCAACTGTGCATGCCACCCCAGCAGATTTCCCCTTCAGCGGCGAGCTTTTCGCCGTGGTCGGCGGCAATGTCACAAGCCTGACGCATCGTCTCGGCCATTTTCGCTGTGTTGCCCGCCGGGTCCTCGGCCCAGCTTGCCACATCCGTTGCGGTATCCACGCGAATGACGCCACTGTCTCGCACGCCAAGGTCACGCAACCGACCCATGATCCGGCAAGACTGGCGCACAGCGTTCAGAAACGCCTGACGGCCCTCGCCCTCATCCATGGCCGATCCGCCCCCGACGGGCGGCCAGACGGGCGCCACGGCAGAGCCGATTGTCAGCCCCCGACCGCCGACATTATCCGCAAGCGCCTTGATGGTATCCTCATCGGCATCAATCGGCGTATGCGGATCGGCAAGAAACAGGTCGACCCCGTCAAACTTTACGCCATCGACCTCGGCGGCTTGCGTCAAGTCCAGCATTCTGTCCAGACTGATCGGCGGCTCTTCGTCGCCTTTGCCCACCAGTCCCGGCCACATCGCATTGTGCAGCTTGGGATATGCTTGAGTTCCCATGGTACCCTCCCCGGTTTTGTTGTTCGATTGCCATGCTGGCATAACTCTGAGTAAAAGTATTCAATTTTCTGACGTGCGCTCATCATAAATAGCTTTGGATATTCCTCATTTACGCAGTATAACCCTCAGGACTGGGCATCCTTAGGGGGGAGACGCGTTGTGAAAATTGGATTCTGCATGTTGCTTTGGACAACCTCGGTGGGGCAGGGGCACAAGGCGCTTCTCGCTGATATCAAGAAAACCGGCTATGACGGGGTGGAAATCCCCATCTTTTCAGGAACGCCTGACGACTACGCCGAAACCGGTAAGATGCTGGATGATCTGGGGCTGGGACGCACCGGAATTTCGGTTGTGCCAACGCTGGAGATGAACCCGCTCAGCGACGATGCTGAGGCGCGCAAGGCGGCTGTGGACTACCTCAAGTGGTGCGTTGATTGCACGGCGGCGCTGGGGGCGGATGCGATTGGGGGACCTTTGCACCAGACGCTGGGGCATTTCACTGGCGCGGGACCGACCGAGGCAGAATTTGACCGGGCGCGCGAGGTCCACCGGCAGGTTGGTGATCATGCCAGCGCCAATGGCGTCACAATCGCACTGGAAGCGGTGAACCGGTTTGAGACCTATTTTGCCAATACGATGGACGATCTGTGCGCCTATACCACATCGGTAGATCACCCCGCGATCAAGACGATGTACGACACCTTCCACGCCAATCTGGAAGAGCGTGACCCGATTGATGCGTTTACGCGCAATGCCGACAATATCGTACATGTGCATATTTCCGAGAACGATCGCGGCGTGCCGGGGCGTGGGCATATCCCCTTTGCTGAGACGTTCGCGGCGATCAAGGCGTCGGGCTATGATCGTTGGCTGACGATCGAAGCCTTTGGGCGCGGCTTGCCCGAACTTGCGGCGGCAACGCGTGTATGGCGTGATTTTGCGGAAAGCCCCGAGGCATATTATCGCGATGGTTATCGCTGTATCAGAGAAGGATGGGACGCAGCATGATGGATTTTTCAGGACAGGTTGCTGTAATCACGGGTGGCGCGCAGGGAATTGGCCGCGCAGTCTGTGAGGTATTGCTCAAGAGAGGCGCGCGGATCATCATTTGGGATGCGGATGAAGCGCTGGCCAGTCAGGCGGCCTCTGAGTTGGGTGGCGACAGCTCTGCCATCGGCGTCGATATCTCCAGTTGGGATAGTGTGTGCGCGGCGCGCGATGCAACACTGGCCACTGCAGGGCGCATTGATGTCGTGGTTAATTCCGCTGGCGTCGCGGGGATGAATGCTACGGTCGAAGATTATCCGGTGGAAGAATTCGCCAAGATCGTGGCGATCAACCTGCTGGGTACATTCCACGTCAATAAAGCGGTTGTACCCTCCATGCGGGACGCGAAATACGGGCGGATTGTCAACATTGCGTCGGTCGCAGGCAAGGAGGGGAACCCCAACGCCTCCGCCTATTCAGCGTCAAAAGCTGGTGTGATCGGTTTTACCAAATCGCTCGGTAAAGAGCTGGCAGACCTTGATATCGCAGTGAACTGCGTCACACCTGCGGCTGCGCGCACCCGTATATTTGACCAGATGAGCCAAGAGCATATTGACTACATGCTGTCGAAAATCCCGCGCGCACGATTTCTTGAAGTCACTGAGGCTGCCGAAATGATCGCTTGGCTTGCGTCGCGGGAAAACAGTTTCACGACTGCCGGCGTATTCGATTTGTCCGGCGGGCGCGCGACCTATTAATGCGTCATGCGAAAAACCTGGACCACGTAAGGCTGCCTGAAATCAAGGATTTCAACGCGTTACGTGATACCTGATGTTTCAGGTATTTCGTCGGACGCTCTAGGCGGGCCTTGGGCTGCCGCATGCTGACATGCGGCAGCCTTGGATTTTATTCCGCCGGTTCGGCTGCTTTTGCGCCGCGGCTGTCTTTCTCTGCCGAGTAAATCTCCTGCGCGGTTTCGACGGCTTTGGCATGAACCGCTGCCAGTTCGGGGCGCATCTTTTGGGCCCGCACGGCGGCATTCATTGTGGACAGATGCTGGCCCTGAAAGTGCGGGAAGACTTCACGGGCGATCAACTCGTAGCTTTTGCGCGTGGCATCAAAATTCGCCCAATTGTGCGCGAGCATCAGATAAGCGCCAAACCCGCCATTAGATTGCTTCCACAACCGGTCGATTTGCGCCTTGCACATCTCTGGCGTGCCGATTGCGCCGAACCCGCTGTCATTGATGAAATCAATCATCTCCTTGGCGTTCTGGCCCGGCATGGACATCTGCGGGAAGGCGGCGATTTCCTGAAAGTAATTGAACCAGTGTTCAATCCCGTATTCCACATCGCGGCGCGCCTGTTCGGCAGTTTCCGCGATATGACACAGGCCGACAAGCCGCCATTTTGAGCGGTCTACCTGTTGCTTATGGTGTCGCGCCTCTTCCTCGATCACGTCCCAATGCAGGGCGAGGGCATCAAATCCGGCGGCCGTTGTCGCGCCGATGGAAATCAAACCGGTCCCATACTTTCCGGCCAGTTTTGGCCCAGTCGGTGAGGCAACGGCGGCAGTGGCCAGATCAAAGTTGGAATAGGGACGCAGGTGCAGACGCGCATCTTTCAACGTCCAGCGATCGTTCTCAAAATTCACCGGTTCGTCAGAGCGCAACAGACGCGTGATGATGTCCAGCCCATCTGCCAGCAAACCACGGGTGTCCTTCTGGCTCAGGCCGATCATGGCGGCGTCGGTCGGCAAGGAGCCGGGCCCAAGGCCCAGCATGACACGGCCGCGGGTCAGGTGATCCAGTTGCACGATCTTTTCTGCGACCCATAGCGGGTTGTGATAGCTGACGGAGACAACGCCGGTGCCCAGTTTGATCCGGCGCGTACGTGGCGCAGCACTGGCGATCATTATTTCAGGGCTGGCGGAAATCTCGGATCCGGCGGAATGGTGTTCGCCAAACCAGACTTCGTCATAGTCGCATCGATCCAGCCATTGCACCAGTTCGAGGTCTTGCTCCAGTGCCAATGTCGGATTGATACCCGGCTTGTGAAACGGTGCCAGAAAAATTCCAAAACGCATACGGTCGTTCATTCATGGTCCTCCCTTGATCGCCCCCCGGTGAAAGATGGGCGGCGTAGGTGAATGTTAACGGCATAGTTGAAATGGTCAAAATCATTTCAGTGCCGCGTTGATGCATCTTTGGTAGGGGTTTTCGGCCTCGTTCCGGCAGCAGCGGATCGGTTGCGAGCGTGCGCGCCCGGCACCGTTCGGTGCAGCCGCCTGTCGTACGACGAACAAACGCAACAGGGCTGGACCCCGCCCGCCCTCTTCAAAAGACCCTCCGGCGTCACGCGCCGAAGGGCGCGGAATACACCTGAAGTCGCTTGGCTATAATCCAAGCCCGGTCGCAACAGCGTCAATCAAACGCGCATGGGTTGCTTTACGATCAGTCCCTGCCGGGTCAGAGCAGATCGGGTCTTCTCCCTCTTCTTCCAGCATGCCTGTCGCCCCGGGTTTGCAGGTGCTCAGAAAGGTGAAATGATTGGCCGGGGCAATCTCGACATAGCGGGCATCTGGCAACCGATTGGCGAGGTTATTTCCCTCTGGTCCCACATCGGCAGCGCCCAGACGATCTGCATCGCCAAGATTGATCAGCGTGATACCGGGCAGGGCGGTGTTCAGACTTGCGGGATCCGCGGAACCACCAAACCCCGGGTCGATGATCACGGCGCGGCTGATGCGCTCATCGCGGGTGTCCGCGTCAAAGCCGGGATAGTCGGCAAACCGCACACCCCCAAGCTGGAAAAAGGTGCAATCGGCGGCATCAGGACCTGTTGCGCAGTTTTCATCCTGTTGTGCGCCGATGAATCGCACCCCGGCCAGCCCAAGCGATGTCGCACCCCCAAGCGAGAAACCAACGGTTCTGATCCTGTCCAGGTCGACATGGCGCGCGAAGGCAGGGTCCGCAAGGATCATGTCCAGTGCCGCCGACAGATCGGACGCCCGCGCTTCAAGATCGACCGAGCGGCGCGGTGAACTGTCGCCACTGGTGGAGCCGGGATGATTGACCGCAAGCACCATCGCCCCGCGATCCACCAGACCGCTTGCCAGCCAGCCCAATGTTTGCGCATTGCCGCCCGACCCGTGCGACAGCAGGACAAGCGGGTGTTGGCCATCCGCAACCGCAGCGCCGACAAAGGCAAAGCTCGGCTCGAAAATCGGGCCGTCGCCGACGGGGGCCCGGTAGGTCGGATTGGCCGCCGGATACCAGATTGACGCCGCGACCGGGGTGGCGCGATGGGCTGCGGACAGATCGAACCGGTCATATCCGGGCAGCATATCCGCCGCAGCGGCACATGCGTGTGACAAGGATAGAAGCGACAAGAGAGCAATACGTTTCATGAGAACCTCCGTTGATGAACGTTGTTGCCCTGATGCGCCAGATAGCGCCCAAGCCGCGTCCTATATCCGGGATAGAGGTCGCCACGATCCGGATTTCGGATAGAAGGGGGGGTATGCCGATGTTGCCGATACCTGCCTTCGTGGCCCTTGTGCTCGCTTATCTCGCCGGGCGTACGTTCCTATCCGGGGGCAGGAAGGTGCTGGTTTTCTTTATGGCCGCCTGTGCCGTGCAATCCTTTCTCGTGGCGCTGGTCGGTGGGTATAACGTGGAATGGCTGCGCCCGGTCCTGCCGGTAACTGCTGCGGCGATCCCGCCACTGGCATGGATCACGTTTCAGGATGCTCTGGTCCGCCGCCTGTCATTGCGCAATCTGTCTCTGCATGCGGTGGCCCCGGCCTTTGCGCTGTTCTGTCGCGTCTTTGCGCCCGAGACGTTGGACG
Organism: Roseobacter litoralis Och 149; assembly: GCF_000154785.2. NCBI lineage: Bacteria > Pseudomonadati > Pseudomonadota > Alphaproteobacteria > Rhodobacterales > Roseobacteraceae > Roseobacter > Roseobacter litoralis. The sequence goes on from NC_015730.1 coordinate 591,864, forward strand.
CTGTCGTTCCCGTGATCTTCGTGGCTTATGGGGCGGCAATCCTGTGGCGCATTAGCATGTTTTCCGACATGCCGCTGGCACGCCTTGAAGCCGGAGAGACGCCCGGCGTGATCTGGAAAGTGCTGGGCTGGGCACTGATTGGCTCGGCCCTCAGCGATGTTCTGATCGCGCTGGCTTTCATGACCGGTAACGACAGCTGGACGGGCTGGATGATCACCGCCTCGTCATCGCTTGCGATGCTGTTGCTGGGATTGCTCAGCTGCAGCCCGGCGGCATCTGGTGCGGAGAACGATGAACATGAGGCCCGCGCTGCGCCCTCGCACGAATCTATCGCTGAGGATGATGAAATCCTCGCGCGCCTCGAAAGCTTTTTGTCGCGTGAGCCTTTGCATCTGGATCCTAACCTCAACCTGACACGCCTCGCGCGGCGGCTGCATTTGCCGGAGAAACGCCTGTCTGCGGCGGTCAATCGCGCGACAGGGTCCAATGTTTCCCGCTATGTGAATGCCTGGCGCATCCGGCACGCTTGTCATCTGATCGAAGCCGGATCATCCGTCACCGATGCGATGCTGGGGAGCGGATTCAACACCAAATCCAACTTTAATCGAGAGTTTCGCCGTGTAACCGGGGTGGCCCCATCTGCGTGGCGGCGCGGCGCGGACAGGGCGTCCAACGTGGCAGAGATATCTGGATCGCGGAAATCTATGTGACAGGGTGCGGCTTGTCCCCGGACGGCCCTCGGCAGTGATCTTTCAGACGGAGTACGACGACCCGTCGACATCACCAACCCACCCCCAAAGGGCCAGCATGGGTTCATCAACCGTCACGATGGAATGTGGCTGGTGCGATTTGTGATGCACAAAGCCACCGGGTGCTCTGGGGGTGTGCGCTTTATTCTCGACGCTCCAAAAGGCGGTGCCTTTCAGGATCAGGTACAGCTCCTCTGCGGCGTGATGGTGTTTGGGATAATGAAAGCCGTCCCCCTGTATCAAAAGGCCGATACGTATGTCGGGGTTCGGGAACAATGCGTCTGGCCCAATCAGTTCGGTGACTGCCAGTTTCTGCACCGCTTGGGCGGGTAGTTTTCCAAACCCCGCCTCGCGCCAGTGCAAGGTGTCACTGCATTCAGCCAACAGTGACATCAGGTCGGTTTCGGGGGCTGACATAAGCTCTGGCAATATGTGACAGGCCGGTACTCTTGCGGGGGCTAATACGGGTGGTTGCGATTGATCAGCGGACAGTGCGGCACTCATACGCCGTGCAATCTCCGTGTCATGTTGTTTCACCTCGGCAGATGCCGCCTGCATGAAGTTGGTCAAGTGGTCAGAAATGACCCTTTTGGATGCGCCGGCACGCGTCATAGGGCCAGCTGCTTGAGGGCTGTGCGGATACGTGTATGCATTTCAAGAACCGTGCGGCCAAGCGGCAGCCCCTTTGCGGTGATCACGGCGAGGTCATTATCAATACGGGGCACAAAAGGACGCCAGACGACGTCGTCCTGCAAATCCGCCTTGCCGTTTATCGGGTCCAGAATGGCGACGTAGTCACCGGCTGCCACAAGTTTACGTGCGATCGCGAAATAATAGGCCGTCGCATTGCGTGAGATAAGGGTGTTGGTATCAGCCAGAAGCGTCTCAAGTTGGCGGTCAATCTGATGATCGCCGGTAATGCTGACCACGGACCGCCCGGCAAGAGACGTCGGGTGTATCGTCTCAAGTGCGGCCAGCGGGTCGTCTTTGTGAACCGCGCAGACGCATTCGAAATTGAAGATCTCGGCATGCAGGCCGGCCACCGGCACGGGCAGGTCGATCAGCCCGATGTCGATTTGATGACCCGCAACCCAAGAGGCGATCTGGCGTGAGGAATGAACCTTTATATCCGTCTTTATATTGGGATGGTCGCGTTGGAAGGATGCCAACACCCGGGGCAGAAAGTTGAAAGCAAGCACACCGTTCGTGGCGATACTGATGTGCCCGGTTTGACCTGAAAGAATGCCCGCTGCGCGTTGCTTCACGAGCGAAATCGCTTGCAGACCTTTCGTGACTTCTTCGTGCAGCAGCATGGCTTCTGTCGTCGGTGTGAAAAAACCACGTTCGCGGTGAAACAGGCGAAACCCCAGTTCTGCCTCGAAATTGCTGAGCGCGATGCTGACCGCGGGCTGCGTCAGGTTGAGCTTTTCTGCCGCGCGGGACACGGAGCCGGCGTCAATCAGAGCGCTAAACACTTCCATGTGCCGAAGTTTCATCGTGCCCATTCGGTCGCTATTTGCATAAGTGAATCGAATACTTTGATAATTGAATTTAAATTGATTTAATCTCTTCTTGTTTCTAACGTCAACAGACAGGCCCCTTTCCAAAGCGCTCGGATATACTCTGGAATACGATTGGCGAGGGTAATCAGGCGTTTGGGGGAACGTAGGATGGCGGTGATCGAGGTGTTTGGAAAGGAGTGCAAGGACAGTTCATTCTGGCTGGACGACGTGCCTGCGCTGCCTGAATTACCGAGTGTTCCGCTGGAGGATGTCGATGTTGCCGTTGTCGGTTCCGGGTATACAGGCATGCATGCTGCGATCGAAACCGCAAGGGCCGGACGCAAGACAATGGTGTTGGATGCGCAAGAACCCGGCTGGGGGTGTAGCACCCGAAACGGGGGCCAGATCAGCACCAGTATCAAACCGTCCCTCGAAAAGCTGACGGCCAAATATGGGGCAACCCGTGCGCGTGCGATCCGCAAGGAGGGGGAGGCCGCGCTTGAATGGATCGGTGACTTTGTTGCCTCCGAAGGGCTCGAGTGTGATTTTCTGCGCAGCGGCAGGTATCACGCCGCACATACGCCTGCGCATTATGAAGAGATTGCGCGCGGTGCAGAAACCCTGAGCCGGACAGAAGGGATCGAAGCCTTTGCCGTGCCCCGTCACGAACAACGCAGCGAGCTTGGATCAGACACCTATCATGGCGGCGTGGTCTTTCCGCGTCATGCCTCGATCAACCCGGCGAAATACCATCGCGGTTTGCTGACATTGGCGCAATTGGCTGGGGTGCATGTCGTTGGCAACTGTGCGGTGACGGTCATCAAGCGAGACGCTGTTGGTTTTCTGCTCTCGACCGCCAAGGGGCAGGTGCGCGCGCGCGACGTGATCGTTGCGACCAATGGCTACACGGGCGGTGTGACGCCATGGTTGCAGCGCCGCGTCATTCCAATTGGCAGCTATGTGATCGCAACAGAACCTTTACCCAAGGCCCTTGTGCGTGAGCTTTTCCCAACGTCCCGGATTGCCAGCGACACGCGCAAAGTCGTCTATTACTATCGTCCGTCACCAGATGGAACGCGCGTGCTATTTGGGGGACGTGTATCGGCCAATGAGGCCGATACAGCGATCAGCGGTCCAAAGCTGTTTGCGGATATGTGTCGCATTTTTCCGCAGCTTGCGCCCTATGCCATCACCCATTCGTGGAGCGGGCAGGTTGCATATACTTTTGACGAACTTGCCCATACCGGCGTTCACGAGGGCGTGCATTATGCGATGGGCTACTGCGGAGCTGGCGTTTCAATGGCCAGCTATCTGGGCAAGCGACTGGGCCAAAAGGTCTTGGGCAGACCAGAAGGCATCACTGCCTTTGACGGGCTGACCCACCCGACGCGCCCGTTTTACACCGGAAACCCATGGTTTTTGCCCGCGACCGTTGCATGGTACCGCAGACAGGACCGGATTGAGAGCGAACGTGCTGCCGCATCATCGTGACTGAGACATCTGGGCGGCTATGATGCTGAACCGCCTGAAAAACAAAACCAACAAGGTGCCCCCAAACGGGCGCGTGAAAACAACAAGGAGGAAAATCATGAAAAGAACACTTGGTTTAACACTGGCAGCGGCGCTGCTGAGTTCGACGGCCTATGCACAAGAAAAGACCGTCACGGTCGCGTCATGGGGCGGATCATATCAGGAGGCGCAAAGCAAAGCGCTCTTTGAACCGGCGGCAGCCAATACGGGTATCGTCGTAAAACAGGAAACCTATGGAGGGATGTCTGACGTCCGCCTGCAGGTCTCGTCTGGTGCCGTGTCCCTAGATATTGTGGCCAGCGGGTCCGGGTCTGCGGCGCGCGCTGCTGCGGAGGGGCTTTTGGAAAAGCTGGATTACAGCGTCATTGATGTCTCAACTTTCTACGAGGGCCTTTACACGGATTACTGCGTTGGCGGTGACGTGTTTTCTACTGTCTACGCTTGGAACACGGCAACCTACGGCGATGACGGCCCGCAAAGCTGGGCTGATTTCTGGGATGTTGATAAATTCCCCGGAAAGCGCGCCTATCGCAACCGGGTGGCAGGGGCGCTTGAGCCTGCCATGATGGCGCTGGGCGTGGCACCTGAGGATGTGTATGCCGAGCTCGATTCCGAAGAAGGGATCGAACGCGCATTGGACAAGATCCGCGAGCTGAAACCCGAAATTGACGTGTTCTGGTCGTCCGGCGCACAACAGGCGCAGCTTATGAAAGACGGTGAGGTCGACATGAGCACCGGCTGGAACGGGCGTTTTGACAATGCGGCAAAAGACGGCGCGCAGGTCAAGTACAGCTTCAATCAGGCGCTGTTGGATTACGATTGTTTTGCGATCCCGCTTGGTGCGCCCAACAAGGATGTGGCGATGGAATTCCTCGCCGAGATATCAAAGCCCGAATACCAGGACGACCTGCCCACTTACATCACTTACGGCCCAACCAACAAAGCCGCCTATGACACCGGTGTGATCACGGCGGAAATGGCGGCAGGCCTGCCATCCTCGCCCGAAAACGCCGCGATGCAGCTGCCGGTTTCGTTGGAATGGTACGCAAAGTGGGAAACCATCGCGGATGAGATGTATCAGGAAATGCTGACTGAGTGATCAGAGCAGCACAGATTATGACCTGCGGGCCGTATGGCGGCCCGCAGCGTGAATTAAGGAATAGATTTTGACCAACGCACTGCCCATCACGGTCCGGAATGTGACCAAAAGTTACGGATCGGTGTATGCGTTGGACGACGTATCGCTCGATGTCAAAAGCGGCGAATTCCTGACCCTGCTGGGACCATCTGGTTCCGGGAAAACCACGCTGTTGATGGTTCTGGCTGGGTTTACACGTCCTGACAGCGGCAGTCTGAAATTCGGGGACGAAGAGGTCATCCGCACCGCCCCGCATCTGCGTGGTGTGGGAATGGTATTTCAGAACTACGCGCTGTTTCCGCATATGACCGTGGCCGGGAATGTGGGCTATCCGCTCAAGTTGCGCAAAACACCGGCGACTGAAATCGTGCGGCGCGTCGAAGAGGCCTTGGAGACGGTGCAATTGGGCGGCTTCGGTGAGCGTCGGATCGACCAACTTTCGGGCGGGCAAAAACAGCGCGTCGCACTGGCGCGTTCAATCGTGTTTGAGCCGCGCATCCTGTTGATGGACGAACCCCTGTCTGCGCTGGATAAAAAGCTGCGCGATCAGATGCAGATCGAATTGCGCAGCCTGCACGAAAAGCTGGGCATGACGACGGTCTATGTGACCCATGATCAGCGGGAAGCGCTGACGATGTCGGACCGTATCGCAGTCGTCAACCATGGCAAGATCATGCAACTGGCCACGCCAAGACAGCTCTATGATTTTCCGGCGAACCGGTTTGTCGCCGATTTCATTGGCGATTCCACCTTTTTGCCGGTGGACCGGCGGGGCGATCAGATCACTTGTGCCGGTATGGCGCTGAAATACGCGGGCGACGTACCACCAGCCGGGCCGCTGCTGTTGATGATCCGCCCGGAACGGCTGCGCCTTGGTGCGGCGTCCGGGACCGCGAATGTCTTTCAGGCCACTGTGTCCAATGTCGTCTACCAAGGCGACAGCTATCTGATGTATGCAAGGCTTTCTGACGGCACCGAGATAAGCCTGCGGGGCGGCATTCGCGGGGATATCGTTGCGCATCTGCCCAGCGTTGGTGATCCGGTCGCCCTGTCGCTTGAGGCGGCCGATACTGTGTTGATCAGCGCCGATGACTGACGCGTCCCTTGATCCTCACCAAAGCGAAGGCTTGCGGCGCGATGGCGCGCTGGAGCGGCTGAAGCTCTTTGGCCTTAGTTCGCCTGCGCTGTTGATGGTGCTGGTTGTTCTGGTCATCCCGGTGGGGTGGCTGTTCTATGTCTCCTTCATCGGGGCGGACGGGCAGTTCTCGCTGGAAAACTACGAACGCATGATCAAACGAAAATCCTATTCGAGGATTTTCGTGACGACCTTTCAGGTCAGTCTGCTGACCACGGGGTTGTGCATTCTGATCGGCTATCCTCTGGCCTATTTCATGTCACAACTGCCAAACCGCTGGGCAAACCTTGCCCTGATCACGGTGCTGGTGCCCTTCTGGACATCCCTATTGGTGCGGACATACGCATGGCTGGTGCTTTTGCAAAAGCAGGGGCTGGTCAACCAATGGGCCATTTCGCTGGGGCTCTGGGACGAGCCGATCAAGATGGTGCACAATATGACGGGCACCCTGATCGGAATGGTGCATATCATGCTGCCTTTCCTGATCCTGCCCGTCTACAACGCGATGAAGGCGATCGATCACGACTACCTCAAGGCCGCGTCCAACCTTGGTGCCAGCCCACGCCGCGCGTTTTGGACGGTGTTTTTTCCGCTGTCGATCCCGGGGCTTTTGGCCGGGTCGTTGATGGTCTTTGTCCTGTGCCTTGGGTTTTTTGTGACCCCAGCCGTTCTTGGCGGTGGCAAGGTGATCATGGTGTCGATGAAGATCGTGTCCAATATTGAGCTGTTCGTGAATTGGGGCGCAGCAAGCGCGCTGGGTGTGGTGCTGCTGGTGCTGACGGTTGGCATCCTTTGGCTGGCCTCGCGCTTTGTCAATCTGGGCAAGATGACAGGGGGCGGGCACTGATGCTGAAGTGGTTGAATAGCCCCGCGTCTGAGACTCAGGTCACCCACGGCCAGCGCCTTTGGCTTTATGTGTTTGCCGCCGTCGTGATGCTGCTTTTGGTGGCACCGACGCTGATCGTCATCCCGATGTCGTTCTCGGAATCCCAATATCTTGAATTCCCGCCTGAAACATGGTCCTTGCGCTGGTATCGCAACTATTTCGGCTCACCTGAATGGATGCAGGCCACGGCCACATCGCTCAAGGCGGCGGTTCTGACCATGCTGGTGGCGACGCCGGTCGGGGTGGTTGCGGCCTATGGGTTGCACAGTTCGCGCGTGCATTTTGTGCGGCTGGCCTATCTGATGCTGATCACCCCGATGATGGTGCCGGTTGTTCTCGTGGCGATTGGCGCATTCTATGTCTTTGTTCAGGTCAACCTGCTCTATTCCCTTACCGGTCTTGTTCTGGCGCATAGCGTGCTGGCCTTGCCACTTGTTGTGATTGTCACGGGCTCCGCACTCAAGAGCTATGACATGAATCAGGAGCTTGCCGCGCGCAGCCTTGGGGCGCCGCGGTGGAAGGCGTTTTTGACCATCACCGTCCCGCAAATCCGCTTTGCCATCGTGACGGCAGCGCTTTTGGCGTTCCTGACATCCTTTGATGAGGTGGTGGTGGCAATGTTCATTTCGGGCGGGGATAACCCGACCCTGACGCGCAATATGTTCAACGCGCTGCGTGATCAGATCGACCCGACGATTGCCGCGATCTCAACGATCATGATCATCATTACCTCCCTGATGATGATCCTTGCGCAGGTCTTTGGGCGCAACCCGTCGGATAAGTAGTTTGGAAGCGGTGGACTATGTCATCGTCGGTGCGGGGTCAGCAGGTTCGGTCCTTGCCAACCGCCTGACGCAAAGCGGCAGATATACCGTGCTGCTGCTGGAGGCGGGGGGAACCGACAGAAACCTCTGGATTCAAATGCCCATTGGCTATGGCAAGATTTACCATGATGCGCGGGTCAATTGGAAATACACCACCGAACCAAATGCCGGGCTTAAAGATCAGCGATCCTATTGGCCGCGTGGCAAGGTGCTGGGCGGGTCCAGTTCCATCAACGCGATGGTCTATGTGCGCGGACACCCACGCGATTATGCCGAATGGGAGGCGGTCGCGCCGGGCTGGGGGTGGGATGATGTGGCGCCGTTGTTTCAGCGTATGGAAGACTGGGACGGCCCGGCACATCCGGCGCGCGGTACGGCTGGCCCTCTGGCGGTGCATGATGTTTGGGGTGAAGTGCACCCGCTGACCCATGCCTATCTGCGCGGCGCGGAGCAGGCGGGTATCCCCCCAAACCGCGACTATAACGCGGGCGAGATGGAGGGAGCGAGTTGCTATCAGATCAATACCAAAGGGGGACTGCGCGCCTCCGCCGCGCGCAGTTATCTGATGCCTGCGAGAAAGCGCGCGAATTTGGAAATTCGCACCCGTGCCCATGTCACGCGCGTTTTGTTTGAAGGCAAGCGGGCGGTCGGGGTCGAATACCGGCACAAGGGTCAGGTCAGATCCGTAAAGGCGCGCGCCGAAGTTATTCTGTCAGGGGGTGCCATCGGCTCACCGCAGGTTCTGCAACTGTCGGGGGTTGGTCCGGGTGCCGTGTTGCAGGCGCAAGGGGTAGAAATCGTGCAGGACGCGCCGGCAGTGGGGCAGAACCTTCAGGATCATCTGGGTATTGATCACCTTTACCGCGCCCGTGTGCCGAGCCTTAATCAGCAGCTGCGCTCCCTGCCGGGCAAGATCAGGGCGGCTTTGCAATACGCGCTGAAACGCAAAGGGCCGCTCTCGCTCAGCCTCAATCAGGGGGGTGGGTTCATGCGCCTGTTCGACACATCACCGGGGCCTGATCTGCAGCTCTATTTCTCGCCGCTCAGCTACGCGCGCGCACCCGTTGGCGTGCGCCCCCTGATGAGCCCTGACCCGTTTCCCGGCTTTTTGATGGGGTTCAACCCGTGCAAGCCGACAAGTGTTGGGCATTTGCAGATTCAATCGCCTGACCCGATGGCGGCTCCGTTGATATACCCTAACTATCTGGACACAGCGGAGGATCGCGCGCTGATGCTGGCAGGGATCAAATTGATCCGCGAGATCGCTGCGACCCCGGCGATGCAGGCGGTAATCGAAAGTGAAGACTTGCCCGGCGTCAGGTGCACGCGCGACGAAGACATCGCTGCCTATATCCGGGAAAAATCGTGGACAGTTTTTCATCCCTGCGCGACCTGTCGGATGGGGATGGACCCCGCCGTTTCCGTGGTTGACGCGAGGCTGAAGGTGCACGGAATAGAAGGCCTCAGGGTGGCAGATGCCTCCATCTTTCCAACCATCCCGACCGGAAACACAAATGCCCCCGCGATCATGGTCGGTGAGAGAGCATCCGACCTTATTCTTGCCGGTGCCAAGCCCTGAAAGGACTTCATATGAAGCTGAAATCGATTGAGACCTTTACCACTGAGGCCGTGGGCTTTGTGCGCGTCACAACGCAGGACGGGGCGCAAGGATGGGGGCAGGTATCGACCTATCACTCTGACATCACCTGCACGGTTTTGCACCGGCAGGTCGCGCCTTGGATGCTGGGTCAGGACATCACGGATCTGGATGATCTGCTCGACATCGTGACAGAGCGCGAGCACAAGTTTCCCGGCTCTTACCTGCGCCGTGCCATGGCAGGTGTAGACACCGCAATCTGGGACTTGCGCGGCAAACAAGAGGGTAAACCCGTTGCTGAATTGCTGGGTGGCACACCGGGGTTGATCCGCGCCTATGCGTCCTCGATGAAGCGCGACATCACGCCCAGCGAGGAAGCGGACCGCTTGAAAATGTTGCGGGATACGCAAGGGTTCACCGCCTTTAAAATGCGTGCCGGTGCAGAGGTCGGGCGCAACCGCGATGAATGGCCCGGTCGCACCGAAGAGATCATTCCGACCATGCGCCGCGAACTGGGCGATGATGTGGATTTATTGATCGACGCCAATAGCTGCTACACGCCGGACCGCGCCGTTGAGGTTGGCCATATGTTGCAGGACCATGGCTTTTGCCACTTTGAGGAACCCTGCCCCTATTGGGAACTCGCGCAGACAAAACAGGTCACTGAAGCTTTGGACATTGACGTGACCGGGGGGGAACAGGACTGTGATCTACCGACTTGGCAGCGCATGATCGACATGCGGGCCGTGGATATCGTTCAGCCCGACATCCTGTATCTCGGGGGCATCTGCCGCACGCTGAGGGTCGTTCAGATGGCAAAAGCTGCCGGTCTCCCCGTGACGCCGCATTGCGCGAACTGGTCGATGGTGACCTTGTTCACGATGCATCTGCTGCGCGCCATTCCGAATGCCGGGAAGTATCTGGAGTTTTCAATCGAAGGGCCTGATTATTACCCTTGGCAAGAGGGGCTGTTCGTTGAAACGCCCTATGGCATCAAAGACGGGCATGCGCGTGTCACGGACAGACCCGGATGGGGTGTGGAGATTTCCCCGGAATGGTTGGCCAAGGCGCAATATCAGGTGAGCGAATTGGTATGAACTGACTATCGTTGATGGTTGTGTTATGCCGCAAGCAGTGCGGATTTGACCGCAGAACCACGCAACTGTTGCAATCATAATGTCAAACCTGTGGCGATGATACGGGCGCGCATGCCTATGCCACACTGGCAATCGTCATCAGACAATACCCCTGATCCCGCTAAAAGAGAGGCAGGTGCGTTAAAATACTTGCAGTGAAAACCGACGCATGCTTATTCTTAAAAATAAATTTTTATTCCGGTCGTGCAAATAAATAGCTGGGACATGATGCGATATGCTTGACGAAATATATGCCAACGTGCGTCCCGGGCCGCCTTCACCCAGCAAAATCTACCTGCCGTCGCAGTTTACCTTGCCGCCCGGCACCGAAAGATACGTGGTGGAGGGTATGGGTGCCGTTTTGATCCCGGTATTCGCAGGCGATGCGATTACACTGATCAATGACGAAGGTGCGCAGATCTGCGAAGTTGTTGCGGCTGGAAAAGGTGGCAAGATCGATCCGGCGATCCTGAACGCTCCGGGCAATGCACAAGCCGAAGGGCTGCGCCGATTGTTGCTCAGCAGTGATCAATCCTTGCGCGGATTGCGGATGGGGCTTGAGGCGCGCGGCATTGACTTGTCCGATGCGCCTGCGGTGCAGATATTTGCGAGCGACACGCCCGCCGGATCACAAGAAAGCCTGCGCGTGGAACGGGATGGCAGCCTGATTGTTGCTGCACCGGGGTTGCCCATGGACGCAGAGCGTCAGAATACAACCACGCCGATCACGGTCATGGTCACACGCGCGGTGATCAAACGACACGCCAGTTTTGAGGCGCCGGACCCGCTTGCCGATCCGATTGACGATATTCGTGTCCATACCCAGACCGCAGAGGCGTATTTTGTCAAAGCGGGCGACTACATCCAGATCATTGATGTGGATGGCCGGCAATGCACTGATTTCGAGTGTTTTTCGGCCCGCAAACTCGACAAGGGGATCGAGCACGCATTGGATGTGACGACCACGCGCACGCTGATGGGGCATGCCTATCCGATGCCCGGTCTGCACGCAAAATACTACGATCAGGAGATGCTGCCGCTGGTCGAGGTCGTGCAGGACACCTGCGGTCGCCATGATGCCTTTGCATTGGCCTGTTCGGCGAAATACTACGATGACATCGGCTATCCCGGCCACGTAAACTGCTCTGACAATTTCAATGGTGCGTTGGAAAAGTTCAATGTGACGGGCCGTCCCGGGTGGATGGCGATCAACTTCTTTTTCAACACCTTTCTGGATGAGCATGGGGTGATGTACTCGGACGAACCGTGGTCGCGTCCGGGTGACTATGTCCTGCTGCGCGCTCTGACCGATATCGTCTGCGTTTCATCTGCCTGTCCGGATGACACATCCGCTGCAAACGGGTGGAACCCAACTGATATTCACGTGCGCACCTACTCTGGAAAAGAGACCTTTCAACGCGCTGTTGCGTACCGTCCCACCCCTGAAGCAGAGCCCAAAATGACAAAACAAACCGGATTTCACGAGAGCTTTGCCAAGCACACGCGCAACTTTTTTGAATACAACGGCTATTGGCTGGCCAGTTGTTACGCCGAGACCGGGCCGATCGAGGAATACCACGCCTGCCGCGAAAAATGCGTGATCATGGACCTCAGCCCGTTGCGAAAATTCGAAATCACAGGGCCTGACGCCGAAGCGCTATGCCAGTATATTTTCACCCGAAACATGAAGACATTGGCCGTGGGCGGCGTCGTTTACACCGCGATGTGCTATGAACACGGTGGCATGATCGACGACGGAACGGTGTTCCGGTTGGGCAAAGACAATTTCCGCTGGATCGGCGGAAACGATTATGGCGGGGAATGGATCAGGGAACAGGCGGAAAAACTGGGCCTGAAAGTTCTAATTCGCTCATCCACAGATCAGCTTCACAATGTGGCGGTTCAGGGTCCTGAAAGTCGCGACCTGCTGCGCAAGCTTGTCTGGACCGCACCGCATAACCCGGAGTTCGACCAGCTTGGATGGTTCCGGTTTTCACCGGCGCGGCTTAATGATGAATCGGGCACGCCTTTCGTTATCTCGCGGACCGGCTATACGGGCGAATTAGGGTATGAGGTCATGTGCCACCCCAAGGATTGCGCAGAGATTTTCGACGCCATTTGGGAGGCCGGGCAGGCGCATGGGATCAAACCCATGGGGCTGGAAGCCTTGGATATGGTGCGCATCGAAGCGGGCCTGATCTTTGCGGGTTATGACTTTTCCGACCAGACCGATCCTTTTGAAGCCGGCGTCGGTTTTACGGTCCCGTTGAAGTCAAAGACGGATGATTTCATTGGCCGCGACGCGCTCCTGCGGCGCAAGGAAAATCCGATGCGCAAGCTGGTGGGCCTTGAAATAGACAGCAACGTGGATGTGGGACATGGCGACTGCCTGCATGTTGGCCGCGCGCAGGTGGGCGAGGTGACGTCGTCCATGCGGTCCCCGCTATTGGGCAAAAACATCGCGTTGGCGCGTGTTGACGTGGCACACGCCGATGTGGGCACGGTATTGGAAGTGGGCAAGCTTGATGGTCACCAAAAACGTCTGCCCGCTGTTATCGCACCGACCGTCGCCGCTTATGACCCTGCCAAGGAACGCCCCCGCTCATGACACAAACCATGCTTGATCAAATCGGTGGAGAGCCCGGGTTGAGTGAGCTGGTGACCCATTTTTATGATCTGGTCGAAACCGAACCTGAGGCGGCGCGTCTGCTGGCGTTGCATATGGATGGACATGGTTTGGAACATACGCGCGAAGAGCAGTTCAATTTTCTGTCCGGCTTCATGGGCGGGCGGCAATATTACCTTGAGAAACACCGCCATATGAACGTGCGCGAGATCCACGCGCATGTGCCCATTCTGCTGGAGGATGCGGAATTGTGGCTGACTGTGATGGACCGAACCTTGAGCGATCTGGGCCATTTGGGTCCCAAAACGGAGCGGCTGCGCACCACTTTGCGAAAGGTCGCTTTGCTGTTGGTGAACGATGGAAAGGTGCCGGGGGCATGAGGGCTGTCAAAACCGTGTCCTGCGTGGCGGTCATGCTGCTGTGTGCGCTTCCGGCGCTGGCCCAAGCGGTCAAGCTGAAAGCCTACGAAATCGAGGCGCTGTTGTCAGGGAACACGGTCTTTGGCCAATGGGATGGCGCTGATTACGTTCAGTTTTTCGGCAAAGAGGGAAAAACCGTTTATGCACAGCCAGATACGGCGTCCCTCTATGGAGAATGGCGCGTCGACGCAGAGCGTGACGAATTTCAAAGCATCTGGCCAGACGATGCGGACTGGGAAGGCTGGTTCGTGATGGAGTGGGACGGCGATTTTTACTGGGTCAGCAAATCAACGCCGCCAACGCTTTTTCGTGTCGAAGAAGGAAACCAGATGGTACGCGAATAGCATGTACCCTCTGATCAATCGAATGTGCCTCAGGCGAAACCGTCGACTCTACGTTGTGCTCTGGCTGTTTGCACTGACGTCAGCTGGTAGCGCGTCCTTGGCGGGCGATTTCTGCACCGAACTGGAGAAATACCACCCGTCGCAACAGGGTGACATGTCCCTGTTTGAGGCGTCAGGTATGGCATCCGGCGCTGTTTGTGCCACGTCGCGTGCGCTTTCCGGGGCTGTGTCAAACCACTGCTATTGGTCGTTTCCTTACCGATCCGCCGCAAGCACGCAGAGCTTTGACGCTGTGGTTCAGCGGGTCGCTGATTGTGCCAATGCGCAAGTGTACTCCAAGGAAAATACGGTCAACCACCCCGATACCTACGATTTGCGCCGTTTCACGATTGCGGGCAAGATCGTCGATGTATCGCTCAAGGACAAAGCCGCTTTGCAGCAAACCATCGTGTTCTTGCGTATCTCTGGCGCGCCTTAACTGCGCTGTTTTATGCGTGTCAGGTCAGATGAAACGCGACCGCCGCCGAATGCCCTGTGTGGATAGCTCCTGCATAGCAAGACATATTTGAAGTAATTTCGCACTGGTCAGAAGCAGACGTGTGTCCGGCCTGTTTGCGCGGCACTCGTAGCCGCCGGCCCTGATGGTTTCCGCGACCAAGTCCCAAACGGCTTATCGAACAACAATGTGTCCTGGACATTCGACGGGGTGTCTTGGTTGGCGGGCTGACTGTGCGCCATCATTTCGTAGGTCTTGCTGTCTCGGGTGTTCCTTTTGTTAGGCTGTGTGAGGCCGGTAGTATTCGTTCTTGGTTAACACCGCCCAGACAATTCGAGCAGTCTTGTTTGCCATTGCAACGGTCGCCAGTCGAGCAGGTTTGCGCTCAAGAAGGCCGATAGCCCATGGATCGACGCGGTCAGGATTCACTTTCATTTGCCGCAATCTCGCTGTCATCCCGGTCACCAAAAGACGCCGAATGTATCGGTCACCCATTTTTGTGATCCGTCCTAATCGTTCTTTTCCGCCACTCGACATGTTCAGAGGTGTGAGCCCCAGCCACGCTGCAAATTGTCGACCATTCTTAAACTGTTTTGCGTCGCCGATAGTGGCAACAATGGCGGACGCGGTCACAGGGCCAACGCCTGGGATCGTGCGCAACAGCATAACGCGTTTGTCCAGTTTCGAATGAAGTCGCATGCGCATCTCGTACCAGCGGAACCGGAGATGCATAGCGACAAGTTGGTGGCTAAGTTGTTTCAGAACATCAATTGCGATTTGCGGAAGGGCGGGCTTTTCTCCCTCCAGAACACCTTTGGCGTATTTGACTGCGGCTCCGGTTCCTTGTGGAATGATGACACCAAACTCGGCGAGCAAACTGCGAAGCATGTTGCTGAGTTGTGTTCGTTGCCTGACGATCAAATCGCGCGCACAATGCAGGAACAAGACGGCCTGCTGTTCCTCGGATTTGGGCGCAACAAACCGCATCGTCGGGCGTGTCACCGCTTCACATATAGCTTCGGCATCATTCGCGTCAGATTTGCCGCGTTTGACATAGGGCTTCACATAATTGGCTGGGATCAAGCGAACATCGTGCCCAAGCTTGGTCAGTTCTCGCGCCCAATAGTGGCTGGACCCGCATGCCTCCATGCCGATCAAACAGGGCTCCAGATTGATGAAGAACTGCATGAGTTGTGCGCGCCGGATCGCTCGATTGAAGACAACCTCTCCATCCTCAGTAATTCCGTGAACCTGAAAAACATGTTTGGCCAGATCGATACCGATTGTTGTAACTTGCATTGGGTAGCTCCTTTCATAGCAGTGATAGACAACTGCAGTATGGCGCATTGCGACGCCGGGTGGAGCAGGAGCTATCCACACCAACCGGGGCGGTTTGCTGCAAGACAAGAAAGTGCATCAGTTCTGTAGATAGACCTCAAGACTGTCGTCCAGCGCGTCTTTCCACGGCGTGTGATGCTTGGGGGCCATGGTCCCTGTGATCACAGATTTATACCCGTTGTCACGGAACGTCATGATGTTCTTCTTTTTGTGACCCTTCCATTCCTTGAAGGCCTGACAGGCCCCTTCCAGATCAAAACTCGGATAATCCGTTTCCGCGATCAGTTCCTTGACGTAATCACCCTGATACCAGATGGCATCATAGTCATCTTCTCCGGCATCCTCACGGGCCACGCGTTCTTCGACATCGGCAAGCATCGTGGCGCGGTCGGGCAGGGCGATCCGGCCGAGCATCACATCACGCGCCCACCACGCCTGCGCGTCGAACATGTTGAAGGTGAACCACTGGTCCTGCATCCCGAGGTAAAAGAGGTTCGGATTATCAATCCATGCGACACCCTTGTACAGGTTCGCCGTCGCCAGCCGGTTCGCCGTGCGCAGGCAGAGGTTGTCGGCCATGAAAGGGAAGTGGTGCTGGTAGCCGGTACACAGGATGATGGCGTCAACCTTGCGGGATGTGCCATCCTTGAAATGCGCGGTGTTGCCGTCAACCTTGAGAAGCAAAGGCACTTCTGCCCAGTTATCGGGCCAGTCATATCCCATGGCGGCGGTACGATGACTGACCGTGATGGATTTTGCGCCGTATTTCCAGCATTGGGACCCGATGTCTTCGGCGGAATAGGAGGTGCCGATCAGCAGAAGGTCCATGTCTTTGAATTCCAGCGCATCACGGAAATCATGTGCATGCAACACGCGGCCCTTAAACGAATCAAAGCCCTCGAACTCCGGCACATTGGGTGTCGAGAAATGCCCCGATGCGCAGACGACGTAATCAAATACCTCTTCGTATTCATTGTCACCGGGCAGGTCTTTTACCTTGACCGTGAACTTGCCGTCGTCCGTTTCTTCAACACTGCGGACCGCCGTTTCAAACCGGATCAAGTCACGCACACCAGCCTTTTTCACGCGGCCTTCGATGTAGTCAAAGAGCACGGCGCGCGGCGGATAGCTGGCGATCTGTTTGCCGAAGTGTTCTTCGAACGAGTAATCCGCAAATTCCAAACCTTCTTTGGGGCCATTGGACCACAGATACCGATACATCGACCCATGTACGGGTTCGCCATACTGATCGAGACCTGTGCGCCAGGTGTAGTTCCACAATCCCCCCCAGTTGGACTGCTTTTCGAAACAGACAACTTCGGGGATGTCCGCGCCTTTTTCCTTGGCCGACTGAAAGGCGCGCAGTTGTGCCAAACCTGATGGGCCTGCACCTATGATTGCAACTCGTTTTGTCATTTAGTGTCTCCTGCAGTACTGAGTAGATGTGAGGGCTTAAGGCGCGCAGGCCTCTGTCTTTTCTCAGATATCCAACGTGTTTTCTTTTTCCCATCCGCTGAAATAGGATGTGAAATCATGCCACTCTTGCGTTTTCAATTTCAGGTACGCCGCCGAGAATTCGGCCCCCATTGCTGCTTTGAGGCCCTTATCCTTGTCATAAGCGCGTAGCGCATCCAGCATGTTCAGAGGTAATTTGGGCGCACCGCGCACCTTGTGACCCTCGGCATACATATCAATGTCATGGCGCTTGCCGGGGTCCGCCTTGGAGCGGATGCCTGACAGGCCTGCGGCAATGATAATCGCTTGCAACAGATAAGGGTTTGCCGCCCCGTCCGGCAGGCGCAATTCAAAGCGGCCCGGCCCGGGCACGCGGACCATATGTGTGCGGTTGTTGCCCGTCCACGTCACAGTATTGGGCGCCCATGTGGCCCCGGAAGTCGTGCGGGGGGCGTTTATGCGTTTGTAGCTGTTCACCGTCGGGTTGGTGATGGCTGCAAGTGCTGAGGCGTGTTTCATGATCCCGCCAAGGAAGTGCTTGCCGCGCTCGGACAGGCCAACCTCGCCGGTCTGTCCTTCGCCTTCGCCAGCGAAAACATTCACTTTCGATGCGGCTCCGGGGGCATCCCAGACTGAAATATGCGCGTGACACCCGTTGCCGGTCAGACCTTCGATCGGCTTTGGCATGAAGGTGGCGCGCAGGCCGTGCTTTTCAGCCACGGATTTCGTCATGAACTTGAAGAATGAATGCTTGTCGGCGGTCTGCAATGCATCGTCAAAGTCCCAGTTCATCTCAAACTGGCCGTTGGCATCCTCGTGGTCGTTCTGATACGGGCCCCAGCCCATATCCAGCATGTAATCACAGATTTCACGCACCACATCATAGCGACGCATGACGGCCTGTTGATCGTAACAGGGTTTTGCGGCGGTATCGAATTCATCACTGATCTGACTGCCATCAGGGGTCAGCAGGAAAAACTCCGCTTCGATGCCGGTCTTGACATGAAGACCTTCATCTGCAGCTTCGTCCACCAAGCGGCGCAGCACGTTGCGCGGCGCTTGGGCGACTTCCTGCCCTTCCATCACGCAGTTTGCGGCAACCCATGCGACTTCCGGTTTCCAAGGCAGCTGGATCACGGAGGACGGGTCAGGCACGGCCAGCATGTCCGGATGGGCTGGCGTCATGTCCAGCCATGTCGCAAACCCGGCAAACCCGGCACCGTCTTCCTGCATATCCGCGATGGCTTGCGCGGGGACCAGCTTGGCCCTCTGCCCACCAAACAGGTCGGTGAAAGAGATCATAAAGTACTTAACGCCTTTTTCTTTTGCAAAGGCCGCCAGATCAGTTGTCATGTGTTTGTCCCTATCAGTCGTAAAACGGGCGCGTGCCAATGGCCGCGCCCTTATTTTTTAATAGCTCGTGCCGGGTTTCCCCGGATACCAGTCCGTGCCTGCCAATGGAATTTTCGCCATGGCGGCAGCTTCCATCGTCAATGCACAAAGATCTTCGGGTTCAAGGTTGTGCAAATGGTTTTTGCCACATGCACGTGCAATGGTCTGTGCTTCCAGCGTCATCACCTTGAGGTAGTTGTTCAGTCTTCGCCCGCCTTCCAGCGGATCAAAGCGCTTCATCAACTCGGGGTCTTGCGTGGTGATCCCTGCAGGGTCCTGGCCCTCATGCCAGTCGTCATAGGCACCTGCCGTGGTGCCAAGGGCATTGTACTCCGCCTCCCACTTGGGGTCGTTGTCTCCCAGCGCAATCAGTGCCGCTGTCCCGATGGCCACGGCATCCGCACCCAGCGCCATCGCCTTGGCCACGTCCGCGCCGGTCCGAATGCCGCCCGATACAATCAGTTGAACTTCGCGGTGCATGTCAAGATCCTGCAGCGCGCGCACGGCCTCGCGGATACAGGCAAGGATTGGTTGCCCGACATTTTCAATGAACACGTCCTGCGTCGCCGCTGTGCCGCCCTGCATCCCGTCCAACACGACCACATCGGCCCCGGCTTTGATCGCCAGTGTCGTATCGAAATAGGGGCGCGCGCCACCGATCTTGATATAGATGGGTTTTTCCCAGTTCGTAATTTCACGCAACTCGAGGATCTTGATCTCAAGATCATCCGGCCCTGTCCAGTCCGGATGGCGGCAGGCAGAGCGTTGATCGATGCCCTTGGGCAGATTGCGCATTTCAGCAACCCGGTCTGAGATTTTCTGACCCAGAAGCATGCCGCCACCGCCGGGCTTGGCCCCTTGCCCTACGACGATTTCAATCGCATCACAGCGGCGCAGATCGTCCGGGTTCATGCCGTAGCGGGATGGCAAGTACTGATAGACCAGTTTTTTGGAATGCCCGCGCTCTTCTTCGGTCATGCCACCATCGCCGGTTGTGGTCGAGGTGCCCGCAAGCGTTGCGCCGCGGCCCAGTGCTTCTTTGGCGGGGCCGGACAAAGCGCCAAAAGACATGCCCGCAATGGTGACGGGGATGTCCAACTGGATCGGGTTCTTTGCAAACCGGGTGCCCAAAGTGACTGAGGTCTCGCATTTCTCGCGATATCCTTCGAGCGGATAGCGCGAGATCGAAGCCCCCAGAAAGAGCAAATCATCGAAATGTGGCACCTTGCGCTTGGCACCGCCGCCCCGAATGTCATAAATTCCCGTGGCCGCCGCGCGTCTGATCTCAGCGTTTATCGGGTTTGAAAACGTAGCGGATTGGATTGGGGTCGTGCGCGGTGCACCATTGGCATCATCTTTCATCTCAGTCCCCTAGTACGCATTGTCAATGTTGAAATTATACAGTTGGCGGGCGGACCCGTAGCGCTTGAACTCTGACGCCTTGGCATCGCATTGGCCCCGTTCCAGCAGTTCGGTAAGCAGCTCCAGATGTTCGGGTCGCATCTCTTTCTCGATGCAATCGGCGCCAAGGGATTTTACCGATCCGCGCACGAACAGCCTTGCCTCATAAAGCGAGTCGCCAAGCGCTTCGCCAGCGTCGCCGCAAACGACCAGATTGCCCGATTGCGCCATGAATGCAGACATATGTCCAATGTTGCCATGTACGATGATATCAATGCCCTTCATGGATATCCCGCAGCGGGAGGAGGCATTGCCTTTGATGACCAACGTGCCGCCATTGCCGGTTGCGCCCGCGTATTGCGACGCGTCCCCGTCAATAAAGACTGTGCCGGACATCATGTTTTCCGCGACACCCGGACCGGCGGATCCATGGACGTTTACAGTCGCCTGCTTGTTCATGCCGGCACAGTAATAGCCGGTCGATCCTTTGATGTTGACCTCGATGGGTGCGTCAAGACCCACGGCTATTGCATGGCTGCCCTTGGGGTTCACGATCTCCCAGACGGTTTGGTTGGTGTCCTTGGACTGCGCATGTAGTGTTGAGTTGAGTTCGCGCAGACCCTGCGCCTCCAAGTCAAATGTTTGCATGATCAAGCCGCCTTTTCAGTTGCGGTGGGGGCTGCGCCATGGCTCCAGAAATACACAGTGGCGGGTTCTGGTTCCCAGACGCGGGCGTTTTCAATACCGGGAAGGTTCACAAGTGCGCGGTATTCAGAGCCGAACGCGACGTATTGATCAGTTTCGGCCATCACGGCGGGTTTGCAGGCGATCGGGTCGCGTACAACGCCGAACCCGTCCTTTGTGCCCACAACGAAGGTGAAAAAGCCGTCCAGATCATCCAGCGAGCTTTGCAATGCTTCGCCAAGTGTTGAACCGGTTTGCATTTTCCAAGTCAGATAGGCCGCACCAACTTCGGTGTCGTTCTCCGTCTCAATGTGCAC
The DNA here is from genome assembly GCF_000154785.2 of Roseobacter litoralis Och 149. Classification (NCBI taxonomy): domain Bacteria; kingdom Pseudomonadati; phylum Pseudomonadota; class Alphaproteobacteria; order Rhodobacterales; family Roseobacteraceae; genus Roseobacter; species Roseobacter litoralis. The sequence continues at coordinate 612,833 of NC_015730.1, forward strand.
CCCAAGCCGACGCAGTTTGCGCCGCAGCGAATTGTGGTTGGACAAGGACCCGTTGTGCACAAGGCATTGATCAACACCGGTGTTGAACGGATGCGCACCCATCGTTGTGACGGCTGATTCTGTCGCCATGCGGGTATGGCCAATACCGTGCGAGCCGCTCATTTTGCGCAATTCGAAACGTTCTGCCACATTTTTAGGCAGACCGACTTCCTTGTATATTTCGAGCGTTTCGCCATGTCCCATGACTTTTACACTTGGCCGAATGTCGCGCAGCACCACACGTGCTTTGGCGGCGGCCACCGTATCAAGGCGCAGAACTGCATGGGTGTCTTTGATGCTCATTTCCACCGTGCTGCCGAGGTGCTTTTGCAGGTCCTCATCCAGCTTGGCAAAGTCCAGATCCGGCGTGCTGGACTGTACGGTCAGTTTGACCTTTCCTTTTGTTTCATCACCGTAAATTGCGATGCCGGCACTGTCTGGACCGCGGTCCGTCATGGTGATGAGCATATCCGTCAGCATATCGCCCAGCTGAGGTTCAAGCGCTTTGTCTTTCAGAAAAAGTCCTACGATCCCGCACATGGCCGGGGCCTCCCTTGAGGTGATTTTAATGTCCGACTCAAACGCTAGCATCAAAACTTTGACCACTCAACAGGCAGGAAACTTTTTTTCACACGTGTGAAAAAAGAGTCGCCTTAGCGCGCTTCTCATGTTTCATTTTGATCAGCGCTGCAGCTTGCACATGACAGCGTATGAGAACCAACAGCTACACGGGAGCAAATCGTGGAAGAACAAATTGCAGAATTAACGGCCCAGATTGCGGCCCTTCAGGGGAGTGGGCAAACGACCAATCGCATGTTTGCGGAAACCTTCTACTACCTGACAATCCCCTTGATGATCATCATCCATGTTGGCTTTCTGGCATATGAAATGGGCGCGTCGCGCCTGAAGAACGTGTTGAGTTCGGGTGTTAAAAACCTGCTCGCCTTTGCGTTCATGATCCCGACATTCTACTTTTTCGGCTGGTGGGTGTATTGGGGCTTTCCAACAGGATTGCCGGGCGCGCCGGGGCCCGCAGGTATTTCGGGCGTCGAATATGCGAATGCGATTGCATGGGGCTGGGGTGAGAGTGCGCAATATATGGGTCCGAATGTCGCTGATCAGGCGTCGGGCGTATTTTTTGGCGCTTTTGCACTTTTCGCGGCAACCACGGCGTCCATCATGTCGGGCGCTGTCATCGAACGCATCCAGACCGTTGGATTTATCATCTTAGCCGTTGTGCTGGGTAGTTTTGCTTGGGTCGTTGCGGCAGCCTGGGGCTGGCACGCGGATGGCTGGTTGGTCACGCAGTTTGGCGTACATGATTTCGGCGCTGCTGGGTTGGTCCATGCGGTGGCTGGGTTCTTTGCACTTGGTGTTCTGATCAATCTTGGTCCGCGCATCGGCAAGTTCAACAAAGACGGTTCGGCCAATCATATCCCGGGGCATAACATGCCGCTGACAGTGACGGGTCTGATGCTGATCATTGTGGGGTTCTGGGGCTTTTTGATGGCCTGCGTGATCGTGCCCGGCGAAGCCTGGAGCTGGTTTGGAGATAAACCCGCGACGATCTACGGCACGCCGGTGACCTTGTCGGCTTTGTCCTTCAATATATTGATGGCGATATCTGGTGGTATCATTGGCGCATGGTTGTTCACCCGCGATCCGTTCTGGATGATGTCGGGTGCGCTGGCGGGTATTATCTCGACCGCATCGGGGCTGGATATTTATTTCCCGGCGATTGCCTTCATAATCGCATTCTCTGCTGGGGTGATTCTTAAGCCCTGTGCGGATTGGTTGGAACGGCGCGGCATCGACGATGCCGTCGGGGCAGTCACGGTGCATGGAACAATCGGCCTCTATGGCCTGATTTTGTTGGGTATATTCGGGGCAGGATATCCTTCGCTGCAAGGGGCTGCCGGTGAGGTGCCGACAATCAGCCTGATGGGGCAGATCGTGGGCGCCGTGGTATTCTTCCTGCTTGGATTTGTCCCTGGGTACGTCATTTCCTTCATCCTCAAGATGTTCGGAATGCTGCGTATCCGCGAAGGGGCCGAGCGAGCAGGCATGGACCTCGTCAAAGTGCCCGCTGCCGGGTATCCTGAATGGGGCGTGGACGCCCCCGTGACACCTGCCGAATAAGCTCAACACCCAACTGAAAGGAAAAGAAATGTTTCCATACGAAGAAGCCTCTTGGAGTGTCGTTGATGGCGCGATGTTTATGGGATGGGGCACGTCGTTGCCGGGGTTGTCCACCTTTGTTGCAATCGTGATTTGCGTTGGTGTGCTGGTGATTGGCCAGCGGACCGAAACGCAGAAAACGAAAAAGTTCGACAAGTAAACTGAATGCCACGTCAGGAAGCCGCTGTATCAAGCGGCTTCCTGCATTTTCTTGCCTGACAGGAAAATAATTTGCACACGGTTGTTGCTTTTTAAAACAAGCTGAGGCTGAATGCGGCCAAGAAAAGACTCGCATGAACAGGGAGAAAACCATGGCCATTCTATGGAGGCAATCCGCGCTCGCACATCGTCACGCGGCGATTGGCGGAGAATTGGAAGACTGGAACGGGATGGGTACGGCGTGGTTCTATGACCACAGCCCCGAGCGTGCCAAAGCGGATTACGAAGCGATCCGGACCAAAGCCGGGCTTATGGATGTGTCGGGCCTTAAGAAGGTGCATCTTGTCGGGCCTGATGCGGCCTATGTCATTGACCGTGTCACGACCCGGAACGTCGAAAAAATCGCGCCGGGCCGGTCAACTTATGCTGCCATTCTCAACAGCGAAGGAAAATTCATCGACGACTGCGTCATCTATCACCTCAACGTCAATCAGTGGCTTGTTGTGCATGGAACCGGCACGGGAATGGAACAATTGACCAGCGTCGCGGCGGGCAAGAATGTTGCAGTGCTTTTCGACGATGATTTGCATGACATCTCGTTGCAGGGGCCTGTGGCCGTCGACTTTCTGGCGCAACATATCGACGGAATCCGCGACCTTGCCTATTTTGGGATCACACACACGCGGCTCTTTGGCCGCGACGTGATGATTTCGCGCACGGGCTATACCGGTGAACGCGGATATGAGATTTTCGTGCGGGCCAAGGATGTGGTGCATGTCTGGGACAATATTTTGTCCGAGGGTGCCAGCATGGGCATCCAGCCTGTGCAGTTCTCCACGCTTGATCTGTTGCGGACCGAATCCTACCTCCTGTTCTATCCCGGCGACAATTCTGAGACCTATCCCTTTGATGATGAGCCTTGTGGCGATACGATCTGGGAGCTGGGGCTTGAGTTCACAGTATCGCCCGGCAAGACCGGGTTCATCGGCGCTGAAAACCACTATGCGCTTGAAGGCAAGGAACGCTTCAAGATCTACGGCGTGCGCCTGGAGGGGACAACGCCCGCGGATGAGGGGGCGGACCTGCTCAAAGATGGTGAGAAAGTTGGCGTGGTCACCTTTGGCATGTATTCTGAGTTAAACAGTCATAACGTCGGGATTGCACGCATGCCCAAAGACTGCGCGACGCCGGGTGTCAGCCTGACCGTGCGCAATGGGGATGGAACGGAAATCGCCTGCGTCACAGAAGAAATGCCGTTCTACGACAAAGAAAAGAAAATCCGCTCAGCCAAAGGCTGAGCGTTGTCGGGTGCGCGTTATCGCGCGCCCGTTTCTGCCGAGAGGACATCATGTCGAAGTTTGAATTTCCACCATCCATTCGCAGCCGCCCGATCTACGGCACATTGCAGGCGCGCCCTGGCAAGCAGCACCTGATGATCGCTGATGCGGGAGGGGCACAAGCCATTATCGACGTCGCCACACCCGAATTGATGGCAAAAACTCATATCATTTTTATCGCGCGAGGCACGGCGTATGCAGAAAAACTGCGCGCGCTTGAGCCTGCGCAGTTCTACGAGGGGCCGTCTTACGAAGCCTCCGTGTCGCGCATCCGCCGCGTGTTGCAGGATGCCCATATGGGCCTGCAACTTTATCTCGCGGGCACTGAAGGATTGATGGGGCAGGCCCAGAACGAGGCCATGCAGGCTGGTATTCCGCATACGGCCATCCAGACCGAACATCGTGGGTCTGTTGCCCGGCGCATGCAGTGCGTGCATTGTAAAGGTATAACCGAGGACGTTGAGACCGATCCCTTTGTCTGTTCCCATTGTGGGCTTAACCTGTTCGTGCGCGACCACTATTCGCGCAGGCTGGCCGCCTATCAGGGAGTGTGTATCGACGCGGAAGACCCGGGCAACGTCCCTGAGCCAAAGGCGATCTACCAATGAGTGGGGCAGAGAAGATTGTCGTTCGCGTAACCGAAAAAACCCCGCTGAACGCCCTCGTGACGCGGTTCCGCTTTGAGCCGGTCGCGGGTGGATTGCTGCCGACCTTTTCTGGTGGTGCGCATACGGTGGTTGAGATGCAGGATGGCGACATCACGCGGCTGAACCCTTATTCGCTGATGTCTGATCCGTTTGATCAGACGGCCTATACCATTTCCGTCAGACGAGATGACGAGGGGCGGGGCGGATCGCTGTTCATGCATCAAAAGGTCGAAGTGGGGGATGAGATGGTGATCTCAAACCCGGTGAACCTGTTCAGCCTTGATCTGAGGGCCAAAAAGCATCTGATGATCGCAGGTGGCATCGGGATCACGCCGTTTCTTGCACAGATTAAACAACTGGACCGGGCGCATGGGGCTTGGGAGTTGCATTACGCCTGCCGTTCCAAGGCGCTGGGGTCCTATGTGGACGAACTCACATCAACGCACCCCAATGACGTGCATGTCTATTACGACGATCAGGATCAGGTCATTGATCTGGAAAACCTGCTGGATGGCCAACCGCTGGGCACGCATATCTACGTCTGTGGCCCCAAGGGGATGATCGAATGGGTGCGCGGACAGGCCGAAGCTCTGGGGTGGCCCCGTGAGGCGGTCCACTACGAAGAGTTTCTGGCCCCACAGCCCGGAAAACCGTTTGAGGTCAAACTGGCGATATCGAACAAGGTTATTCAGGTCGGTGAGCAGGAAAGCCTGCTTGAAGCCATCGAACGGGCAGGCGTGGATGCACCTTACCTGTGTCGTGGCGGTGCCTGCGGCATGTGCGAGACCCGCGTGATTGATTATGCTGGGAACTTTATCCACCGCGATCACTGGCTGGATGACGATGAACATAGCAGCGGTGAAAAGATCATGCCCTGTGTATCGCGATTTGAGGGCAAGACCCTCGTGCTGGACCGCTGAGGAGGCCCGGAATGACCATTCAATTCAACGACGAAACTTTTCGCGATGACTACTCGTTCCACAATTCGGAACGGGCCATAAAGCGTTTTCCGTTCCCATTTGACAAAGACAGCTACATGTATGCGGTGAACATGGAACAGCATCGCGGCGGGCCTGCAGACAGTGTTTATGAAAAACGCTTCGATGTGGATGAACATTACGTCTCAGAGATGCGCGACCGTGCCAAAGTGCTGGCCGATGACCCGCTGCGCTGTCAGTCGCTGCCTCATATGACTTTGGCGGGCTGGGACTTGCTGGAACTGATCATGGTGTCGAAATCGGAAGACTATCCGGAGTTGTTCGAACTGCACCGCGATGGTGACAAGTGGCGGTGGGTTAACAAGCCCTTGGGCATCGATGACAGCTTTACATTCATGGATGAAACAACGCTGCCCTACGGTCCCATGGAATACATCACTCGACAGGCGCAGGGCGATTATTGCGTTTTGGATCAACGCGATGACAATCTCTGGATGGATGCGGGGATGGTGACGACGCAAGCGGATTGGAGCCTTGACTTCGACATCGGCATGAACTTTTTCGAGTGGCACGCACCGGTGCCGCTGGCCCATGAAAAAGGGATTTTCGTCAGGGCGCTGAAATTCCTTCTGAACATTCAGCAAGGCGCGCCTGCGCGTCGCCTGAACTGGACGATGACGGTCAACCCGCTGCTGGATACATCGCCGGAAAACTACCACAAATGGGGCATTCAGAAAACGACGCTGACGCCGGAAAATGTAGGCGCAAAGCAGCATTTACGCGTTGAATTGCAAACGTTCTTCAGGCTGCCGCGCTCCAACGCGCTGGTGTTTCCGATCCGGTGCTATCTGTGCAGTTTTCAAGACCTGATGACCGTTCCCAAATGGGGCCGGCGTTTGCACCGCGTGATCCGTGATCTGCCCGACGAGCTTGCGACCTACAAAGGCTTTATCGACAACCGGCCCCTGATGCTCGATTACCTGTCAGAGTTTGACGATGGCCTGCCCACGTCCTTGGGCATCTGGCCGGAACTGGACACAGAGCCACCGTTGCAAAAGTAACGGCGGCGCTTGGTCTTACGGCTTACGTGTTTTGGGGATAGCTGATGACGGCCAGATAACGGGCCGGTAATTTGACCAGCTTTTCCGGGCCATGCGGGGCGTCTGCGTCGAAAAATAGCGTATCGCCGGGTTTAAGAGGGTGCACGTCGTCGCCGTGGCGATAATCGACCTCGCCCTCAAGCATATAGATGGTTTCGATGCCGCCGTGCATGAACGTTGGGAAAACGTCAGATTCAGCCGTGAGCGTGATCAGGTAGGGTTCTACCATGACGCCGGACGCATTGGAGCCGATGTGACCAAGCAATTTATACTGGTGATTGGCGCGGGTGCCCTCGCGGTCAATTTCAACGCCTTCGCCTGCGCGGGTGTGCACGGCGAGACGGCTTTCCTCGAACCGGCGGAAAAAGCTGGTCAGCGGAACCGACAGGGCATTGGCAAGCGTCTGGAGCGTTGTCAGCGAGGGTGACGTATTGCCGTTTTCAATCTTGGAGAGCATCCCGATGGAGATCCCGGTCAGGGCGGATAACTCGGCAACGGTGATACCTTGCTGCTTGCGATAGCCGCGCACCTCACGGCCAATGGCCACTTCGAGAACTTTTTCACGTTCACCATCGCGGGTGCCATGCGGGTCTTGGGAGAGTTTAACAACCATATCGTGATTAACTTTTTCTATATTCACGGTCGAGGCGCTTTCTATTTCTGTGCCGGTGGGAGCGGCACTTTCAAATTGGTATGCCTCTTACCAGAATAGCCACAATTTTCCTGTGATTGCAAAAACTACTAACTAGGGTGAACAAGTTTGCGGGTGTGGAAATTCCTTTGGAGCTGGCAGTTTGCGAGTCAGCGTTTTGCGCTCCCTTTGAACTGGCTAAGCGCTTTACTGTTTGCGAAAATGCGCAAGATCGTCGTCGAACGACTGTCGTGATCAAGCAAGTTACCTTTGTTAACTCTGACAAGCCGACTGCGCATGTCTCTGGCTTTGAAGCGCTGATAGCACTGTCTGACACAGAGTTCGGCCGCATTATTTTTACCGAATCGCACCGGCTAAAACCATCCTGAAATTGTTGAAACCAAAGGGTTCATGGGTCGCGGGGACCATTCGGGTGAAAGCAATTGACCAGAACGCCAACAAATTAACCACTACCTATGCGGGAAGTCGCCCTTTTTTGAGATTAGGCAATTTTTTGCTTCCGTTTAACTTAAAATTGGCCGAGAAAAGGTTAAGGATTAGTTAAGTTCTTTAAATAGATGTTTAAGGAGAGAGTGATTATGGCGATGTTCCACCCCGCTGAAGTAGAAAAGCTTGAGCACTGTGAAGAAACCTCTGACGGTTTTGCTCCGTATAAAATCGCTGGCAAGCGCGTTTTCGATTTGGTCTTGGCTCTGGCTATCATTCCGGTGTTGTTTCCTTTGATCGCTGTTTTATGGCTGATGACGAAGCGCGATGGTGGCAGCGGGTTTTTTGGACACAGACGTGTGGGACGCAATGGTAAAGTATTCAGGTGCTGGAAACTGCGCACCATGGTTGTGGATGCAGAAGAAAAGCTGCGTGAGCATCTGAAGGCAAACCCTGCCGCAGCCGAGGAATGGGCCAGAGATCACAAGCTGGATGACGATCCCCGCATTACCCGTCTTGGCCGCTTCTTGCGCAAGACGAGCTTGGACGAACTGCCTCAGATATGGAACGTCATCCGCGGAGAGATGAGTTTCGTCGGACCTCGGCCCATCGTCCGTGTTGAGTTGCACAAATATGGAACGCACCGTCCGGTCTATCTGTCGATGACACCTGGCATTACAGGACTATGGCAGGTTTCCGGACGCAACGACGTCACCTATGATGAGCGTGTGAACTTCGACGTCGAATATGCAAAAGACATTTCGTTGCTTACGGACCTGCGCCTTATTGCAAAGACTGGCCTGTCCGTTGTGGGCGCGACTGGACGATAGGCTAACGGGCGAACGCATATGCGTCCGTGCATCAACAATCGATCGTGACATTGTAGTTCTTAACGCGACACCCAAGAATTTGACTGTGGTATTGCGTGATCGACGGTCTTAAACAGACCGTCGAAAGGTACAACAAGATGTCGGCCAAAACCCCCTCTATTACCGGAAAGATCGAACGCTACTTTTCCTTGTGGCGCAAAGTCATTGCGCTTTTGAAATACAGCAGCAAGCGGCTTGGTATCTTCGTTTTTATTGCTGCCCTGCTCGAAATCATGCTGGCGCTCGGCGCGCTGTTGGCTGTCAAACTCGCCGTTGACGATATTACCCAGTCTGCAAGCGCGAGTGATGGTGTCGATATGGGGCGCGTGCTTGCGGCGATTTCAATCGTCTTGGGCCTGTTTCTGGCGGGCCGTATCATGCATTCGGTGGCAAATTACTTTCGCGCGGCACAAGGATTTGTTGTCAGCGACTATGTGAACCGGGCCATTCAGGAACGCGCTGTGGCCGCTGATCTCAGCTTTTACGACAGTGCGCTTTATTATGACAGTCTTGAGCGGGCGCGACAGGCAGGTGCACAACGCCCCGCACAGGTCATCGCAAATGCGCTGAATGTGTTTCGGGGTGGCATGATGCTCGCGGGCATTGCTGTCGTGTTGTTCATTGTGGAATGGCGGTTGTTGCCCATCAGCCTGATTGCTGTCGGGTTAATGTTGGTGGTGCAGGTGCGTTTCACGCGGCAGCGGTTTTTACTCCAGCGCCGACTTGTGCAAAAAGAGCGCCACGCATCCTATGCAGACTGGCTGATGACGTCACAGCCCTTCGCCAAAGAAATCCGGTTGTGGGATATTGGCGCGTATCTGCGCGCCCAATACATGAAAATCCGCAAGGTGGTGCGCAAAGACTACCTTGCGATTGAACGCCGCAAATCCATCGCGGAAAGCCTCGTGTCGGTCGTGGGAACGCTCGTCGTCTTTGCCTCTGCCGCTTTCATCCTCTACCGTTTTTCCACGGGGCAGGCGGAGCTTTCGGACCTGATCATGGTGGTCCTGTTGCTGGTGCGCGCAGAAACCGCGGGTCGGGATTTTGTGATGAGCCTGTCCCGGCTTTATGATGATCAGCTGTTTCTTAATCAACTTTTCGTATTCCTCGATCTTAAGCCTGTGATGGCGACCGGTGAGGTTCCCAAACCACTGCCTGCGGACGTGAAACAAGGCGTTGCCCTTGAGCATGTGACTTTCTCTTATCCGACGTCAGAGAAACCGGCTTTGGAAGATGTATCGCTGCGCATCCGGCCGGGGCAGTTTACTGCGCTTGTGGGTGGTAATGGGTCCGGTAAAACAACGCTGATCAAACTCTTGTGCCGTCTTTACGACCCTCAGGAAGGCAGTGTGACCTATGACGGGTTGGATGTTCAGGACTTTGACCCGGTCGCATATCGCAAGCAATTCAGTGTCATTTTCCAAGATTTCGTTCAATTTGCCTACACGGGACGGGACAACATTCGACTGGCCGATTTGGGCCGGGACGGTAACGACGCGCGTCTGCTTGATGTGGCGCGTTTGACCGGTGCGCATGAGGTTCTCGAGGATTTGCCGCAGGGGTATGATACGGTGCTGTCGCGCATGTTTGATGGCGGTGTTGAGCTGTCTGGTGGGCAGTGGCAGAAAATTGCGCTCTCGCGGGCGATGTTTCCCGAATCGAAATTCATCATTCTGGACGAACCGACCAGTGCAATAGATCCAAATGCGGAGGCAGAACTGTTTGACGGCTTCCGCGATAAGCTCGAGGGGCGCGGTGCTTTGGTGATCAGCCACAGGCTGTCCACGATCCGGCAAGCAGACTATACATACGTGTTAGATAACGGAAAAATTGTCGAAGAAGGCACGCATGCGCAACTTATTGGCCAAAACGGGCGGTATGCTGAAATGTTTGAAAGGCAGGGACGTGGCTACCGGAGCTAGAATCCATGTCCTAAATATTAAGCATGGCGCAGATTATAGGCGAAAAAGCGTTAAAGCCTTATAATAAAACTTGAGAATTCCCCTAGAAGACCGATATAGTTAATACGCGTTAACTATTTCTGGTTAATATTTGAAGGAGAAGTCATGACTAAAGCTGTATACGAAGCGCCTGTACTGCGCTCGCATGGCAAAGTTGAAGCTGTAACAAAAGGTGGTTCCACAGGTTCCTCCCTTGACGCAGCGTTCCCAGCTGGCACGCCATTCGCAGACTTGACACTGTCCTAATCGACAGGTTCGACGCTATTTTGGCGTCAGTCTAAATTAACTCCGCCGGAGTCCGGGTAAACCGGTCTCCGGCATTTTTTTTGTACTATTGCCAAAGCGACGTTTTCCCATAACTTTTTGTGGTTTACGTGATCACCGTTTCAAGCAATCTTTACGCATACTGCGTTTCCGGTGTCGTACACCAAATAGAATTAAAGTGGATCGACCTTATGGTATCTGAAAAGTGTTATGTCGCGCAATCTGACGTTGTTGATTGCGATATTGGTGGGGACAGAGCGTTGCTGCATCTTCAAACCAATACGTATTTTACGATGAATGCTACTGCGTCGGCCTTGTGGCTGGGCCTGTCCGAACCTAAATCTTTGAATGAGATGGTTCAGATTGTGACAGAAAAATTCGATGTGACGGATGATCAATGCAGAGCAGACATCGAGTCCCTTGTGGGCCAGATGGTTGAGGCGAATGTGGTCAAGGTCGTGCCGAAAGAGACCGAGTGATACATGCGCGCTATTCGTTGGGCAGGGATTTATAGTTTAAGTCTGCTGGTTGTTCTGGTGGTACGCGTCGGTCTTTGGGTCACGCGGTATCAACGTATCCGGACGGCCCTCGTGCGCCCGTGTCCGGATGATCCGCAGATGGCGCGGCGGGCGACGGTGGCGCGTGTGACGCATGCCGTGTCTCAGATTTCTCGATTTATCCCGGATGCCAGCTGCCTGACGCAGACGATTTCCTGTCAGGCGATCCTGTCATGGAAGGGCATACCGTCGACAATCACAATGGGTCTCAAGAAAGAGGATGAAACGACTCTGAAAGCGCATGCATGGCTGAGTTGGAATGCGCAGGTTGTTCTCGAAGGAAATGAAGGCACAGTGCTGGATTTTAACAAGATCCTTGATTTGCCGACGCCCGTGCGTCCCCCCGTCTCTTTATGATGCATTCGTTTGTCTTGCGGATACCCCTTGCTGGATCCGCGTCCGCTCCTCCGGTTGAGCATGCGCGTCTGGCGCGCCTGCAGGATCAGGGATGGCGTCTGACGCAGACCATGGCTGGTGTCGATGGTGCCACGACAGGGGATGCAGGGTATTGTGAGGCTGCGGACTGGGGTGCATGTGGCCTTGCGTTTCTGCAGGACCGTGATGGCGTCACTCATCAGCTTGATATGTCCCCACAGCAGGCTGCTGAAAAGTCTGATCTGGAACTGTTGCTCGATTTGCGCTTGGCCAAGGGTCAGGATTTCATACACACCGTTTACGGTTCGTTTTCACTTGTTTTCATCCACAAGGAAACCGGTCGTTTTGAGGCATACCGAGACCACTTGGGCGTTTACCCGCTTTATTATACGGTCTCGGATGGCGCGGTGACATGTGCGTCGGATCTGCGCGCATGTCTGCATTTGTCTGGTGTCGCATTAAGCGCCGATGCTATTCGGATTGCGGATTTCATCAAGGGCGATGAAGTTGATTTTGACAGGACAGCCTTTGATGCTGTGCTGCGGCTACCGCCGGCACATCAGCTTGAGCCTGCAAACCAAACCGTGTCGCCCCGGCGGTATTGGAAATTGGAGATACCGCAAGAAACCGTGAGCACAGATTGCGCCGAGCAATTGCGTGACGCGCTGCAAGCGGCGACCCTTGCATGTATGCGCCCCGAAGGGAGCGTTGGCGCGATGCTGAGCGGGGGATTGGATTCCTCGGCGCTTGCCGGGCTTGCCGCAAAACAGTCGGGCGCTCCTGTGCAAACGGTGTCCTTTGTTTATGGCGCAGACAAGGCGTATGATGAAACGCGCTATATCGATGCGGCGAATGAGACATTCGGGAGCATCCCGCACAAAATAGCGATTGCGGGCGCACCGCCGCTGGATGACCTTGCCACGGTCCTTGATGAACAGATGGATTTGTTTCTGGCACCGGGCCTGCCCAAAGCACGGCAAATCTATCCCCATGCACGTGCCTTGGGATTAAGCGCCGTGATCGATGGGCACGGCGGGGATGAGGTCATTTCGCATGGCTACGGTCGTTTGGTCGAACTGGCGACACATCGAAAATTCTCGCTGCTTTATCGCGAAGCACGCGGTGCGGCGAAGGTCCATAGTCTCCCGTTTCTCGCCCTTTTTTCCAGCCATATTGCCCACTACAGCGGAATGGGACCAAGAAACCCGCTGCGCAGGCTGTTCCTCAAGCTGGCGCGCTATCAGACAAAGCGTTCGTCGATATCCGGATGGTCAGGAACGCCAATCTCGCTGATCACGTCGGATCTGCAGGAACGAATTGCCGCAACTGAGAGATATGCACCCGACCCACTTTTGAAAACCAAGGCGGATTTCAATCGAGCCGAATGCCTGACGCATTTAAGGGCACTGAATGCCCCTTTGATGGCGCAGGCGTTTGAAGTTTTCCACCGCTCCGCCACTGCCGCAGAGGTGTTGCCCAGATACCCGTTTTTCGACCGTCGCGTTTTATCTCTGTGCCTTGCCTTTCCCGCTGAAATGAAACTGCGCGATGGCCGCAGCAGGTGGATTTTGCGTGAAGCGATGCGTGATATTCTGCCCGAGAGTATTCGAACACGGGCAGATAAAGCGGAATTTGGAGACGAAATTTTTGATGTGGTGCGCGATTTTTACAGTGACAAACAAGTCAGCTTTTTCGAGCCAATGAGCGATTTCGTCAGTGTTGATGCCGCTGAGCAATTGCGCAAACAAGTAATTGTGCGTGAAGTCACAGACGTGGCTGCAATTCGAGCGTTGTGGCGACTGGCTGTTCTAAGCTATTGGATTAAAGGGCTTAAGGGGTGGTGTGACGCACAGGCTAAAGGGATATTGATTTGATGGAACCTCACTATTACGCTGTGTTTGGACTCACGCTTGCGTCGGATTTTCTGTGTGATGTGCTGGAACCGGTTGACCCTGTTGCGGGCAGTGATGTGGTGCGCGTGCTCCGCACAACGGGTCTGCGCCCGTCGCGCCAACCGGAAATCGACCCCTATTTCGATATTCAGCCCGACAAGCAGTATATGAATTGGAACGCGGTTGGTGCGTTTTGCATCGACGACCCTTCGACGGTCCGAATTGACCCTCAGGATGGTGTGTCAGATCATTTGGTGTCGCAGGCTCTTCTGGGCCTCGTCATGTCTCTGGTGCTGGAGCGGCGTGGCGTTTTGTGCCTGCACGCGAGTGCTGTGTCGGTGCAAGGCCATGCAGCGCTCTTTTTGGGGGATAAGGGAGCCGGGAAATCGACGACCAGCGCCGCATTGGTGGCGCGCGGGCATGTGCCGATCACGGATGATCTGGTGGCCGTGGGCCGGACCCTGTCCGAAGATGAGACGCTGACGGTCCAGCCCGGGTTTTCCAGCATGAAACTCTGGCCAGACTCGATCGAAGCGCTCGGTTTGGGCGATGAGGCGAGTGACAGACTTATCCATCCGTCGCTGCCCAAAGTACAAAAGCGCATGGCAACGCCGATTGCCGTGGCGGCAGTCCCATTGGGCAGCTTGTTCATGTTGCGCCGAAGTGACGACGTAAGCGCGCCGCAGGCCGTTCGGTTGCCGCCGCATAAGGCGCTTGAAACGGTGTTGCGGTATACTTTCATGGCCCGCTACGGTGAAACCCGATTGGGGCAGAACCACCTGATCAGTCACCTTAAACGCTGTGGTGCGGTTGTGTCTCAAGCGCCCGTATTTGAACTGTTGGTGCCCGCGGACTTGTCCCGGTTGGACGATCTGACCCAGACCATTGAGCAGTTTGTCGATCCCACCTTTTGACCGCCGATCCCTCTGTCGGAAGTAGACTGCGCTCACAAAGGCGACTTTCCTGAGCATCATGGCGTCGTGCGGCAAAGACACCAAGCGCTCGGAAAATTGGCGCGCGCGAAAACAACGCGTCCTGCACGGATTTCCTAATCAGGCGTTCGTCGGGTTTTCAATTTGAAAGGACATCTGGGGGCATAAGGTCACGCTCAAACCGTCAATCTTCCCAAACAAAGTGAGTGAAAATGTCTGATCCTTTCAAACACCATAGCCCCGGCCTGAATGCACCTGCTTTTGGGGCTTTTGAGATTGCGCCAGATGATGGCACACCCCTGTCACACGTGACGCGCGCGGTTTACGTGGGAACAGAAGGCAACCTGACGGTTACAATGGCACATGGTCAAACGGTTAACCTCACATCAGTTCAGCCCGGCATGATCTACCCGATCCGCTGCACGGTTGTGCATCAAACAGGCACGACAGCGTCGGGCATTGTGGGGCTTTACTAGCGCAGGGGGCGTCTTTCAGCCTGCGCGCAGCCACTCAATGACAAGTGCGCCACCGCATGTCGTTGTCAGCCTTGCGTGCTGGCCGCCTGATATACGCTTATGGTATCTTGAACCATGGCCTGCACCGTGCGGTCCAAAGCCATTTTTTGCGCCTCGGCGCCAAAGGCGTGGCGTAATTCGGTATCTGTCGCGAGTGTGACCAGCCGCTCGGCAATTTTGGATGCACCGCTATCAGTTGGCAGCACAAAACCGTTTGTGCCCTCAACGACGGTTTCTTCGACGCCGCCAACGGCAGTGGTCACTATCGGCACCCCGGCATGCAGGGCCTCAAGCAGGGTGTAGGGCATCGCTTCGTAATGGCTGGTCATGCAGAACACATCGAGGCCGGGAAACAGGGCAGGTCCATTTTGCCATCCCAAAAACCGAATGGCTTTGGCGGTATTCATCTCTTCAGCGGCCTGGCGCAATGATCCATCCCCAATTACAAGCCCCCGCAGTTTCGGGGCGTGCTGTGCTGCCAGCGTCACCGCCTCGACGAAACGCAGCGGTGCTTTTTGCGCATCCAGTCGGCCGATGAACCCGACCGCCACGTCATCCGGCGCAAGCCCCATAAAGGCGCGTGCTGCCGCGCGGTCGGTATCATCGGGCAGGGCTGCACCATTCACCACGGTGGTCAGTTTCTGCGCTTTGATGCCAAGTCCGATGGCGTGTTCATACTCCGCCGTGCTCACGGTGATGATTTGATCACCACGCGGGGCCAGCACCCGTTCGATGGTGCCATAGATGCGTCTGGCCCGCCCGCCCATGTCCGGGTCCATCGTGCGAAACGCATGTGGCGTGTAAATCCGCGCCGCGCGGATACTGCGTGGCAGTAAGCGTATCAATGCGCCGGCCTTGGAGCTGTGGCCATGTATAATATCAAATGGCCCTTGTATCCGCAGCAGCGATTTGAGCGCGCGCAGACTGCTTGCATCTGCCAATCCAACCGCGCGGTGCATGGCCAGTGGCAGGTTGCTTACCCCCTCCATTGCCAACAGCCTTGAGCGAAAGTCGTCCTGCGCCCGTACGGCTGACCAGATCACCGTGACATCATGGCCAGACTGGGCGAGCCCCTCGGCAAGATCAAGCGCGTGGCGCCCGGACCCGCCGCCAGAGGTTTCCAGAACAAGCGCAATTCTAAGCGGCTGCGTCATGGTATCTGATGTCCTTGAAAAGTTTCTGTTTGGTCGTGACGGCGCTGCGCGATGCGCGAGCCCAGTGTAAATATGCTGCCCGTGATGCGCGCTTTGATCAGTCCGCTTTTTTGCCGCCGCGGTCACGGGTTCGTTCCATCAGGTGAATAAAACGAGGGAAAACATAGAGCCAGCGTAAACCGCGTGGCAGTGGAAACCGTGTGTATTGGCGGATCGTCGGCTGCCAGACTTGGAGCGAGTGACGTAGGCGCGCTCTGCGAATGAGGCTGGCATCCGCCTGCCAGTCGAACATGAACTCCCCGCCCTTCATGTTGAAACCGATACGTTTTTCGAGGTCGAGATCACCAGACAAATTACGCAGGCTGAGTTCCAGAAATTTGAAACCCCGCCACAATTCCGGCGCGTCATCCCATGATTGCTCGGGTGACATGAGCCGCTGCATTTCAAGGCTGGCCTCAACCGTGCCGCGCTGATTTAGCTTGTCTGCCAGTGCCACGGCCTCATCAACGTCAAAATCAGGTGAATTGACCAGCGCATCAATATCGCTCAGCCAGTGCAGCCGGGACCAGACATGCCGGGCATGGTGGTGGCACAGGTAATTGAACAGAAATGCAGGCGGCATTGTCATGAACTCTTTGCCACCCAGCACGGCGGGTATAGCCTGCGCAAAGACATCCTCGCGCGCGAAGATTCCGGAGTATTTATCCAGCTTGACCTGCAGATCAATCGCCATGCCTTCAGGCGTCAAAAGGCTGGCATCGTTGCGGTAATGAAGGGCCGCGTCAATCTCGGAAGGTTCAGTCAACGGATGCTCCGCCTGGCCCGGCACGACAAACTGATATCCGGCTTCAATCGCGGTAAGCACGATAGGGCGCAGCGTTTCGGGGCGCACCAGAACGTCTATATCTCGGCAAGGTCGCAATCCAAGATCCGGGTAATACTGACTTACAAGACTGATGCCTTTGAAAAACAACGCCTCCGCACCAAGCGGATCAAGGCATTTTTCCTTGAATTGATGCTGGGCAGAAACGAGCAACATGTTCCGGATAGCAGATGCATTGGCAGCAGTTTTTAGTTCGTCATGCACCTTTTGCGGTACGCAATCAGGGTTCATGCGGCCAAGGTGCATCCGCATGTTGGGCAGGCTGAAGTTGCGCATGGCTGTCGCCACAAAGCTGTCCCAGTCGGTGACTTGCCGCGCGAGCGATTCGGCCGCCCGCTGTTCATCTTGCGTAAAGCCGATTTTAGCAAAGGCGACATGCAGGCGCATTTCCGCTGTATTGAGGCTGGAATTCATTGGGTGCTTACAATTCCTAGGGTTCGGCTACGTTTGCCAGAAAAAACGGGTCATTTCTATTGATAAGTCTGTGACGCGATGGCTTCCAGTGCCCAGATGCGGTTTTATATCTATAAGTTCGTAGCAATATGGACAAAAGCGGGGTGTTTGAGATGATCTGGGTCAAAATGGAATGAATAAACTATGAAGCGTGTCAAAATGAGCGCCATTTTCAAGAGCGGTCGTCATCTGATTTTTCCGCTGTTGGCGTTAGCAGCCAGCTTTGCGTCGCCTGTTCAGGCGTCAAATCAGGCGTCAAATCAGGCTGGGGGCTGGTGTGTTGGTGCACTGGAAATGCTGGCAAACAAGGGCCTGAGCACGCCTGCCATGGCGCAGCATCTATTGGCTCTGCAGAGTGTTCCGGTCATCGAAGAAAACCCTGACCGGCTGGTCTTTGTGTCCTATCGTGCTGCGCGCGGAGGGGACGGGTCCCAAGCACGTCCGTTGCAACAGTTGCAGGTTGCATTGAACAATGCGCGTCCCGGGGACAAAATCGTTGTGCAGCCGGGAAACTACCGACCTGTCGTGATGCGTACGTCGGGTACGCCGTCGGCCCCGATTATCATTGCGGCGCAAACGGATGGCGCAGAGCGCGCCGTGATCGATGGGACGGGCAGAGAAACACGGGGGTTAATCGAAATCCGCGGTGCAAGCCATATTACCGTCTCAGGTTTCCGTCTGCAGAATGCCGCCCGCGATGGGATTTTTGTCGAAGGCACCGATGAAGGAGAGCGCGACATCCGTATTCTCAACAACGACATTGATACGACCGGTAACTCTGCGATCTATGTCGGCGGAATCGTCATGCGCTATGTCACCAAAGTCGATGAATACCGTTTGTTCGATGTGCTGATTCAGGGCAACAGGATGACCAACACGAATTTCCCCAAAGGCGTGAATGAAGCTATTTCCCTAGGCGGCGGTGTGGATGGGTTTGTGATCCGAAACAATTACATATTCGATACACGCCAGTATGGGATTGACGCCAAGGCAGGGGCGATCAACGGGTCGATCACGGACAATGTTATGCATGGGATCGATCGGCACGGCATTTATATTGACTCAGGCAGCCGGACAGTCGCGAATATTGACGTGCGGCGCAACGCCGTATTTGGCGTCCAGAACGGGATCGTTCTGGCGAGAGAATCGGGGCGTGATCCGCTCCATCCGAACCTTGATCGCATTCAGGTGGTCGATAACCTTGTCTTTGACAGCAATGGTTTCGGCATCATGGTCTATCGCCACAAGGACGACGCCGGGATCGGTAAGTTCAGCAATATCACCATAGCCGAGAACTGCATTTGCGGCGTCAAGCGGGACGCGGTGCGGCTGGGCGGCATCGGAGATTTCGCACAAGACGTCAAAGTCGAGCGTAACATCATCCTGTCATCCGGTGGGGATGTCTGGAACAAAATCGGTGCCGAGGTGCAAGACAATGGCGTCCTGCAACCGGCGCTGAACTGCCCATCCTGACGCGTTATTTTCAGTTGTAGGTAAAGATCACTTCAACAACGTCGCCGGGGCGCAAGAGCGTGTCCGGCGTGACTTCTGTGCTTGTCTCGCTCGCCCCGTTTTGACGGTGCAGGATGAACGTAAGCTCTGTGGAGTCGTCCTGTTCAACGGTGAAGGTGCCGAGCGCCAATTCACGATTGAGACTGGTCAGGCGCGCGCGCGCTTCGTCGTAGTCGCGCTCAAACTTGGCTTTCTCATCCATCAATGCTTGAACGAAATCGGCGTCCAGCCCCTGTTTTTCAATCATCAGGGACTGTAGTTCGCTCTCTGCGGCGGCGAGGTCGGCTTGTGTTGTCAGCAAGCGTGACGAGGCGTTAAGCGCCCCCTCGCGTGCATTATCGAGAGAGTTGACGGTGGTCAGCCCACGGTTCGAAAGCTGCAGAACATCCTGAAGCCTTTCTTCTTCGATCTCTGATGCTGTTTGAAACTGCGACAGCGCGGTTTCAAGAAACTCCGTGCGTTTCTTGGTCAGAACGATGCGTGCTGCGTTGTCTTCGCGTTCCCGGTCCAGCTGCGCGCGTGCGCCATCAATCATCCGCCGAAAGTTCTCAACATCGCGGCTGTCGAGACGGTCAACGATAATCTGGAATTCTTCATCAATCGGGGCGTCACTGTCCGCACCGGACAGCATGACGTCGATGCGCCAGAGTTCGGCCGCAAGCCAGGCTTCGGTCTCGCGCAACTCGGCCTGCCGGGTGCGGAAGTTCGCCAGTTGGTCAACGCGTTCTGTCTGTCCCGCCAGGGCGTTACCCCCGGCCGAACCGATGGCGGCACGCACGTTCAGGCCCGGTTCAAAAGGAACGCGGCCCGGTGCAGCAACGGCCCCGACCACCGTCACGGGACGGTAGGTGTCGATATCAAGGAAAATGTCCTGTTCATCCAGTACGATCACCGAGGATATGCCGTTCTGGACAGAACGGATTTGCCGGCCTGCCACAGCCAGCGAAATATCCTGCGACAACTCATCAAGCGTTTTGTTCGCAGCGAGATGTGTGCCCAAATAGGGCAGGCGAATTTCGCCCGCTGTGTCGACTGTTCCGATGTAGGAATGGTTATCCAACTCGATGATCTGGACCAAAATACGATCACCGGGCGCGAGCCGATAAGGTTCAGCCACCGCACCCGTTGCAAATGCGCAAACCAGCCCAAGTGCGAAGGTGCCCGCCGCACGTCCCAGAATATGCGTCAAAGACTTACCCATAACAAACACCGACCCGATTTAAGCACATCGTTTTACCCTTTCACTTGACGAGCAGACACTGCCCCGGTTTCACGAGTTTTGTCCAGAGTGTGCGGCGCGTGAAATATACCCAGAACCGCATTGTCTTCAAAATAGTATGATTTGACGGCAGAGTATTGGCGACATTCGGACGATTTTGCCTCGAGGGCTTGACCCAATGGGCTCCCTCCACCACTGCTAGGTGCAAGAATTTTCTGGTTGCTGTTTTTATGACCATTACTTTTTGCCAATTTCCGCTTGCGCGGCATGTCGCAAATGCAGCGGCTGGAGTACGGGCTGGCCATGTCTAGCACTTCACCGATTGGGTTCACACAACAGCCGCGCCCTCTGGTGGTCTATATATTGGGGTGGGGCCGCAGTGGTAGCTCCGTCATGGCGAATATTCTCGGGTCCATGCCCGCATCCGCATCCATGGGCGAGGTGCGCTATCTTTGGGACCGTGGTGTCATCGACAATGGCATTTGTGGCTGCGAACGCGCGTTTTCAGAATGTGCCTTCTGGCCGAGCCTTCCGTTTGGCACGGAAACGCTGAACGCCATCGACCCTGACCGGGCGCGGGCCTTGGTGCGCTCTGTCGGCAGTGGGGCGCGACGCCGTCAGTTTCCCGGGCTGCACAATGGCCGGTCACGTCAGATGTATTTTGAGCGCACTGCAACCGATCTTGATCTTTTGATGTCACTTTATTCCGCAGCTTTTGAGAAAAGCCAAAGTCAGGTTCTGATTGATGCGTCCAAAAGCCCGTTTTACGCGCTGAACCTGCTATACCGGAAACGTTCTTTTGATGTCGCCTTCCTGCATTTGGTCCGCGACCCGCGTGCTGTTTTGCATTCGTGGAAAAAAACGAAACAGCGCCAGGACGCGCCGGAGGGGCAGTTGTTTCCGCGATATTCTTCCACACGCTCGCTCTTGCAATGGGTGGTGGTGAATGCCGAATGCGAGCGGTTTGCGCAATTGGCACCCGACATGTATTTCCGGATACGCTTCGAGGATTTTGCCGAAAACTGGCAAGAGGCGCTGTTGTCCGGTGCAGCACCGTTGTTCGAGGCGGTGTCGGGCAAAGCCGGGGTTGGGAATGGTCGTGCAGCACTTGTGCATGCCCAGCACTCCATCAGCGGCAACCCGTCGCGGTTTGTTGTGGGGGAGATCACGCTTGATCCCAACACTTCGTGGCGCGATGACATCTCGCAGACCGACCAAAGATTGGCACAGCTGATTTGTGGGCCAGCGGCGCGCCGCTACGGCTATGCGATGGACTAGGCGCTTTTTAACCCGTCTGCCTGCCGCCGGGCAACAAAGATAGGATGGATGTATCAACGCCGAGCTTGGTGCGACACCATGCAACGGTTTGAAGGGTGAACAGCACACGCACAACCAGTGCGGCCAGCGCGGCACCAACAATCCCGAACGCAGGCACCAGTATGGGAATAAGCATCAGGCCCACCGCCTCGGATATCAGGGTCATGCGCACCACGGGACGTTCCCCATTGCTCATCAACATCAGGGGTCGGGTCGGCCCACCCAGCCCGATCAAGAGGTAGCTGCCCGCCAGAATACTCAACGCGAGCGCCGCAGCGGCAAAGCTTGGATCAAAGAGGGACAATAGATCAGGCGCGAAAAAGATCAGAATGGCGGCCCCGATGGCCAGTGGCCCCGCGATCAGCATCGCAAGTTTTCGGCCCACGTCGCACAGACCGCTGATATCGTTTTGGCTGTGAAGCCGGGCGAAAACAGGTGTCGCCGCAATGTTGATCGCGATGATGGGCAATTGCAAAAGCTGCGATGTTTTCTGGGCCGCGAAATAGGCCCCGATCTGATCGGGGGGCAAAAACAGCGCGGCGGCGGAGAGATTGAGGCTCGCGCCCATTGTGCCGAGCGATGCGACCCACATCCACGCCGACACGCCCCACGGCATGGTGGCGGTGACCTGAGCACCCGGTTGGGCCGCAAACTGGTCGCGATAGCGGATCAGCATCGCGATAAGCTGCACGACGACGAGGGCCATCAACACCAGCGAAATGCCAATCATCGCTGTAAACGCATCCCGGAACACAAACGGCAGACTGGCCGCACCCAGGCAGGCCAAAAGGACGATTGCGCGCCACAACACATCGCGCGGCGCCAGCGCCCAGAGAATACTGCCAAAGCCGCGGTATTGGTGCGACACCAGTTCGGCCAGCGCAAAGGGGATGACCAGCGCGCAGGCTCCGATCAGGTAGACGGGATTAACGTCAAAACCCAACACCGGGGCAGCCATGCCTGCCCCGAGGATCGCGCCGATCACGAGTACGGCACCAACCAGCGTGATCTGAAAACTGCGTCGAAGGGCAAAGCGCCGGTCCGCTGCGCGTTCAGGACCGTCGCCAAGTGCAGACAGCGTTTTGATGCTGAGCGTGTGTTGCCCAAAGAGTGCCGTGATCGCGCCAATCGTTCCAAGCGCGAACATTGAGGCAAACAACCCATATTCCTCCGCGCCCAAAACGCGGGCAAGCAGCATGAACATCAGGAATGTCAGTCCGGCGCTTGCCACTTTCAGACCGGCGGACAAAACGCTGCCGAGCATGAGTTTTTTCATCTTTTTAGGGCCCCGGTCTTGATCGTGGTCATTCAGCAGGCTGCCAGTTTCGGCGACGCGCAACGCCTTTACGCCTGCTCAGCTTGTTTGAGGCCACCAGTAGTGTGTCTGTTGTATAAGTCCCGAAGGCCAGCCCGCAGACCAGATACA
Organism: Roseobacter litoralis Och 149; assembly: GCF_000154785.2. Classification (NCBI taxonomy): domain Bacteria; kingdom Pseudomonadati; phylum Pseudomonadota; class Alphaproteobacteria; order Rhodobacterales; family Roseobacteraceae; genus Roseobacter; species Roseobacter litoralis. The sequence goes on from NC_015730.1 coordinate 635,638, forward strand.
TGTGCCGCCAGTGGATAGCGCCCACAACCTGCATCAGCACCACAAGCCCCAGCAGAACCGAAAAGACCAGTGCATATTTTGTCCAGCCGGGCTGCTGATTGACGACTTTGATGATGCACCGGGCCATTGCCGAGCCATAAATCAGGATCAGGCCCAGACAGGCCAAGAGGCCATTGTGCATGGCAAAGGCAACAAAAGTGTTATGCGGCAGATAACCATAAACATAACGCGCCTGAAACGGCCCGATGCCCAGCGGATGCTCCCAGATTTGCCGGGCCGCATCTGCGACATAGCCAAAGCGCGATGTGTCATAGCTTTGCAGGGACAGGCGCTGCGCAAAAAAGGAATCCGCGAGGCGTGTTGTGATCTGATCAAGAAACAGCAAACCGATGCAGCAGGCGATAATGGCAAACCAGACAATGGCCGTGAACATCGCGCGCGCCGTGGGACGATAGATCAGCAGAGCAAGGCTGAAGACCGACAGCGAGATAAACGCATGAACCCATGCACCCCGCGAGAAAGTCGCGATCAGCGAAATGGTCACCAGACCCATCGCCCCGAGCGCCAACAGGCGAAAACGGGCTGATTCCACCACGACCCAAGCCAGAAACAAGAAGCCCGGCACCAAGAAGGGCCCAAACACGTTCGGATCTTTGAAGGTCGCTTTGACCCGGTTCCTTGCCCCCTCACCGCGAAACAGAATTTCGCTGTTGGGAATGAGGTCTAACAACGCCACAAGCGTCACAAAAGACGCAAGAACACCGCCGATCGCCATCGCGCCCAGAATGGTTGCAAAAGCCTGATCGCCTCTCGTTTTCACGAAATAGGCGGTCATGACAAAAAGCCCGATCATGTAAAACTCAATTGCGACGGCCCGCACGGCAAACACAAAAACGAATTCCACAAAAATGAGCGATAGAACGGAAAACGCGAGGTATAAATACACGCCAAGCAACGCGGACCCGCTCAGAAAATTGGTGGTGACAGGTCGCGAAAAGCAAAAGATTGCCACCGCAATCATGAACACCAAATCCGTTGGTGCAGGTTCGACAACGACGAAAAAGCTCAGAAGAACAGCAAAGATATAAACGCGCCAACTCAGCGCGCCCAAAGCGTCAGATACGCTGTTCGTCCGCGCGCGCGTTGTCACGGACGCCCTCGCCATGTGGACAGATCGCGCGACAACAGTGTCTCGAGCCGGTCGATTTCAGCGGCATGCCTCTCGGTCAGAAAAGCAAGCGCATCAGGGGTATCGCGCAGCTTTGGAACCCGGTCTTTGCTAAAGAGGACCTTGTCGACCAGCGCGCTGTCCTTGAGTTTGCCAAGCACTTTGCTCAGGCCGGCCGCACGTAATGCGACGGCACCTTGCTTCAGCATACCGTTCACATAGGGGTTACGCGCCGCGCGGGCCACATTCTTGGCCCCCTCGTCATCCGCGCCAATCAACCGGCGGGACACGCCCATGAAATCATGCAACGAATCTGCCGCCGCCTGAGGGTTTGATTTGATGTCGTCAAACCACAGGATATGCGTGTTTTCTTTGCCAAACAGCCGCCAGGATCGTTCAATCGCGTCGGAATACGCACTGCAGGTCGACAAAAGGCGGTGCGCGGTATCGGCCTCCTGCTCAAGCGAACCGCGGGCCTGTCCTGTGCGCAACAGATGCTGATACGCAGACCAGTCGCGCTCTGCTGGGTTGCGCAACGAAAAGAAAACCCGCGCATCTGGAATGTGTTTCGCAAGCCGCTCTGCTGCTTCGGGAACAAAAAGGTAGTCCGTGGTCAGATCACATCGTGCCGTCTGCTCGGGCGTTGCCTGATCATAAAGCTGTTCGTACCAGTCGATCCCGCGATCATAGAAATCCGTAAAAAACTGCACGTATTTCCCGTCTGGAACAAAAACCTCGGGGTGCGCGGCCAGGAGACTGTAAATCCAGGAAGAGCCTGCTTTTGGTGGGCCGCCGTAAAAATAATTGGGTAGCGTCATCGCACAATGCCTATCCGTCAGTCTTTGCGTGGTGTCCCACAGGGCTTACATCTTAACGCCTGCAGGGCGCAAGCAATGGCAAGCAGATTCGCGCCCAATAGGTTAATAATGCCGATAACCTGAGCGTCTTTCTCTCTTCTCGCGTGCATTTGACGCCCAATTGGACGGAAAAGCCATTTGCTCTTTCATGCCCTAACAAACAGCCTTATTAACGCGGCAGATAATTTTTGGCTTCATACGGGGCCAGCGGACGCCGGTATGAAATTGTCGGCATGGCAATACAAAGTGATGATTGAGTAATCCAGATGCATTATACGCCCAGAAACACCTTCCCTGAACAGCCCGACCAAGATGATTCTCCGGTTGGGATCGTGGCGTTGTGGCGACTTTTGTGGTGTAACAAGCTGCGTATTTTGCTACCGGCTTTCATCCTGACGTTGCTAACCGCGATTTTGGTGTTGCGATCGCCCGATACCTATACCGCCGAGGCGCAGATGCTTCTGGCGCGCGGGAATCTGGAAATCGTCGAGTTTGACAGTGCCGGCGACATCGAGGTGACGCAGGGGGCGATCGTAAACGCATTGACCATTCTGGGGTCGCGCAGCCTAGCGCTTCAGGTGATCGAGCGGTTGGATCTGACCAATGATCCCGAGGTGAACCCGAATATCGCGATCCTCGAAGACGATCCTGAGGCAGAGATTTACCCCGACAGCATCGTGCGTCAGTTCGCTTTGGACTGGCTGGCCTCGATCACGCAAGTCAGCATTTTGCCGGGAACAAATGTGATCGTGCTGCGAGCAACGACGACTGTACCGGAAAAATCTGCAGCCATCGCGAATGCCTATCTCGATGCCTATCTCGACTACCAACTGGAACGTGGGCAAAGCGAAACGGAACGCGCTGCCGGTGCCCTCAGAACGCGGGTCAACGAACTGCGCTTGCGTCTGGAGGCTGATCAGGCGCTTTTGCAGGATTATAGTGCGGGTGCCACCAGTTCCGCGATGGAATCCGCCAACGATCTGGCAGGCGAAACCGTGAACGTCCGGTCAAGACTGGAGAGCACACAGGCGTCGCTGGATGAACTGGACACCGCACTTGCAGTGCTGAACGCCACATCTGCGAGCGATTTCCAAGCGGTGCGGGATGCGCTTGATCAAAACGAAACACTCTTGCGCATGGAGCGGACCAATCTGGGTCGGGCCATTGGTGCGGACACCCTTGCGCAGGACGTTGAGACGCTGCTCGGCGCGTTGCAGACAGAGCGCTCAAGGTTCGAACAGTTGAACACGGCGCTGCGCAATGGACTTGATGCCATTGAGGAACGGATTGCCGAAGCCAACGCCTTCATGGTCGGTCTGCGGCAGTTGGAGGTAGAGGTTGAAACCACGTCGCAGGTCTATGAAAGCTCACTGGCCCGTCTCAAGGAGCTGTCGATCCAAACCGGATTGCGGGATGCCGGTGCGCAGGTTCTCGCCACGGCCGAAGCGCCCTTGCGTACGGATGCCCAGGGGCGTCGTCGCATGGTGGCCATCGCGGCTGTTCTGGGTCTCTTTATCGGCATCGCGCATGTGTTGGTGCGCGAAGCCGCGAACGACCGCGTGCGCCGCGTCTCCGAGCTGGCGGAAATCACGGGCAGCGATTGTGTCGTTCAGCTGCCCTCGGCGCACGGTGGCAAAGGGGGTAAAAACCTATCTGGAACGCTGGATTTGTCCTCTAAAGAGGCGTCGCCCTTCCTTGATGGTATACGCGCCTTGCGCCATCGGCTTGTATCTAGCGCGGACGCAACCGGGCCGCTTGTTGCCGGTGTTTTCTCGTCGCTGCCGAGTGAAGGTAAATCGTTGGTCACGCAAGCGCTGGCGCATAGCTTTTCCAAGATTGACCGCAGCGTGATCGTTGTTGACGGGGACATGCGCTCGGGCACTTTGTCCAAAAGTCTTGGAATTACCCCCGATCAACCCGGCCTGCATGAGGTCATCGCCGGAGAGGTCGATCCTTCGGATGCGATTATAACGCAATCCTCCGGGTTTGATTTGCTGCCAAGCGGTCAGTCACAGGTCAATCCGGCCGACCTTCTGGAGGTGGAGCGGTTCTCGCAATTGATCGAAGCGCTGCGCCAGAGGTATGAAATCATCATCTTTGACACCCCGCCCGTTCTCAGCGTGCCGGATGCTTCCAGAATTGCGGCGCATTTAAATGCACATGTTTTGGTGACGGCCTATGATCGCAGCCCCCGCGCCGCTGTGCGCGAGACTGTTGCAGCGCTTGAATCCGCAAAAGTAGAACGCCATGTCGTTGCCTTTTGCGATGCGCCCGAAGCATTCGGTAAAAACTATGGTGCCTCAAAAGGTGCTTTTGCCAGATACTGGACATAACGGGCTGCGCCTCGACGGTGTTTTGCAAAACATGTGCAAGGTGTGCGTTTTGCATGTGAGCGGGGCGCGGTCACTGTTGTTTCCAGACGAGAGACCTGCTGCGCGGGGACCGAAAGCCAAGGGTGATTTATGGACTATCCCGAACTGATCAAAGCTTTCGGTGCGCTGTTTGCCATCATGAACCCCTTCGTGAACCTGCCGATATTTCTGGCGCTTACGGCGGGCTTTACCGTCGCACAGCAGCGCACACTTGCTGTGAAAGTCACGGTTTTTTCAGCCGTTATGTGCACTGTCATCCTGATTGCAGGCCAACAGATCATCGGATTTTTCGGCATCACCATTGACGAGTTTCGCATCGCCGGCGGCATCGTGCTGTCACATATCGCCTGGTCGATGTTGAACGGCAACAGCGTGACATCCCATCAGGGCACGGAACAAGAACAAGACCATATGCAAGACTTAACCGGGCTTGCGTTTTACCCGATCACATTTCCGGTGATTGTCGGGCCGGGCACCATCGCCACACTGATCATTTATGCCGGACACACGACGGGCCTCAATACCATGCTCGCCCTTGGTGGGATCGTCGGCGTCATCCTGACCTTATTGTTCGTTGTGCTCTTTTTTGCATCCTTTTTCGGTAAGGTTCTCAGCGATACGATGCGTGTGATTATGACACGGCTCATGGGAATGACCTTGTTGGCCATTGCGGTCGAAATGATTGTTGCGGGGGGCAAGGCCGTGCTTCCCGGGTTGGCCTGATGCTGCGGACGGTATCTGCGGGTTCATACGGGCAACGTTTTTTAGTGACTGGCGGCGAAGGAACCGAGTTTACAGTGAAACCGAAGTCCAAACTGTGAAAATTGCAAGCTACAACATTCGAAAGGCTGTTGGTCTCGACTGGCGGCGTGACCCGGAGCGGGTCGCGGATGTTCTGCTTGAGATCGACGCGGATGTTGTTGTTTTACAAGAGGCTGACCGCAGAACCGGCACGCGGGCAGGGGTGCTGCCGATCGAACGGTTGGAAAGTGAACTGGGTTATCTGTTGCCTGACTTTTCCATCCGCGCGCTCAGCCACGGGTGGCACGGGAACACGATACTGTTGCGATCCCACTATGACAGCCACGCCGCGCGCCGCATTGATCTGCCGTCGATTGATCCGCGCGGGGCTGTCTCTGTGCAGATCGCTGACCCCTGTGTTGAGATTATCGGCGTGCACCTTGGCCTGACACCGGGGACGCGGCGCAAACAGGTTGATGTGCTCAGGCAGGTTTTGCAGGGTCAAACCCATCCCGTGATACTTGCCGGGGATTTCAACGAATGGAACCTCAAGCGGCTTGATTTTGGCTCAGATGCGCAGATCGTCTCACCGGGTCTGAGCTTTCACGCCGCCCGTCCCAGAGCGGCGCTTGATCTGTTTGTGCTTGGCCCCGGTCTGCGCGTTGTGTCTTCGCATGTGCACAAGTCTACACTTGCGGTACGCGCGTCAGATCACCTACCAATTGTGATCACCGTGGATTTCACAAAGGCCGAGCCATGACCTTGCTTTTGCTGGCGCACTTTATGATCGTTACTGCTTTCACGGTGCGCATTCTGTTGCGCGATGACCTGTCGCCGCCTGCGCGGCTGGCGTGGTTTATCATTCTCGCCGTTGTCCCTTATGTTGGCAGCGGGCTTTACTTTCTGTTTGGTGAGGTTGACCTCGGCCATCACGCGGAAAAGCGGCACAAACAGGTTTTTGATGAAATACGACCACAGGCAGGCGTGATCTTTGGCGACTCGGGGGGCTGCGAGGCCCTGATCGACCCCTACTACCAATCCGCATTCCGCTACGCGAGTTCTATCAACGGGTTCTTTCCCATGGCAGGTAATCAGGCGGAATTGATGGCGGATGAACGTGCCACCAATGCCGCCATGATCGCCGATATTGATCGCGCCCAAAGCCACGTACATGTGCTGTATTACATCTGGCTGACGGACGGCACCGGCACTGAGGTGGCGCAAGCCTTAATGCGCGCGTCTAAACGCGGGGTGACATGTCGTGCCATGGCCGACGGGCTGGGATCGCGCGCGCTGATCAGATCGCCGCTGTGGACGCAGATGAAAGAGGCAGGCGTTCAGGTCGCCGTGACACTGCCGCTCAACCGCCCCATCCTCACACTGCTGACCAGCCGGATAGATTTGCGCAACCACCGCAAGATCACCGTCATTGATGGCGAGATCACCTATTGCGGCAGCCGCAACTGTGCCGATCCGGAGTTTCTGCCAAAGGCCCGGTTTGGGCCATGGGTGGACATCATGCTGCGCTTTCAGGGGCCCGTGGTTGCGCAGAACCAATTGCTGTTCATCAGCGATTGGATGCAGGCCACCGGCGAAGCATTCGATCCCGGTGCCTTGAAGGTCGAGTGTCTTTCCCCCGGCTTCCCGGCCCATGCAATCGGGGATGGCCCGACAGAACGCAACGGCGCAACACCGCAGTTGTTTTCCAGCCTTTTCAACTGCGCGCAGAGCACGATAACGCTGACCACACCTTATTTCGTGCCGGATGCGACGGTTCTGGATGCGCTCTGTGCAGCGGCTCATCGCGGCGTGCGTGTAACGCTGATCTTTCCGCAAAAGAATGACAGCTGGATCGTGGCCGCCGCCAGCCGCGGCTATTATCGCAGGCTGCTGTCATCCGGGTGTCATATCCACGAGTTCAAAGCGGGGCTGCTCCATGCCAAGACGCTGACAATAGACGATAAAGTGACGCTGATCGGCTCCTCCAATCTGGATTTGCGCAGTTTCGATCTGAACTATGAAAACAACGTGCTTTTGCAGGACGCCCGCATCACGCAAGCGGTCTGTGACAGGCAGGCCGGGTATATCGCGCAATCCGATCCTGTGCTGCTTGAAGCGGTGCGCACATGGCCCCGACACGAACGCATCTGGCACAATGTCATCGCCACCATCGGCCCCGTGTTGTGATTGATCCGGCCCAAGGCGTCATGCCCTATGATATTGCCGCATGAACCGCGCGCGCGATGATGCGTTCCTCATCCGTCGGGATGACCATCACGCGTGTTGATCCCGTGCCGATATCGCGCGCATTGCGCTGGTTTTGCTTTGGGTCAACCGTAATGTTCAGGTACTCCAGCCCCTCAACGATGCGGCTGCGGATAGGGGCTGCGTTTTCCCCGATGCCCCCGCAGAAGATCAGCGCATCAATCCCCCCCAGCACCGCCGTCAGCGCCCCGATTTCGCGCCGGGCGCGGAATACGTAGTAGTCGATTGCTTCGCGCGCCTGCGGATCATCCGAGGCCAGTAGTTCGCGCATATCGCTGGTGATCCCCGACAGGCCCAACAGCCCGCTTTTAGAATAGAGCATCTCCATCACTTCAAGGGGGGCCATGCCCTTTTGCGTGAGCAGATACAGCACCACACCGGGGTCGATCTGGCCGCAGCGGGTGCCCATGGGCAAACCATCCAATGCCGAAAATCCCATGGTGGACCCGACGCTTTTTCCGTTGGTAATCGCACACATAGACGCCCCGTTGCCCAGATGCGCAATCACCAGCCGCCCTTTGTGCAGGTCGGGGTAGGTGGTTTTGATGACCCCAGTGATGTATTCATAGCTGACCCCGTGAAACCCGTAGCGCCGCACACCTTCGTCATAAAAGGCGCGCGGCAGGGCAAAGGTGTCATTGACCCACGGATGGCCCCGGTGAAACGCCGTGTCAAAACACCCGATCTGAACAGAATCCGGAAAGGCCGCGCGCGCCGCTTCAACCCCGGCCAGGTTATGGGGCTGATGGAGCGGTGCGAGCGGGTTGAACCGGGCAAGCGCCGCCATCACATCGCCGGTCAGCAGCGTGGGTTTCGTAAAATCCGTGCCGCCATGCACAATCCTGTGGCCCACCCCGTGGATGGGCAACCCGGTTATATGCGGTGCCAGCGCCTTGATAACATGATCCAGCGCGGCAGCGGGCGTGGGGGCCGATACCTTCTGTTTGGTTTTTCCCTCGCTGGTGTTCAGGATCAACAGCGCGTTGTCGCCAATTTCATCGACTTGACCGTAGAGCAGCATCTGGGGTTCCGGCGCATCCCGGTAAAGCCCGAATTTCAGCGATGACGAGCCGGTGTTTAATGTGAGGATACCGCTCATGTGGCGGCGACCCGGCGGAACAAAGCG